>CAJMKE010000014.1 GCA_905213895.1 uncultured Alistipes sp.
CCCCCCCCCCCCCCCCGCCCCCCCCCCCCCCCCCCCCCCCCCCCCCCCCGCCCCCGGGGATTAGGAGATATTTCGCAGTTGTCCCAGAACTCCCAGAATTCCCAGAATTCCCAGAACTCTCAGTTCTCCCAAATCTCCCGGTTCTCTCTTATGATTTCCGGTAGATTTCGGCGCGGACCTTCTCGTAGGAGCAGCCGAAGCGGGCGGCGACGGCGTCCATCGCCCGACACTTGGTCTCGCCCGACCGCACACGCCGCATCACTTCGCGGCGCATCGCCCTGCGTTCGAGCGCAGCCGTGTCGATAAGCCCTTCGCGCCACAGGCGGTCGAGTACCTCGTCGCTGCTCAATCCGCGCATCTCGATTGCGAGCGGGGCGAAGGCGGAGCGGTCGCAACACTTCTTCATCGCCGGTCCTCCATAAGCCTTATGAAACGGCATTCGGTCGATGGTGCCGACGGGTCGTAGGCACCGACGCTCCACAGCCGGTAGCGCGAACTCTCGCCGTTCACGGTGAAAAGGAACGTGCTGCCTATCCACGGCGAGCAGCCGTCGGGGGCGGAGAGCCGCGCGATGTCCTCGGGCGCGAGGCGCAGCGACACGGTCAGATACTGGCGCATACGCTCGCGGTCGAGCATGTCGTCGTAGTAGCGGTGAAGCCCCGTATGCCCGTCGCGGTCCTCGAAACCGAGCGTGAAGCCCTCGCAATGCTCGTCGCCGCCGAAGACGAACGCCGCCAGCGGGTAGCCCGCGTCATCGTGGGGATAACCCCACGTCTCGTGCGCCGGCAGCGGGTGCATGCCGAGATAGCGGACTATGCGGAGCATCGAGGATGCCGACTGCTGCGGGTCGCCGTCGTCCGAACCGCCGACGCGCATCATCGACGCCGAAGGTGCGGTCGCAACGACGGAATCGGTATTGACGGTGGTCGTGAAGAGCGGATTGCGCATCTGCCGCGTGGTCTGCTTCGTGCCGTAAAGCGGATTTTCGCTCCGCCACACGCCGAGCGGCGCGTCGGACGAGGCGTCGAGTTCGGCGGTCGCGGCATCGCCTTCGAGATAGCCGAACACCCGATACTGCGGAGCGTCGATACCGATGTCGGACAGAACCATCGGTTGCGAACGGTCGATGCGGTCGCTCCAATCGAACGCCTCGGAATCGTCGTAGAACTGCTCCATAGGCTCGATGCGGACGGTTCTGGTGCGGTTGTCGGTCCAGACGACGAGGTTGAACAGATGACACACCGCCGCGAGAAAGTCGAGCCTGCTTATCCGTCGTGCGGCGATGTCGGCGAACGTCAGCGTCGAGCCGTAGCCCGCGCACTCCGAAAAATAGGGGCGCAGCGAGCATCCGCGACCGAGGGTGAGCGTCATGCCCTCCTCCGCACCGCTGAAAACGATTTTGTCGAACAGCAGTTTCGACCGTGCGGCGATTTCGCTCGGCGGGATGCGGATGTCGGTCTGCACGGCGAGCGTGCCGCACTCCTCGACGTAGCCGGAATACAACGCCCAGTCGCCCTCGTAAGGCTTCCATGACGCAGTCGCCGAATCGCGGTAGAGAAGCCTGCACTCGCCTACCGTCGCCCCCGAAGGAATCGTCGCCGACGCCGACCGCGACGCGAACACCGCTATCTCGAACAGTCCGCGGCGCAGCGAATAAGTGCGTCCCGCCTCGTGGTCGAAGACGATTGCGCGGTAGCGGTTGCCGGCAACCGGCGCGCTGCGGTGGTCGGCATAGGAGTTGGCGAGGGTGAATTCGACGTTCAGCCCGCCGATGAGCGCGATGCGGTCGAAGCCCTTCAAACGGCGGCGCGAGACGATGCGGAACGAGGTTTCGTATTCCAGATGGAGCAGGAATCCGACATTCGCGGTAATCGGCGGCGAGAAGCATGCGTAGCCGTCGTCATCCACGAAGAAGCACTCTCCGACGGCGAAAGTGTCGCTCATCGCGTTGCCGTTTTCGTCGGGAGCCTGCGGGTCGGCGGTATCGACGATGTTGCCCACCGAGTGTTTAGCGACCGACGGCGAGGCGAACACGCGACCGAAGAAATCGGCGTCGGCGGAGACCTTCGCGCTTCGGCGGGCGAGGAAATCCGCCCTCTCGCGCTGCCGCGACGTATCGACCGACGCATACGAACCGGAGGCATAGAGCGATTTCGCGTAGTCGCCGTCGAAAAAGTCGCTGCGCAGACGGTAGCCCGAATCCTCGAATATGCTGCGCACCAGTGCCGCCACCGAGATGAACGGGTGGTAGTCGTCGGTCATCATGACGCGTTCTACGGGCAGCAGCGACGGCGACAGCCCCAAGAACCGCGTGTCGCGGCACACGGGCAGGAACCGCACCGCACGGTCGCCGCCATGCCATGTGGCGGCGATTTCATCGGGCGTAAGCCGCATGGAGAACTCTATGTTGCTGTCGCCTATCGTCGTCCGCGCCGCATGTTCCGCCCACTGCGCCGCACCGCCCGTGATGCGCACCTCGTAGACAGCCCCGCCCGACGGCGTGCCGAACGATGCCGAGAGGAGATATGCCGTTCCCGAGAACAGGACCGCCGTTCCCGCCTCGATGCGCGCCGCATGGTGCGCGGCGTTGAACCGTTCGGCGGCGTAGGGGTCGAGCGCGCGACCGAAGACGGCGTCGTTGGCGGGTGTCGAGGGCAGTTTCACAGTGAGCGACAGTCCGCTGCGCCCCGCGGCAACATCGGACATGTCGGCGGCATCGAATCCGACCGGTATCGCCACATCGGCGGCGAGGTCGCACAGCCGGTCGTCCACATAGAGGCGCATCATAGTCCCGCCTCCTTTCCGCCGGCGATGCGCAAATCGATTTCGATGAAGCACGGTCTGCCGTATTCGTAGAGCGTCGATGCCGTGGTCAGCACCTCGACCTCGGTGAATGTCAGCGCGCCCTCGACCCACACTTTCGGCGACCGTGCGATGTCGGCGAGAGCCTCGATGACGCCGCGCCGCTCGAAGTCGGAGACGATGCGTATGCACTGCTCCGATTCGCAGCCCACGGTGCGGCGGCTTCCGTCGGCTCCGACGACGGCGGTGCGCGTCGTGTTCCGTTCGATGCTCCGTACGATGGGGAACGTGTAGCGTTCGACTGTCCCGACCGAGGATAGCCAGACCAGACACATGTCGTCCGGATAGCGTCTGGCGAACGAATAGTAGACGGAGCGCACGAATCTGCTGCTGCATACGACGCGCACTTCCAGCGTCTTCGCGTCCTCCGGAAAATCGCGGGTGTCGATGCGCAGCACCGCCGCGCCGTTCTCGGGTTCCAGAATGCTGTTCATCGTCATTCCGTCGTCGGACACGACGCTCGCGTCCAGCATCTCGCCGGGGCGGCAGAACAGGCGGATTTCGTCGCGCCCGCCGTGACAGATGCGGCGGTGTTCGGTCATCGTCGAGAGCCACGACCCTGCGACGACATCGACGCGGTTGTCGGAGACGGTGAGTATCCGCGACTGCACGCCGTCGATTTCGACGACGAACTGATAGCATTGGGCTTCGGCGAGGGCGGTTCCGCGCTCCATCGTCGGTCGCATTTCCATGAACGGGCGGACGTAGGGGGCGATGTCGAACGAACCGTCCGTTACGCCGTAAAGCGTCTGGCGACCGACGGTTTCGTAGGAGTCGTACTCGATAACCGACACCTGCACGTCGCGGGGTTCGTCGCTCTCGGTGTCGAAAGCGTAGACCAGTCCGGCATCGACCGGAGAGAGATTTTGGGGTTGGGTGGTGAATTTCATGACGGTTAGGGGTAATGGAATAAGCAGAATAGGTATTATAGGCAATATAGGCAGAATAGGCAGTACGGCGGGGGCAGGGTTAGTTTCCTATATTACTTATTTTGCCTATATTACCTGTTCCCGTGATGACCTCGCCCGACTCGCCGAAGAGCGAAACCACATCCGCCGTGGCGGTCATCGCGAGTTCGCCGTGGGTGGTGAGGGTGAGTGCGGAGGGCGACAGAGAGAGGTTTTCTATCGAAAGAACCCTTTCTCGCGATGACAGCGAGCAGAATATGTCGAGCATGTCGCGTTCGAGACGGTCGAGCGACCGTTCGCGGTCGGCGGGCGAGAGGTGTGCGCCGTCGGCGAGCAGATGCAGCGTCATACGGTAGGTGATTTTGCCGCGGCGGCGACCCTCCATGGAACGGAACTCCGGATAGGGCATGAATGCGGCAGGATAGCGACCGACAAGCGAGTTCATGTACTCCTGCGGGGCGGAGCGGAATGCGTAGCCCTTCGATTCGGCGATGCCGCTGAGGGCGGAGGTGAGGTAGGAACGGTTCATGGGCTGAAAGTTCTTTTGGGGTTCGGGCGGGCGGAAGGACAGGTAGTATAGATCGTACCTATATTGCCTATAAATCTTTGCGACCCCGTTCTGTCGATAAAATTGTTGATTGTTGTTGATTACTGTTGATAACTGCTCGTAGGCGGCGAATCTTCACGAGATTCGGTTGTCGATAAAGTTTTCGACACGATGTGAGGTGCTGTTGAAAACTCCGGAGGGCTGCGCCCTTCCGACGGTGCAAATATAGCATCGCAGATATGCCCTTGTCAAGAGGCGGCGGCGAAAAAATCGCGCCGCCGGTCGGCTGCCTACGCGCAATACGTTAAGGACAAACCGGTTGCCGCGACAAAAAAATCGTCGGTTTTTCTAATTTTTTTACACATGCGGGGCACACTCTATGTAAAAGATTGCTATCTTTGTACCGCAAATCGTCCGATTTTTCGGGTCGGCGGTTGCAGCGGTTCCGTCTCTCCGAAGTGCGGAACGCAAACATGTCGAATCAAAATGATAACAAGTATGGACGATGGTCATCTACCCGAAAATAGCCGCAATATCGTATCTGAATACGATACCGTTCATCTATGGTATCAGGCACGAGGGTAACTTCCGTGCCGATTTGTCGTTGTCCACACCAGCCGATTGCGTAAAGAGTTTCATCGAGGGCGAAGCCGACATAGCGTTGCTCTCGTCCGCCGTCGTGCCGTCGCTGAAAGGTGCCGAAATCATCACCGACTACTGCATAGGCGCAAGCGGTGCCGTGCGCACGGTCGTGGTCGTCGGCAACACGCCTATTTCGAAGGTACGCCGCATCTGGCTCGATTCGCATTCGCGCACGTCGGTGCAGTTGG
Organism: uncultured Alistipes sp.; assembly: GCA_905213895.1. Taxonomy (GTDB): domain Bacteria; phylum Bacteroidota; class Bacteroidia; order Bacteroidales; family Rikenellaceae; genus Alistipes. The sequence continues at coordinate 5,148 of CAJMKE010000014.1, forward strand.
TCGGCTGGCTCGCCGCCAACCGCTGGAAAATCGCTCCCGAATGGCTGCTGCTCGACGACTATTCGCTGCTCGACCGTCCGCAGGAGGGCGATGCCTTTCTGCTTATCGGCGACAAGGTCTTCGCCAACGAGGGTCGCTTCGCCTACTCCTACGACCTCGCCGAGGAGTGGAAGGCGCAGACGCACATGCCGTTCGCATTCGCCGTGTGGGTCGGACGCAAGGGTCTGCCCTACGAGATTCACGACGCGCTGCAACACGCGCTGACGTTCGGTATCGAGCATACCTACGAGGCGATTGCCGAAAGCCCGTATGCCGACCGACCTTACGCCTACGACTATCTGACGCGCAACATCGACTATGTTTTCAATGCCGACAAGCACCGCGCACTCGAAAAATTCTGGAACTGCGGACTGAAAATCACTCCCAAGGTAAACCCCGGTTGAAGAGGCTGATTCCCGCGCACACGTCCGGCGGGCGCGTGCGGCGCAGATTAAAGTCTAACTTCTAAATCAGGGAGGACCGAAAAGTGATTACAATCTATCTTAAACAATACAACAAGATTATCCGCAACGCCGACACGGAACTGTTCGACGACCTCGGATTCGACGACATCCTGTGGATAGACATGGTGCAGCCGAGCATCAAGGAGCAGAAGGCGGTCGAGAATTTCATGGAGATAAGCCTGCAAACGAAGCAGCAGGTCGAGGAGATTGAATCGACATCCAAGTATTCCGAGACCGAGAACGCCATCATCTCCAACTGCAACTTCTTCATCCCCATCGGCAGCGACAGTTTCGAGGTCGAGCCGGTATCGTTCATCCTCTCCAACGAGGGTGTGCTGGTCTCGGTGCGGCAGGCGGACATGCGCACCTTCCGCGAGGCTGAGAAGCGGTTGCAGATGAACTACCGCAGTTTCTCGACTGGCTATCATATCCTGATTTCGCTGCTCGAAGTGCGCATCGACTTCGACGCCGACCTCGTCGAACTGGTCGGACGGCAGGTGTCGGCACTCAGCAAGGACATCAACAGCGAGGACACAATCGACAAGGCTGTCATCCACCGTATCAACATGTTGCAGGAGCGCACCATGACCCTGCGCGAGAACATTTTCGACCGCCAGCGCGTGCTGTCGGGCATCCTGCGCAGCGAACGTTTCCCGAACGATATATACCCGCGTCTGCAACTGATGATTAAGGACGTGAACTCGCTCATCAGCCATACCGATTTCAGTTTCCAGCGTCTGGACTACATCCAGGATGCCGCGCTCGGGCTCATCAACATCGAGCAGAACGAAATCGTGAAGATTTTCTCGATTGCGGCGGTGATTTTCCTGCCGGCGACGCTCATCGCGAGCATCTACGGCATGAACTTCAAGGTGATGCCCGAACTCGAATGGAGCATCACTTTCGCCAACGGCTGGACACTGCCTCTGGGCTACATCTTCGCCATCGTGCTGATGCTTCTGGCTTCGGGACTTACCGTCGGCTACTTCCGCTACAAGAAGTGGATTTGAGTCTTCAAGGACTTTAACGAAGGCGGGCATTTTCGTACCCGCCTTTATTATCGAAAATATCTCCTGTCTACAATTCGTCGCTGTAAACCGCTGCCGGAAGGTCGTGCAGGTTATATTGCGACGCCATGGACATGCCGTAGGCTCCCGCAGACTTGATTGTCAGCAGGTCGCCGCGGCGAGTGGTCGGCAGCGACACGTTCTCGTCGAACACGTCCGTAGATTCGCACGCCGTGCCGACAATCGTATATTTCTCGCGCCGCTCCGACTGCGAGGTGATGTTCTCGATATTGTGGTACGAGCCGTAGAGCGCGGGACGGATAAGTTCCGTCATGCTGGCGTCCACAATCGCGAGTTTGCGCCCCGTAGCGGTCGTCTTGTTGAACAGCACCCTGGTTATCAATTCGCCGCACTCGCCCACTATCGAGCGTCCGAACTCGAAGTGAACCTCGCGGTCGCCGACATTCAAATGCGAACGGACGATGGCGAAGACCGACGCGAAATTGGGAATAGGCTCGTTCTCGGGCATGTCGTAGTTGATGCCCAGTCCGCCGCCGACATCGACGAAGCGGAGGTCGAAACCGAGCGACGTGAGGTCCTCGACAATCGAATTGACCTTGTCGCACATGCTCTCGAAGACGTGCAGTTCGCGAATCTGCGAGCCGATATGGAGGTGCATTCCGATGACATTGAGGTTGGCGAGGGCGCGGATTTCGTCCACGCTCGCGCGAATTTCCTCGTAGGAGATGCCGAACTTGCTGTCCGCCTGACCGGTATCGATGCAATGATTGGTCTTGGGGTCGATATCGGGATTGATGCGCAGTGCGACATCGACCTTGCGTCCCGCCTCCGCCGCCAGTGCATCGACGACGTGCAACTCCTCGACGGACTCGCAGTTGATGGCCATGATACCCTGTTCGATTGCGTAGCGAATCTCCTTGTCGCGCTTGCCCACGCCGGCATAGACGATATTCGCGGGTGCGAATCCCGACTCTATCGCACGGCGGATTTCGTTGCCGCTCGCGCAGTCGATGCCGATGCCGTAACTGCGGATAATCTCCAACAGCCGCGGGTCGAAATTGGCTTTTATGGCATAATGTATCCTGTATCCGTAGGTCGCCGCCACGGACGTAAGCGATTCGAGGGTTCGGTGCAACAACTCTACGTCGTAGAGATAGAACGGGGTTTCGTGTGCCGCCAGTTTCGAGGCGACGTGTCTGCTCAACATGGTTTTCGGATATTTGTTCGGGGACAAAGGTAGCGAAAAAAGCGGCAAGTCGCGCACTTGCCGCTATAAGAGAACGACCTTAAAGTCTTTAAGGTCGTTAAAGTCCTTAATGAAGACTACGCCTGCTTCCCCTCGCGGAAGATGTTGAAGCGTTTCAGACGGGGGTTGCGGCGGTCGAGCAGGAGCGATTCGAGCAGAAGCAGCACCAGTGCCGCGGCAATCAGCCACGGGAACTGTTCGTTGTACTCCTCGAAGCGGAGCGAAGTCGTTTCGCCACGCTCCATATCGTTGATTTTCTCTACTATCTCGTCCAGTCCGAACGCCTGGTTCGTCGCGCGGATGTAGCCGCCGTCGCCGATTGACGCTATCTCCTGCAACATCTCCTCGTTCAGCCGGCTGACGACCATGTCGCCCTTTTCGTCGCGGATGAATTCGCCGCCTATTTTTATCGGCGCGCCCTCCGGAGTACCGATACCTATCGCGAATATGCGTATGCCCTGTTCGGCGGCACGGCGCGCGGCTTCGACGGCACCGGCATCGTGCGCCTCACCGTCGGTGATGAGAATCATCGCGCGGCTCTTGTCGGGCGCATTCGAGAACGACAGCGCGGCGAGCGACAACGCCTGTCCGAGGTCGGTTCCCTGCACCGAGACGAGCGACGGCGACAGTTTCTTGGCGAAACTCTTCGCCATGCGGTAGTCGGACGTTATGGGCAACTGCACCTTCGCCTCGCCCGCGAAGACGACCATGCCGACGCGGTCCTGCGTCAGCGACGAGAAGAGTTTGTCTATCGAATATCGCGTGCGGTCGAGACGGCTCGGCGAGAAATCCTCGGCGAGCATCGAGTTGGAGACGTCCACGACGAGCATCATTTCGATTCCCTCTGCCTTCTCCTCGCGCAGTTTCGAGCCGAACTGTGGGCGGGCGGCGGCTAACACGACGAGCGCGAACGCCGTGAGGAACAACAGCGATTTGAGAGCGACGCGCCCCGTCGAGACGTCAGGCATCAACTCTTCGAGCAGTTTCGGGTTGCCGAAGCGTGCGAGCGAACGGCGGCGCAGCCGTGCGACCACGGCGAGTGCGAGAGCCATCGCAGGCACGAGTGCAAGCAGCCACAGAATATCGGGATTTGCGAATCGGAACATTACGGTATGCGTTTGAGGATTAGACGACTGACGATGAATTCAAGCAGGAGTGCCGCCAGCGCGGCAAGCACCCACACGAGGTACTCCTCGTGGAGAATCGTGAACTCGCTGACCTCGACGCGGCTCTTCTCCATGCTGTTGATTCGGTCGTATATCGATTGGAGCGTCTGTTTGTCGGTCGCGCGGAAATACTCGCCGCCCGTCTGCCGGGCGATTTTGCGGAGCATCTCCTCGTCGATTTCGACCTTCATATTGACGGTCTGCACCAGATTGCCGCGCTGGTCGAAGACGGGATACGGAGCCTCGCCCATCGTGCCGACGCCTATGGTGTATACCTTGATGCCGTAGTCCTGCGCGATGGCGGCGGCTGTCAGCGGCGCGATTTCGCCGCGGTTGTTCACACCGTCGGTAAGCAGTATCACCACCTTGCTCTTGGCATCGCTCTCGCGCAGACGGTTGATAGCCGTCGCCAGACCGTTGCCTATCGCCGTTCCGTCCTCGATAACGCCGCTGCGGATACGGCTCAGGAGCGTCTGCAACGAACTCTGGTCGGTCGTCAGCGGACTTTGGGTGAACGCCTCGCCCGCGAAGACCACCAGTCCGATGCGGTCGCCGTAGCGGTCGGCGACGAACGAGCCTGCGACCTCCTTGGCAGCCGTGATTCTATCGGGTTTGAAGTCGCGGGCGAGCATCGAACCCGAGATGTCTATCGCCAGCACGATGTCGATACCTTCGGCATCGGTACGCGTATCGTGTTCGGCACTCTGCGGACGCGCGAGAGCGACAATCAGCGTCGCCAGCGCGATGCAGCGCAGTGCGAACGGCACGTGGCGCAGGTAGTAGCGCACCGTGCGCGGCGCATGGCGCAGCCCCTCGACCGACGAAATGCGAATCGTCGCGTCGCCCTGCATCGTGCGCCACACGTAGTAGCCCGTCAGCGGCACTATCGCCGCGAGGAGCCATAGGATATGGGGATTTGCAAATTCCATTTTTCTTCTTTTTCGTCATGTTGAGCGTCAGCGAAACATCTTTTTCAGATTCTTCGCTCCGCTCAGAATGACGGTAACAACTTTTCCTCTACCAGTTCTTCCTGCCGCGGACGAGGACGCCGGTCTTCTCTTTCAGTTTGTCCTGCGTCTTGTCCTCCTGAGCCTGAATCGCTTCAAGCATCGCCTCGCGCTCCTGCTCCGAAATCCCGCTCTTCGGCTGAGGCTGTCCCTCGCCCTCGTTGCGGTCGCCTTCGTCGCCCTGCTGCGGATTCCGGTCGCCGTCGCCCTGTTGAGGGTCGTTCTGCGAACCGTCCTGCTGCTTGTCGTCCTGCCCGTTCTGCCGGTTCTGCTGATTTTGTTGGTTATCCTCGTTCCGGTCTTGGTTTTGGTCGTCCTTATTTTGGTCATTCTGCTGCTGTTGCTCCTGCTGCTGCAACAGATGCTTCGTATAGGCGTAGTTGTACTTCGCCTCCTTGTCGTCCGGATTCAGACGCATAGCGGCGCGATAACTCGCCAGAGCCTCTTTGAGTTTCTGCTGGGCGAACTGCGTGTTGCCGAGGTTGTAGACCGCCTCCGAACGGTCGATGTCCGACCGCGTCGAGTCGGCGACTATGCCTTTGAGCGTCTGTTCAGCCGTGTCGTAGCGTTCGGCGCGGAACATGGCGTTCGCCAAATCGTAGGCAGCCTCGAACGACGTCGGAGCCGCCTCCAAAGCGCGTGTGTAACTCTCGATGCTCTTGTCGTAGCGTTCGCGACCGAACTGGCGGTTGCCCTTGCGCACCAGCCGGCGTTCGGGCATCTTCTGTGCCGCCGCTTCGGCAAAAGGCGCGAGAGTCGCGAGCGCGAGCATCGCGATACCTATATAAAATCTCGTTCTCATCGCTTCTCCTCCCTCTTTTCGGTTGCATCGGGGTTGGTCGTCGGAGCGTCCTCCTCCTCGACCGCGATTTCGACCGGTTTCGTCTCCTCGACGAACCAGTAAGCCTTCTGGTACGCCTCCTCGTTGTCGGCGGCTTCGGGCATCGCCTTGGCGAACTTCACCAAATCGCTGTCGCGCAGCACCGCAACGAGGTCCATAGCGTTTTTCTTCGGCATCTCTATCTCCTTCATCGCCACTACGATTTCGTCGGTCGTCATCTCCATTGCTCCGATGCCGTAGCGACCGGCGATGTAGGTGCGCAGGATGTCGCTCAACCCCGAATAGTACTGCTTGTGGCGGTTGTTCTGCCACAACTTCTGGTTGTGGAGCGTTTCGAGAGCCGAAATCGCCACCACATGCGGAGGCAGCGGCGGAGCGGGCTTGAAGATGTCGGTGATACGGCGTCCGTGCCTGTGAAGCCACCTTATTGCCAGCCATACGACCAGCGCGACTGCCGCCAGTGCAAGGAGCAACCACAGCAGATAACCCGAAATCTCGCCGAAGCGGAACGGCAGCGTCTTCTGCGCCTTGATGTCGAATATGGCATGGGACGTAGAGTCAATCTGGAATGTCGCCACCGCGATTCGCAGCGAGTCATCGGCGTAGAGCGTATCGACGATATTCTTGTCGGCATAAAGCACCTGCGCGCGACCGAACGAATAGTTGCCCTCGTCGAAAGCCGCCATCACGTAGCGTTTGCGCAACCGCACGCGGCGTCCGTCCACCGAGACCGTGTCGGCAGGCAAATCCTCGATGCACTCGATGCTGTCGTCGGTCGGCTGCGGGGATTCGCCCGCTCCGCCGGCTGATGCCGTGCGGCGGTCGAGGCTCGGGAACGAGATGCTCTGCATCACATCCTTGTCCACCTCGATTTCGAGCGTGAAGCGGTCGCCTATCATGATGCTGTCGGGCGAGATGCGCGCCGTTACGCGGGGCGGAACCGACTGTGCAGCCGCACCCGCCGCCGCGAGGAGCATCGCCATGCCCGCCAGCGATTTGAAAATCCTGTTTTTCGTCATTGCAATCATCTCTGCTTGAACAGTTTTATCAGTTCGACGACATAGTCGCCGTCGGTCGGAATCATCGCCGTATCGATGCGGTTGTGGCGCAGCAGTTGCGAAATCCGCTCGTCGCGCTCGCGCCACGAGGCGGCATAATGCTCCCTCACGCGCGCCGACGACGTATCGACCCACACCTTGCGACCCGTTTCGGCATCGCTCAACTCGACGATGCCGACGTCGGGCATCTCCGCCTCGCGCTCGTCCCACACGCGGATGCCGACCATGTCGTGGCGGCTGCCCGCGATTTTGAGCGCGTCTTCGAGTGCCGCATCGTCGCGCGACGGATTCATGAAGTCGGAGAGGATGAACGCCGTACACCGTTTCTTGTTGACGTTCGCCATGAAGCGCACCGCCTCCGAAAGCGCGGTGCCGTTCGACTGAGGCACGAACGAAATCAGTTCGCGGATAATCGTCAGGATATGGCTGCGACCCTTCTTGGGCGGGATGAACTTCTCGACCTTGTCCGAAAAGAGTATGCAGCCGACCTTGTCGCCCGTCTGCGCCGCCGAGAATGCGAGTACGGCGGCGATTTCGGTGATGACGCTCTTCTTCAACCTGTCGCCGCTGCCGAACATCCGCGAGCCGCTGACGTCCACCAGAAGCATCATCGTCAGTTCGCGCTCCTCCTCGTACACCTTGATGTGCGGTTTGCGCGAACGGGCGGTAACGTTCCAGTCGATGTCGCGTATGTCGTCGCCCATGCGGTACTCGCGCACCTCGGCGAACGACATGCCGCGCCCCTTGAATGCCGTATGATATTTTCCTGCGAAAATCTCGTTCGACAGTCCGCGGGTCTTGATTTCGATTTTGCGAACCCGTTTCAGAATATCGTTCTCCTGCTCCTGCATTACGGTACGATGACGTTGTTGAGTATCTCGGTGATTATCTCCTCTGTCGATATGTTCTCGGCTTCCGCCTCGTAGGTAAGACCTATACGGTGGCGCAGCACGTCGTGGCACACGGCGCGCACGTCCTCCGGAATCACGTAGCCGCGGCGGCGTATGAACGCGTATGCGCGGGCAGCCTTGGCGAGCGAGATGCTCGCACGCGGCGAACCTCCGTAGGCGATGAGCGACTGCAACTTTTGGAGGTTGTACTCCGCAGGCTCGCGCGTCGCGAAGATGATGTCCACGATATACTTTTCGATTTTCTCGTCCATATAGACGTCCTCGACCACCTTGCGCGCCTTCACGATGTCGTCGGGCGAAATCACCTTGTCGGGCTGCGGCATGCCCGCACCAGAGAGGTTCATGCGCACGATGTCGCGCTCCTCCTGCTTTTTAGGGTAGGAAATCTTCGCTTTCAGCATGAAACGGTCTACCTGCGCCTCTGGCAGAGGATATGTACCCTCCTGCTCCAACGGGTTCTGCGTCGCCAGAACGAGGAACGGCTCGGGCAGACGGTAGGTCTTGTCGCCGATGGTTACCTGACGCTCCTGCATCGCTTCGAGCAGTGCCGACTGCACCTTGGCAGGCGAACGGTTGATTTCGTCGGCGAGGACGAAATTGGCGAAAATCGGACCTTTCTTGACCATGAAATCCTCGTTCTTCTGCGAGTAAATCAGCGTACCGATGATGTCGGCAGGCAGCAGGTCCGGCGTGAACTGGATTCGCGCGAAATCGGCATCGACAGCCTTGGCGAGGGTCGTGATGGCGAGGGTTTTCGCCAGACCCGGCACGCCTTCGAGCAGGATATGACCGTTCGACAGCAGTCCGATAAGCAGCGTATCGACCAGATGCGACTGACCGACAATCACCTTGCCCATCTGTGTGCGCAGCGTATCCACGAAAAGGCTTTCGCGCTCGATGCGCTCGTTGAGTTCCTTGATGTTGATGACTTCACTCATTGTTATTGTTGTTTTGTTTGCTCTATTCAGTTTTCGGGGCGGTTTTGCCGTTGCGGGCGGTATCGGGAATAGGTAATATAGGTATTATAAGTAATATAGGAGGTCGCATATTTTACCTGTTATACCCATTTTGCCTATTTTCTTCCTCCTTATCATTTTCCGCCATTGTCTTCTAACGAATCCCGCGCGATATTATTGCGTTACTCCCGACCTTCTTCTTCCGCGAGTTCGGCGAAGCAGTGGCGGCAGATAGGTTCGTAGGTATCCTTCTCGCCGAGCATCACCAGTTTGTCGTTCTTCGCCAGGCGGTGCGAATGGTGTGCCAGATTGCCGCAGCGCACGCATATCGCATGAACTTTCGTAACATATTCGGCGGTCGCCATAAGCGCGGGCATCGCGCCGAACGGCTTGCCGAGGTAGTCCATGTCCAGTCCCGCGACGATTACGCGGATGCCGCGGTTCGCCAGTTGGCGGCACACGTCCACGATGCTCTCGTCGAAGAACTGCGCCTCGTCGATGCCGACGACATCGACATCGGCAGCCATAAGCAGTATGTTCTGCGGCGACTCGACGGGCGTCGAGCGTATCGTCGTGGCGTTGTGCGACACCACATCCTCCTCGGAGTAGCGCACGTCGATGCACGGCTTGAAGATTTCCACTCTCTGATGGGCGAATTCCGCACGGCGCAGACGGCGTATGAGTTCCTCGGTCTTGCCCGAGAACATCGAACCGCAGATTACCTCAATCCACCCCTTTTGACTTGCATTTTCCAAAAACATTTTTCGGTCGATATCGTTAATTTATGTTATTGCTTTACAATTCCGCTTTCTCGCTCCGACAGGTTATCGTCCGAAAAATGTTTCGGTGTTACCTATCCCCTAAATCCCCTTTCTGTAAAGGGGACTTAACGAGCCGGTCAATATCGTTAATTTATGTTATTGCTTTACAATTCCGCTTTCTCGCTCCGACAGGTTATCGTCCGAAAAATGTTTCGGTGTTACCTATCCCCTAAATCCCCTTTCTGTAAAGGGGACTTAACGAGCCGGTCAATATCGTTAATTTATGTTATTGCTTTACAATTCCGTTATATCGTGCAGTGCTTTTTGGGAGTTCTGGGAGAACTGGGAGAACTGGGACAGCAGGAAGGTTGTGTGTTATCGCTGCTTCTTGTTTATCGGCTTCCCGGTTCTCCCAGTTCTCCCAGTTCTCTCAGAACTCCCAGCCCTCCCGGTCCTCTCAGCAGTCCTCCACTCTCATGATACGTGCGCCAACGGCATTGAGGCGTCCCTCGATGTCGCGGTAGCCGCGGTCTATCTGCTCGATGTTCTGTATCGTGCTGACGCCCTCGGCACTCATCGCCGCTATCAGCAGCGACACTCCCGCTCGGATGTCGGGCGACGACATCTTCGTTGCCCGCAGGCGCATACGGTGGTCGTGTCCGATGACGGCGGCACGGTGAGGGTCGCACAGGATTATCTGCGCACCCATATCTATCAGTTTGTCGACGAAGAACAGCCGGCTCTCGAACATCTTCTGGTGAATCAGCACCGACCCTTTCGCCTGCGTCGCCACCACGAGGAATACCGACAGCAGGTCGGGCGTCAACCCGGGCCACGGCGCGTCGGCGATGGTCATAATCGAACCGTCGATGAAACTCTCTATCGCATAGTGGTCCTGTTGCGGGATGAACAGGTCGTCGCCGCGGCGTTCCATCGCGATGCCGAGCCGCGAGAACTGCGCCGGAATGATTCCGAGGTTATCGAACGACACATTCTTGATTGTCAGTGCCGAACGGTTCATAGCCGCCATTCCGATAAAACTGCCGACCTCAATCATGTCGGGCAGCAGACGGTGTTCGGTTCCGCCGAGCGACTCGACGCCCTCGATTTCGAGCAGGTTCGACGCGATGCCCGAAATCTTCGCGCCCATGCGGTTGAGCATCTTGCACAACTGCTGGACGTAAGGTTCGCACGCGGCGTTGTAAATCGTGGTCTTGCCCTCGGCGAGCACAGCCGCCATGACGATATTCGCCGTACCCGTTACCGAAGCCTCGTCGAGGAGCATGTAGCACCCCTTCAACCGTTCGGCGCGCACCGAGAAGAACGACTCGGCGGCGTCGAAATCGAACTCCGCACCCAGTTTTCGGAAACCGATGAAGTGGGTGTCGAGCCTGCGGCGACCGATTTTGTCGCCACCGGGTTTAGGGATGTAGCCGACGCCGAAGCGCGCGAGCAGAGGACCGATAATCATCACCGAGCCCCGCAGCCGCTGCGCACGGCGGCGGTAGTCGTCGCTCAACAGATAGTCGGGGTCGATGTTTTTCGCCGCGAAAGCGTAGGTGTCGTCCGCGAGCCGCTCGACCTCGACGCCCATTGCTCGCAGCAGGTCGATGAGTTGTTCGACGTCGAGAATCTGCGGAATGTTGCTTATCACGACCCGTTCCGGCGTGAGCAGCGTCGCGCAAATCACCTGCAACGCCTCGTTTTTAGCACCCTGAGGGGTTATCTCTCCCGAAAGGCGGTGTCCGCCCTCCACTTTGAATACAGCCATACCTTTTACAATTTAACCTCAAAGGTAGCGAATATTTACGAATCGGGCAACAGTTGTGGAGCGCAATTTGCAGGGCAGGGACAAAGTCTTTAACGACCTTAAAGACTTTAAGGTCATTAAGGACTTTAACCGACGACATACCGAGAGCAGTCGAGTTTACTCGGACTGCCGAGGTGCGAAGGAGGAAAAGCCCGCGTATGCGGGATTAAAGACCTTAACCGTTATGAAAATATCGAAAATCGAAGCCCGCGAGATACTCGATTCGCGCGGCAATCCGACCGTCGAGGTCGAAATCCGCACCGAATGCGGAGCAAGAGGACGTGCGGCAGTGCCGAGCGGCGCATCCACCGGCACTCACGAGGCGCTCGAACTGCGCGACGGCGACAAGCACCGCTACGGCGGCAAGGGCGTGCTGAAAGCAGTCAGGAACGTGAACGAGACAATCGCTCCGGCACTCATCGGCGCGGACGTTACGGCGCAGGCGGAGATAGACCGCGCGATGCTCGCCATCGACGGTACGAAGAGCAAGTCGCATCTGGGAGCCAATGCCGTTCTCGGCGTGTCGCTCGCCGCCGCCAAAGCCGCTGCCCGTGCGCTGCGGATACCGCTCTACCGCTATATCGGCGGCACGAACGCCCGCGTACTGCCCGTACCGATGATGAACATCGTGAACGGCGGTTCGCACTCCGACGCGCCCATCGCGTTTCAGGAGTTCATGATACATCCCGTCGGCGCGCCGAATTTCCATGAGGCGGTGCGCATGGGAGCCGAGGTATTCCACGCGCTGAAATCGACGCTCAAACAGCGCGGCATGTCCACCGCCGTCGGCGACGAGGGCGGTTTCGCACCGAAATTCAAGGGAACGGAGGATGCGCTCGAAACGATTCTCTCCGCCGTCGCGCTGGCGGGATACTCCGCGCCGAAAGACATCACGCTCGGTCTCGACTGCGCGTCATCGGAGTTCTTCGCCGACGGCAACTACGACTACACGCGGTTCGAGGGCGACGGCGGAGCGCGGTTCTCGCGGCAGCAGCAAATCGAATACCTGCGGCGGCTCGTGAACGACTATCCGATAGACTCGATAGAGGACGGAATGGCGGAGGACGACTGGGAGGGCTGGCGGATGCTCACCGAGGCTATCGGCGACCGCTGCCAGTTGGTCGGCGACGACCTGTTCGTAACCAACACCGAGTTCATCCGCCGCGGCATCGAGGAGCGATGCGGCAACGCGGTATTGGTCAAGGTAAATCAGATAGGTACGCTCACCGAGACGCTCGATGCCGTCGATATGGCGCACCGCGCTGGATTCCGCACGATAATCTCGCACCGTTCGGGCGAGACCGAGGATACGACGATAGCCGACATTGCGGTTGCGGTAGGCTCGGGACAGATAAAGACGGGTTCGATGTCGCGCAGCGACCGTCTCGCCAAGTACAACCGCCTGCTCCGCATCGAGCAGGAACTCGGCGGCACGGCATGCTACGGGAAGATAGGATAGCGGGGAGAGGCAGGCGACCTTAAAGTCCTTAGGGTCTTTAAAGTCTTTAAGGACTTTAAGGAAAACCTCCCTGCCGACCTTAAAGGCGGCGATTCTCGCCGCCGCGACCCTAATGACTTTAACGACCCTAATCCCCCACACGTGACACCTACCCCCTCGGGCAAACCACCCTGATTCCGCCGCGGATGCAGTCGATGACGAGCGGGAACTCCGCGCCGTGCTGCCCGTCCATGTCAGTCAGCGGCGACAGCGGCGACGTCATCTCGATATGCGACGAGCGGATATGGCGGATTGCGAAATTGGGCTTGCCGTTTATAAGATAGAGTATCATCGCCCACACGGCGGCGAGCGTGCCGCACTTGTCGAGCATCAGCAGGTCGAACAGACCGTCGCGCACCGACGCATTACGCGCCAGACGGAATCTGCCTGCCGTTTCGCCGTTGAAGACGAGCGTGATAAGACTGCGTATGTCGAGTTCGCCGCCGTCATGACGCACATGCAGCGGTATGAACTCGCGGCGATGCAACTCCTTCTGTCCCTCGATAAGGTACGCCGCCTTGCCTATCTTGTGTTTTATGGCGTCGGACGTGTGCTGGGAGGTCGTCGTGAACAGACCGAAACTGAAAACATTGACGAAATACAATCCGTTCACACATCCGCAGTCTATCGGTTCGACCTCGCCGCCGACAATCTGGCGGGCGGCGCGCACGACATCCTTATTCATGCCTATCGCACCCGCGAAATCATTTGCCGTGCCTGCGGGGATGACGCCAATCGGAATATCCAGCCCGCGTTCCTTCATCGCATTGACCGCATAGTTCAGCGTTCCGTCGCCGCCGCACACGACGACCAAATCGAGCGTCGCGGCATCCGTATCGTCGAACGGATTCCTGCCGAACTCGACAAGTTTCGGTTGCGGAGCATAGCCTCCGTCGATGAAGACATCCTCGATGGCGTCGAGCCGCTTGGCAATCCTGGCGTGTCCCGCCCGAACGTTGTAGAGGATTAGCGCACGTTTCATAAAAAGGCGATTATATAAAATTTTACACTAACGATATTCCAAAGCCGTATGCCTTTACGGGCTCCGACCGAAGTTCCCCTCACAGGAGGGGGATTTAGGGGGCGGGTAACATCTGTAAACGCGGCTTCGCCGCGAGAACCGAAACCGTCGGATTTTAAATTACATACCATAACTCAATTCGGTGTAAGGTTGTATATAGTTACCCATAAAAATATCCGATTTGTCGTTTCTATTCGTTATCATCGAGGGTCGAGAATATCTCGAAATCACCCTCCGCCGCGCTTCCCGATTCGGGAGCGAGGATGAAATATACCTTCACGCTGTCGCGCATTCCGCGAGCCGTCCCGACAGCCCGTTCGTCGCCCATCGCCATGAACATCGTCCCCAGCGCGTCAGCCGTCATGCAGTCGCGCGCGATGACGGTCGCCGAGAGCAGGCGCGAACTGACACTGCGTCCAGTGTGCGGGTCTATCGTATGGGTTATCTTGCGTCCCTCGGCATCGGTATAGAAGCGGCGGTAGTTGCCCGAAGTCGCCATGGCTGAATCGTTTACCTCGACCACTGTCTGTCGGAACTCGCCGGGCGAGTCGTTGCCGTCGAACGGCGAATCCACAGCCACGCGCCACGGATTGCCCTTGGCATTGACACCCTTGGCACGTATCTCGCCGCCGATTTCGACGATATAGTCGGTACACCCCTCGGCTTCGAGAAATTCGGCTGCGAGGTCTACCGTATAGCCCTTGGCAATCGAGTTCAAATCGAGTTGCACGCGCGGGTCGTCCTTCACTATCCTGCCGCCCTCGACGCGGAATCTGCCGAAGCCCACGAACCGCATCAGAGAATCGATGTTCGGATGTTCGATTTTACCCTTTGCGGCGAATCCGTAAGCCTCCGTCAGCGGCTTGACGGTGATGTCGTAGGCACCGCCGCTGATACGGTTGATTTCGCCAGCGACGGCGATGTTGCGGATGATGTGTCCGTCGAGCGAATCGGTCAGACCGGCATTTATGCGGCTCAACCGTGAATCGGGGTCGAAAATCGACATGGATGCCTTCACCTCGGCGTCGATGCGCATCAGACCGGCATAGAGGCGGTCGGTCGGAGCGTCGGTGCAGGCGACGACATGGAACGTCGTGCCGAGCATCGCGCCGTCGAGCGTAACGTACCGCGCAGGCTGCGAGCATCCGCCGGCAACCGCCGCAACCAGCGGCAAAAGGTATCGGAGAAGGTGTTTCATAGGGCAAAGATAGTGCAAGCCGAGAGGAAAGCCAAATTTATTTGGGCTTTCCCGAGGCGCAGCCTATCTAAACGACGGAGTCGTAAAGATAGCAAAAAAGTCTTTAAGGACCCTAAGGACTTTAAGGACCTTAACCGACGCCAAGCCGAGAGCAGTCGAGTTTACTCGGACTGCCGAGGCGCGAAGGAGGAAAAGCCCGCGAACGCGGGATTAAAGAAGACTTCCCTCCCCGCCCGAAAAATTTGGTTTTTCGGTTTATAATACATATATTTGCACCGCTTTAACGTTATCCACGGTAAGGGGGATGCGGACGAAGTGAAAAACATTAAAAAATTCAACAAGTTATGGCTTATTTAACAGCAGAAAAAAAGCAAGAACTTTTCGGTCAGTACGGCAAGTCCAACAAGGATACCGGTTCGCCTGAGAGCCAGATAGCCCTGTTCTCGTACCGTATCAGCCACCTTACTGAGCACCTCAAAAACAACCGGCACGACTTCGGTACGCAGCGTTCGCTGCTGCGCCTCGTAGGTAAGCGCCGTCAGTTGTTGGAGTACTTGAAGGAGATTGACATCGAGCGTTACCGCGCGATTGTCAAGACGCTCAACCTCCGTAAGTAAGAGGTCGGAAATGAAGGCAGCCGCAACGATGCGCGTTGCCTTCATTTTTTAAGCGGAAAGAGTCTTTAAAGTCCTTAAAGTCCTTAGGGTCCTTAAAGACCTTATATCCCGAAAGATTTTGGAAGAAAACACAATACATTTGGACGAAAAATTATGGAAGAGAAGAAATTGTACAACGCCGTACAAAAGTTTATCCCGCTGTCGGGCGGACGCGAGATTATGATTGAAACCGGCAAACTCGCCAAGCAGGCGGACGGTTCGGTGGTCGTCAAGCAGGGCGACACGATGCTGCTCGCGACGGTAGTAGCCGCAAAAGACGCCAAGGAAGGTACCGACTTCATGCCTTTGCAGGTCGAATACAAGGAGAAATTCGCCGCTGCCGGTCGCATCCCGGGCGGATTCATGAAGCGTGAGGGCAAGGCGAGCGACAACGAAATCCTCGTCGCACGTCTTATCGACCGCGCACTGCGCCCGCTGTTCCCTGCGGATTACCACGCCGAAGTTTACGTAACGGTGAACCTCATCTCGGCTGACAAGGATATTCAGGCTGACGCCCTCGCAGGTCTCGCCGCTTCGGCGGCTCTCGCCGTGTCGGACATTCCGTTCGGCGGACCTATCTCGGAAGTTCGCGTAGCCCGCATAGGCGGCGAATACGTCATCAACCCTACGTTCTCGCAGATGAACGATGCCGACCTCGACATCATGGTCGGCGGTACCATCGACAACATCCTGATGGTCGAGGGCGAGATGAAGGAGGTTTCGGAAGACGTGATGCTCGGGGCAATCAAGTTCGCCCACGAGGCAATCAAGGAGCAGTGCGCCGTGCAGATAGAACTCTCGAAGGAGTTGGGCAAGGACGTAAAGCGCACCTACTGCCACGAAACCAACGACGAGGAGTTGCGCCAGCAGATTATCGCGGAACTCTACGACAAGGCATACGCAATCGCGACGAGCGGCACGATGAAGCACGAGCGCACCGACGCGTTCGACGCTCTTGAAGCCGAGTTCGCATCGCGCTTCACCGAGGAGGAGTTGGTCGAGAAGGCACCGCTCATCCACAAGTATTTCCACGACGACGTGCAGAAGAAGGCGATGCGCAACATGATTCTCGACGAGGGCAAGCGTCTCGACGGTCGCCGCACCGACGAAATCCGCCCTATCTGGTGCGAGGTAGGCTATCTCCCTTGCGCCCATGGTTCGGCAATCTTCACCCGCGGCGAAACCCAGTCGCTCTCGACGGTTACGCTCGGCACGAAACTCGACGAAAAGATGTACGACGAGGTTCTCCGTCAGGGTTCGGAGCAGTTCGTACTCCACTATAACTTCCCTCCGTTCTCGACGGGCGAGGCGAAAGCCGCACGCGGACTCAGCCGCCGCGAAATCGGACACGGACACCTCGCATGGCGCGCCCTCAAACCGATGATTCCGCTGGGCGAGGAGAATCCTTACGCCGTACGCGTCGTTTCGGACATTCTCGAATCCAACGGTTCGTCCTCGATGGCTACCGTCTGCGCGGGTACGCTCGCACTGATGGATGCCGGCGTGAAAATCAAGAAGCCGGTTTCGGGTATCGCAATGGGTCTTATCTCCGACAGCGCGACGGGTCGTTGGGCAGTGTTGTCCGACATCCTCGGCGACGAAGACCACCTCGGCGACATGGACTTCAAGGTTACGGGTACGAAAGACGGTATCACCGCAACCCAGATGGACATCAAGGTCGACGGACTCTCCTACGAGGTTCTGGCGAAGGCGTTGGAGCAGGCGCGCGTGGGACGTATGCACATCCTCGGCAAACTTACCGAGTGCATCGCCGAGCCGCGCGAGGACTACAAGCCGTTCGTACCGCGCATCGAGACCATCACCATTCCGAAGGACTTCATCGGAGCGGTCATCGGTCCGGGCGGAAAGGTCATTCAGGAGATTCAGAAACTCACCAATACGACGATTACCATCACCGAAAACGAAGAGGTCGGCATCGTGGACGTATTCGGCGAGAACAAGGAGTCAATCGACGGAGCGATGGAGCGCATCAAGGCTATCGTCGCTGTTCCGGAGGTCGGCGAGACCTACTCGGGTCCTATCAAGTCGATAGTTGCCTTCGGTGCGTTCGTCGAGATACTGCCGGGCAAGGAGGCTCTGCTCCACATCTCCGAAATCGACTACAAGCGTTTCGAGACCATGGAGGAGACCGGACTGAAAGAGGGCGACATCATCGATGTGAAACTCATCGGTCTGGATGCCAAGACGGGCAAACTCAAACTCTCTCACAAGGCGTTGCTGCCTAAACCGGAGGGTTGGGTCGAGCCTGAGCGCAAACCGCGCGAGGGACGCGGCGAACGTCGCGGCGACCGCAACGACCGCGGTGAGCGTCGCGACCGCAAACCGCGCAACGACCGCTAATCCCTTGCGGACAAGCAATACTCGGCGGGACAGGGCTTTCGGGCTTTGTCCCGCTTATTTTGATAAGGTCTTTAATGACTTTATCGCCCCAATCCTCCGATACGGTTTTTCCATCTTGCAAACCGCACAAAAACACTCTTAATCGTCGTTTTTTATTGCTTTTACAAAAAATATATATACCTTTGTCTAATAAAGCCCAGTGCGGAAACCTGTCCGCAGCGACGGGCTGAACAGTTGACGGACAAGAATTAGTTACAAAAAACATTTAAACATCCGAGTTATGAAAAACTTATTTAAGATGACAACTCTGCTCGCAGCAGCCGCTCTGGTGCTGACGGGTTGCGATTGCTTCAAGAAGATGGCGAAAGACCCATCGGCAATCAAGGTTTCGGCTACGCCGGAAGTATTGACGCTCAACAACGGCAAGATAGCCGTAGACATCAAGGCGGAAGTTCCCGCAAAATATTTCGACAAGAAGGCTTCGCTGAAAGTTACGCCGGTAATCTCGTTCGAGGGCGGCTTGGTAGCAGGCGAAACCGTTCTGTTGCAGGGCGAAAAGGCTTTGAGCAACGGTATCGTCGTAAGTAACGGCGAGAAGATGACCATCAACCGTCATGTGGAGTTCGCTTACCAGCCTGCAATGCAGAAGTGCGAACTGCAACTGCTCGTAGAGGTCAAGTGCAAGAGCGGCAAGTGCAAAGAGTTCACCCTCGTGAACGCCAACACCGGCGCACTTCCTACCAAGGAGCAGGCTGCCATCCTCGCGAAGGGCGGCGACGCTGCAATCGCGTTGAAGAAGGAGTTCGGCAAGACCATCGCCAAGGGTCTGAACACGTTGCAGAAGGACCTCGACTTCGCGGAGGCTATGCAGGTTGAGGCAAACAACTACAAGAACGTTACCACCCATGTCGTAAAGGCTGACATCCTCTACAAAATCAACTCGTCGAACGTAACGAAGAAAGCCGTCAAGGGCGAGCAGTTCGATGCACTCAAAGAGAGCGTGGACGCCAACAACGCCAACGACCGCGCTTCGCAGTCGGTATACGTAAACGGTTACGCTTCGCCGGACGGTCCGGAGAACTTCAACGACAAACTCTCCGCAAAGCGCAGCAAGTCGGGTCTGAAAGCAATCGAGAAACTGCTCAAAGATTCGGGTCTGAACATCGACGCTGCCGCTTACGGCGAGGACTGGGAAGGTTTCCAGGAGGCTGTCGCAGCATCGAACATCGAGGACAAAGACCTCATTCTCCAAGTGTTGAAGATGTATTCGTCGTCGGCAGAGCGTGAGAAGGAAATCAAGAACATGTCGTCGGTATTCAAGACTCTCAAAACCGAGATTCTCCCTCAACTCCGTCGCGCACAGGTCGTAAACTCGGCTGACATCACCGGCAAGACCGACGCCGAGATGGTCGCTCTCATCAACGGCGGCAAGATTGCCGAACTCGACCTCGAAGAGTTGCTCCACATCGCAGCCGTAAATTCGGAGGTTGCACAGACCGCATTGGAGTATGCAGCCAAGACCTACAACGACGCCCGCGCATACAACAACCTCGCAGTGGTTTACGCACAGGCTGGCAACTACGACGCTGCTCTGGCTGCTCTCGACAAGGCTGCCAAGGCTGGCGACAAGTCGGCTGAACTCAGCAACAACTACGCTCTCGTTTACCTCGCAAAGGGCGAGACCGCAAAGGCAGAGCAGTATGCCAAGGGCGGCGACGCTCAGACCAAGGCTCTCGTAGCGGCAGCCAAGGGCGAGTACGCAGCGGCATCGAAGGGTCTTTCGGGCTACAACGCGGCTATCGCACAGGTTCAGGAGGGCAACCTCGCAGCAGCGAAGAAGAGCATCGCAAGCGACAACTCGGCTAAGGCAGACTACCTGCGCGCCGTCATCGCAGCGAAAGAGGGTAACCTCAACGAGGCTAAGAGCCAGTTGAAGAGCGCGATTGCCAAGGATTCCGCTCTGGCAGCGAAGGCAAAGAACGACGTGAACCTCGAAGCGATAAAGTAATCGGACAGCGGTTCACTCACGACAAAACGTCCGGCACCCGAATGGGTCGCCGGACGCTTTTTTGTTTCGGAGCGGGGGAGGGTAGTCGGCACGGAAACAGGTAATATAGGTAAAATAGGTAATATAAGTAGTATAGGAAAACCTCATATTACCTATTCTACCTATATTACCTATAATACTTTTCCGCTTTTGTTACGGCACGGGGTCGTACCCGCTGCCGCCCCAGGGATGGCAGCGGCACAGACGCTTGAATGCGAGCCAGCCGCCCTTGAACGCGCCGTAGCGGCGCAGGGCTTCGAGCGCGTACTGCGAGCATGTCGGCGTGTAGCGGCACGACGGCGGCGTGAGCGGCGATATGCACACCTGATAGAAGCGCACGATGCCGATAAGCGGCATTGCGGCGATGCGCCTACAAACCCTCGGCAATGTTTTTAAGAACCCGCCGGAGCGCATTTTCGATGGTTTTATAGCCGTGAACCTCCTTGGTGGAATAGATGAGCGCAATCTCGACCGTGCCGGTCTTGCCCGACTCGGCGAGCAGCGATTTGTTCCGGCGGTACGCCTCGCGCATGCGGCGGCGCAGCAGATTGCGCTTGTTGGCGCGTTTGTGAAATTTCTTGGGAGTCGAGAAAAGGACGCACGCCGACATTTCGGGGTCGGGTTCCGCATAGACGACGAAACGGAACGGATAGATGAACCCGCCGCGACCGTCGCGGAACAGACGCCTTATAGCACCGAACGAGCGCAACCGCTCCTGCTTCGGCAACCTGCTGTCTGTCTGTGTCGTCATACGTCGAATGGATTATCTGAACGGTGCATCCGCCCGCACGGGTACGGCGGGCGGACGACGCCTATTTTTTCGGGCGACCCTTCTTGGCGATGCGGCTCTGCTGGGAGCGGATGAACTCCTCCTTCTCGGTCGTCGCCATACATGCGAGTTCCACATCGGCAATCTCCTTGCCCTTGCGCACCTGCGAAATATAGAGGTCTACCGCCTTGGCGAGCGACGGAGCCTCAACGGTCGGCGCACAAGCCTTGACGGCTATGTTGCTGTCGACAGCCAGACGCAGCGTACCTTCGCCGAAAGTGGCGATTGCGGGCAGTTCGTCGACCGGCATCTTCTCGCAGATAGCCTTGACGTCCCATGGCGAGTAGAGCAGCAGCATGTCGTAACTCTTCAACTCCTCCGGCGTTATGTCGCTCGCCACGGTGCGCGCGAGAATCACCGGAGTGTAGTTTATGTGAAGGCGCGTAAGCGTTTCGGGAACCTCGGGTTTGTGCGGCTCGCTTAGCGTAAGCAGAATCTTTTCGTCCTTCTGCTTCACAATCTGCTCTATCAGTCCGGTGAACGAACCGTCGGCGAACGAAATCTTGCGCTTGCGGTAGACGATGTACTTTTGGAGATAGAGCGCGATAGCCTCCGTCGAGCAGATGTACTTCATCGTTTCGGGTACGGTAACCCGCGCATCCTCGCAGATGCGGAAGAAACTGTCGATTGTGGTTCGCGAAGTGAATATCACCGCCGTATGCGAAAGGATGTCCACGCGCTGGCTGCGGAACTCCTTTGGCGACACGCCGATAACCTTGATGAGCGGCAGGTAGTCCACCTGCACCTTATATCTTTCCGCCAATTCGTAAAACGGCGACTTCTCGATAATCGCCGGACGGGGCTGCGACACTAATATTTTACTTACTTTCACACCCATAATTCTTCTCAGAACCCCGCGCCCGTGCGCAATATCGGAGCAAGCAGGAGCGATACGGGGAACAATTCCAAGGTGCAAAGATACAAAATCCAATACAAAATCGAAACTCTTTGCGAAATAAAGAGCGAGAAAGACTCTTTGGCAAAGAGTATTGCCGAAACGGAACATAGTCCCGCCATGACGTAAAAACACGCCGTGGCGACGCTCGGAGCCGCAAACAGGAACACCATGCCGAACGGCAGCACCACTGCCGCGGCGGCTGAAAAATGACGGAGTTTGAGTTGGAGAATCTGCACGCACACGTCGCTGCGTCCGCTGACGAACCCTACGGCGCGTACCGCCGAGTATTCGAACGCCGCGAGTGCCGCCAGACCCGCCGCGACCGCGCACGCCATAACCGGCAGGTTCGCCGCCAGACCCGCGTCAGCGATTCTCGCGCCCAAAAGCCTTACCGCGACGACCGCCGCGGCAACCGCACCCGAAACGGCGATTATTATCTCCACGTTGCGCTGCACGGCGAAATTGAAGTGCCGCTGCCGACCCCGTTTGGTGGGTGCGACGCCGACCGCCGAGAACATCACGGCGCGCACGACATCGGAGTAGCGCACGACCGTATATATATATAGGAGAGTTACGGCGAGAGCCGCGATTTGCAGCACCGCATCGCCCGCACCCGTCGCGGCGGCATGAGCCGTCCCGCTCCGAAGCGCGAGTTCGCTCGCCGCCCCGAATACATCCGCCGCCGACAGCGAGTCGGACGGGATATAGGGTATCAGGTTCTCCATAGTGTTTTTTTCTTTTAGGTAATATAGGTAATATAGGTATTATAAGTATTATAAGTATTATAAGTATTATAAGTATTATAAGTATCATAAGCCCTATATTACCTATTCTGCCTATAATACCTATTTCCACAGCCCGTACCCACTTTATCCGAACGCCCGTTTCAGCGTTACGCGGATTGTCGTGCCGCGACCGATTTCCGACTCCACGACGGCGATTTTGCCGTGGTGGTACTCCTCGATGATTCGGCGCGAGAGCGACAGTCCCAGTCCCCAGCCGCGGGTCTTGGTCGTGAAGCCGGGTTGGAATATGCGTTTCCAGTTCGACTTGGCGATGCCCTTGCCGGTATCCTTCACGTCTATCCACACGAACCGTTCGTCAGAGCCGATATGAACCACGATGGAGCCGTGTCCCTGCAAGGCGTCGAGCGAATTTTTCATCAGATTCTCGATGACCCACTCGAACAGAGCCGCATTGAGGTTCGCCTGCACGGGGTCTATCGCCAGTCCGTTGTAGTCGAGCGTAACGTTGCGCGGGATGCGCTTGCGGAAGTACATCACCGAGCCGCTGACGACCTCGTTCACGTTGGCGATTTGGAGCGGCGTGTCGGAGCCGATTTTCGAGAAGCGGTCCACGATTTTCATCAGATGCGCCAAATCCTTGTTCATCTCCTCGACCGCCATCTGGTCTACCGACTGCGACCGCAGATACTCTATCCAGCCGAGCAGCGACGACGTGGGCGTACCCAACTGATGCGCCGTCTCCTTGGCGAGACCTATCCACACGCGGTTCTGCTCGTCCTGCTTGGTCGAGCGGAAGGCGATGAACAGCACCATGACGAATACGATGATGATGAACATCTGGATATACGGGAACACGTAGAGCAGCATCAGCGTCGTCGAGCGACCGTAGAATATTATGTGGTTGTGTTCGTTCGTCCACCAGAACCGAACCACGATAGGCGTATTGTCGCTCGACATGCGGTCGAGCAGCCGGTGCAGCCGCTCGGGGTCTTCGATGTCCTTTTCGCGGATGAGGTGGTACGACACGACGCGCAGATTCTCGTCGGTGATGATGAACGGGATGTTGTTGCGGTTATTGACGATGGCATCGACGAGCGGGTCGCTCATGTAGTCGCCCATCGCATCGCGGTTGACACGCTCCATAGCCGCAGCCCACAACTCCACGTCGTGTTTCTCCTTCTCGCGCAGCGACTGTGCCATGCGGTTGGTGATGAACAGCGACACGCCGACCAGTGCCACTCCCAGCAGGAGTACCAGTGTCCGTCCGTTTTTGAGTATGTTTCTGCGTACCGATTCGAGCATGGTTTTCTTCTTTAATCCCGCGTTCGCGGTCTTTTCCTCCTTCGCGCCTCGGCAGTCCGAACAAGTTCGACTGCTCTCGGCTTGGCGTCGGTTAAAGTCTTTAAGGTCGTTAAAGTCCTTAAAGACCCTTTTCCCTATTTCCTTTCCGTGTCCTGCTCCGTGAGGATGCGGCGGTACTCCGGCTCGTCTTGCAGGATGCCGACGGCACGCGCGACATCGGCATCGTCGGCGAGCGAATTCTCTATCACGCCCTCCGAATAGGCGAAGCGCAGCAGGATGTTGGAGTTTATGGCGTCCACAATCTCCTTGCGGTAAGTTTGGAGATTGCTCATCTTGTCGTCGTGCAGATTCTCGTCGATAGCCTTCAACGCATCGCCCATGCGGTCGTCGTAACGCTCCTTGGCGAGCGACGCGCGCAGGTGTTCGAGCGCACGGCGCGAATCCGACTTGTAAGCCACGTCGCGCCCCTCGACCATGCGCACGAAGTCGTCGTAGTCGGCATCCGTAATCGAGAAGGTGCGGCTGTCGATAGTGTCGGCATGGTGCCTGCGCATGTATTCGTCGCCGAAATCGTCGATAATGCCCGTCAGATAGAGCGTAACGGCGAAGTTGCTCACGTATTCGGTCGAGGTCTTGATGTCGGGCATGATTCCGCCGCCGTCGTAGACCTTGCGACCGCCCGCCGTCCGGAATTCGTTCACCAGCGAGTCGGCGACGATTTCGGCGCGACCGTCCGACGAATAGCGCACCGCCTGAATGCAGCGTCCCGACGGGATATAGTATTTGGCGGAGGTCATCTTCACGTAACTGTTGTAGCCCACGGGATGCGTCGATTGCACCAGTCCCTTGCCGAAACTGCGCTGCCCGATAAGCACGCCGCGGTCGAGGTCCTGTATCGCGCCCGACACGATTTCGGCTGCCGAAGCGGTATTGCCGTTCACGAGCACCGCAAGCGGAGTGTCGGGCAGCAGAGGTTCGTACTCGGTGCGGAACTCCTCGACAGACGAGGCGTTGCGACCCTTGTTTTCGAGGACCTTCGTTCCCTTCGGCACGAACAGCGACAGAATCTTCACCGCCGACTGCATCACGCCGCCGCCGTTGTTGCGGTAGTCGAGAATCAGCGCGCGCAGGTCGCCGCGCTCCTGCAACGCGAGTATCGCCGCACGCATGTCGTCGTAGCACGTGTCCGTGAAGTCGGCGTGGCGGATATATCCGATGCCGTCGGCGACGTAGCCCGAGTACGATATGCTCGGAATCACGATGCGTTCGCGGCGGATTTTCACCTCCTCGCGGCTGCCGCCGACAAGTTTTTCGACCGCAACGCGGACCGTCGTATTGGGTTCGCCTTTCAAACGCGCGCTGACGTCGGCGGTCGTCATCCCCTTGGCGTCCTCGCCGTCGATAGCGACTATGCGGTCGCCTATCGCCAGTCCCGCGCGGTCGGCGGGAGAGCCTTTGTAGGGTTCGGCGATAATCACGAAGTCGCCGTCCTGACGAATCATCGCGCCGATGCCGCCGTACTTGCCCGTCGTAAGCGTCTCGAAATCGGACATCTCCGACTCGGGCAGGTATTCGGTGTAGGGGTCGAGTTTCGACGTGATGCCGCGTGCGCCGTTGCGCATCATCTCGTCGGGCGACACCTCGTCCACGTAGTATGTCGCGAGTTCGCGCATCAGGTTCGCCATGATTTCCATGTTGCGACCCAGCCCGAAATCGTTCTTCGCCGCGAAGACGCCTGCGAAAAACAGCGTCGCCGCCGCAGCCGCCGCCAACGCGGCTCTTATATACGACCGTCTATTCATCTCTTCTCCTGTTACTATTTCTTATATATCCGTCGAGCCTAATTACCGTCCGCACCGTCGCGCGACGGATGCCCGTAATCTCCAACCACTGTCCGTACTGCCCCACCGCGACTTCATCCTCGAAGAGGTACAGCAGCCGTTGCAGCCGACCCGCACGGAACACCATGCATCCCTCCTCCTCGCGGTCGAGCGCGTAGCCCGCGACCTCGAACGCCGCGATAATCTGTTCGCGGTTCTCCGTCATGTCGCCCTCTACGCGGCGCGTGATGAACGACAGTTTCGGGTATACCGCCGCCAACGCGACCGCCGCCGCAATCATCCACCGTCCGCGCGGAGTGCCGACGAGTATCGCGAAATCGTCGCCGAGCGTCAGCATCGTCGCCCCCGCCGCGTGCATCGCATACATGAACGCCGCATACAGAACGAACAATGCCGCAAAATATTTCAGACTTCGGATAAGGTATTTCTTCATAGTGCTATTGATTAAGGTCTTTATTTGTTCTCCCCCATCGCCGCTATCGCATCGGCGACCTCGCGCATGAGCCACTCCGGCGTCGAAGTCGCACCGCACACGCCCACGCTGCCTACGCCCGCGAACCACTCGGGCTGCAACTCCCGTGCCTCCTCGATATTGTAACTGCGGGCATTCGTCTCGCGGCAGATGCCGAAAAGCACCTTGCCGTTGCTCGACTTGCGACCGCAGACGAACACCACCGCGTCGTGGCGCGCGGCGAACTCGCGCAGATGCGTTTCGCGCGACGACACGCGGTTGCAAATCGTACAGTCGGCGGAAATCATATCGGGTGTCGGCAGCCGACGGCGCATCTCGTCCAGCAGGTCTACGAAAAGTTGCGGACTCTGCGTGGTCTGCGACAGAAAATGGATAGGTCGCATGAAGTCGACCGCATCCAAATCGGCGGCACTCTCGACGACTATCGTCGGTTCCTCGACCTGCCCCGTCAGCCCGATCACCTCGGCATGTCCCCGCTTGCCGAGAATCACGACCTGTCCGCCGCACTCCTTCATCTTTTTGTGAGCGAACTTGACGCGCTCCTGCAACTTGGCGACCATCGGGCATGTCGCGTCGATAATCTCCACGCCGCACTCCCGCGCCAGCGCATATGTCGAAGGCGGTTCGCCGTGGGCGCGGATAAGCAGCCGGCAGTCGCTGCCGAGCGAGCATATCTCGTCGTGCGACACCGTCCGCAGTCCCAGACGTTCGAGCCGCTGCACCTCCATGCGGTTATGCACTATGTCGCCGAGCGAACAGACCCTGCCGCCCTCCGCCAAAGCGCGTTCCGCCTCGGTAATCGCCCTCACGACCCCGAAACAGAAGCCCGATTTATCGTCTATCTCAACCAGCATAAAGTCCTTAAAGTCCTTAAAGTCCTTAAAGTCCTTAAAGTCCCTAATGACCCTACTGACTTTAACGACTTTCTCCCCTTAATTTTTCAGCCCTTCCTGCACCCGCGCGAACTCGCGTGCGAACCACTCCATCTGTTCACCGACCGTCATGCGGCTGTTGTCCAGCACCACGGCGTCGTCCGCCTTGCGCAGCGGCGAAATAGCACGGCTCATATCCGCCTTGTCGCGCGAAATCACGTTGTCCAGCACCTCGTCGAACGACACCTCGTCGCCCTTGGCGCGCAATTCGGCATACCGCCGTTCGGCACGCACCTTCGGGTCGGCAGTCATATAGATTTTCAGTTCGGCATCGGGGAAAACGACCGTTCCGATGTCGCGACCGTCCATGACCACTCCGCGACGCTCGCCCATCTGCTGCTGCATGGCGACGAGTTTCTCGCGCACCTCGCGAATCGAACTCACCGCGCTGACACAGTTGTTCACCTCGATGGTGCGTATCTTGCCCTCGACCAAATCGCCGTTCACATAGATGTCGCTCGCCCCGCGCTGCGGATTGAAACGGAACGTGATGGCGATTTCGGGCAGCAGAGCGACGATTCGTTCCTCGTCGGCGATGCCCGAACGTATCGCGCCGTGTTCGAGCGCATAAAGCGTTACGGCGCGGTACATCGCACCCGTATCGATGAAGATATAGCCCAGACGGGCGGCAATCGATTTGGCGAAAGTACTCTTGCCGCACGACGAAAAGCCGTCGATGGCGATGATTATCTTCTTGGTATTGTCAGTGCAGAACTCCATTTGGCATTATCGTATAAAAGGTCGAAAGAATGGTATAGACGCCGAGCAGACCGATGATGATTCCGGCGACATGATTTATCGTGAGCATGTGGCGCGGACGGAAGCGGCGGCGGAAAAGGCTGATGAGCGACGTAAGCAGAAACCACCACAGCAACGCTCCGCAGAAGAATCCGGCGATTATCAGCGCGCTCGTAACTATCGTAGCCACATCGGC
This sequence comes from uncultured Alistipes sp., assembly GCA_905213895.1. Classification (GTDB taxonomy): domain Bacteria; phylum Bacteroidota; class Bacteroidia; order Bacteroidales; family Rikenellaceae; genus Alistipes. Next base: position 33,170 of record CAJMKE010000014.1, read on the forward strand.
ACTGTCATCGACCGTACCGACGCTGAACATGGCGAAGAAAGCGAGAATATACGGTATGACGACCACGAAATTGGCTATCGTGAATCCGAACATCGAGGCGAAATCCTGCCACAGCGACGTCTTGCCCGCCCTGTTGCGGCGGATTTGCGGCACGGGATTCTGGAAGAATATCACCACGCCGACGATGACGACGAATACGCCGCCCACGACGCGCAGCAACTGGCTGTACTGCTCGATTTGCGCCTGCAACATCGAGTAGAAGAAGAACGCGATGATTGCCATGAGCGTATCGGCGCAAGCCACGCCGACGCCCGACACCATGCCCGAACGGCGGCTCTTGCTCAACGTCCGCTGGATGCACAGTACGGCTACCGGACCGACGGTAATCGACGCTGCCAGACCCACACCCACTCCGCGCAACAGTATTTCTATGGTTGTCAATAACATAAATATCCTCAAACTATATGGCACGACCGCCCGGGGCGCAACGCGCTTAAATTCGTACAAAGGTATGAAAAAAATGTTCCTAACCGGTCTTTTCTGCACATTTTTTGTCCCTCCGAAGCAACATTACGGATACGGAAAACGTTAAATCGTTGAAATCCTTTCTTCCTTTTCTCGCCTCGGCATAGCCTGAACAAGTTCGGCTCTGCCCTCGGCTTATCGAAAAGGTTGAAATTTTGTTGATGTTTTCGATATTGTCCGGCGGAAAATACCGGCATCGATGCTTATATTTGCAAATAACTATCATAAAACCGTCATTCTGAGCGCAGCGAAGAATCTGTTCCGCCGGATTTCAGATCCTTCGTTTCACTCAGGATGACGAATAGGAGCCAATGAACATAGATTAGCAATAATTTATTAACGAACCTTTTGACTTATGGCGGAAAACAATCAGAACAACCCGATGGGCATAGACCTCGAACTCGATGCCGAAACGGCAATGGGCATCTACTCCAATCTGGTCATCATATCCCACTCGACCTCGGAGTTCATACTCGATTTCGCGACGATACTTCCCGCGATACCGAAGGCGAAGGTGCGCAGCCGCATAATCCTCACTCCCGAGCATGCCAAACGGCTGCTCATGTCGTTGCAGGAGAACGTGCAGCGTTACGAGAGCGCAATCGGCAAGATAGAGATTCCGCAGCACACCCTGCCGCAGAATTTCAACAAGATGGGGCAGGCGTAACCCGCCGCCGCGCAACCTTAAAGTCCCTAATGTCCTTAAAGACTTTAATGACCTTAAAGTCATTAGGGTCATTAGGGTCATTAGGGTCGTTAGGGTCAGCCGCCGACATTGTAGGCGGCTATAAAGAGCGCGGGCGGATAAACCGCCCGCGCATCACAAAATACCTTACAGTCGCCGGCTCAACACCGGCGGCGAGACCTTAAAGTCCTTATAGACCTTAACGACCCTAAACGATAATCAGTTCCACTCCCGCGTCCTCGACGATTTTGCGCATCTCGGGAGAAACGCCGTCGTCGGTGATGATTATATCGACGTCTTCGAGCGTCGCGATGCGTCCGAAGCCGTGCTGACCGAATTTGGACGAGTCGGCGAGAACCACCGTCTTCGACGAGGCAGCCATCATCTTGTGCGACAACTGCGCCTCCTCTATCGTGGAGGTCGTAACGCCCAAATCGGGGTCGATGCCGTCCACGCCGACGAAGAACTTCGAGCAGACCATGTCGGTCAGCGTATGGCTCGCATTCTCGCCGAGCGTGGCGAACGACTTCTTGTAGACGCGACCGCCCAACTGCTCGACCTGAATATTGTCCATCTCGTTGAGCAGTGCCGACACTTTCAGGAACGGCGTTACGACGTTGAGCGTCTTCGACGGCATCGTCGAGCGAATCTCCTCAGCCAGAGCGTAGGTCGTCGAGCCTGCCGAAATCATAATCGAGTCGTTGTCGGCGATGAGTTGCGCCGCACGCACCGCGATACGTCGTTTCGCCTCGCGGTTGAGCGAACTCTTGGTCATCAGGTCGCGGTCGGCAATATGCGGATTGGCACGCCGCGCGCTGCCGTGAACCTTATAGAGCAAACCCTTGCTCTCCAAAATCTTGACGTCCTTGCGAATCGTAACCTTCGTAACTTTCAGTTCGTCGGCGACGTCGGTGATACGGATGAACCCGAACTTGTCGAGTTTGTCGAGAATATACTTGTGTCTTTCTGCGATGCTTAACATAATGCTTTACTATAAAGTCTTTTTAGTCCTTAACGTCGTTTGAGGACAATTCTTTTACCACAATGCTATTTTGAGCGGTTTACGACCCGTGAAGCAGTTCGTGAACTCGACCTCCGTACCCTGCGGCAGGTCGATGCGCACCGCCTTGTGCGGATATAGCACCACCGGATTCATGTGCCACGTGAAAAGCGTGCGGAACTCGATGTCGGAATTGTTCGTTATCTCGACAACACCCTTTTTCGCATTGATAATCCGCACTTTCAACGACGCCCGCACCAATTTTTCGAGCCACTCGGCGTCGCCGGCGAGTTTCCGGTCGAAAAACGCCACGATGCGTCCGGCGAACATCGCCTCCCGCACCGACTCGACCGTATACTCCTTGGCGAACACCAGCGTCATCGGACGCATGCTGTCGCCGTATTCGTATGACGACGGATTGTGAATATCGGTATTGGCTGTCATCGGCAGTTTGTACTCGTCGAACCAGTCGAGAACTTTCGGGTACCACTCCTTGTTATTGAATATCTCGACGGCGTGGATGCGTCCCTCCTTAATCAGCCTCTTTTGGAGGTCGAACATGTCGCACTTCTTGTCGGGCCAGCCGGGATGGTTCCACTGAATGAAGGCTCCCTGTTTCTCGGCAGCCTCGAAATCGAGCATCTCGGTTTCGCGTATCGGAATACGCTTGTTACGCTTGTCGCGAATCTCCTTGCCCGACGCATCCTTCACGTAGCGGTCTTCGTGGAAGACGTTGCAGTCGGTCAGGAACAGCGCGTTCATGTGTCCGAACGGCTTGGTGCGGGTGATTTCGGCACCCTGAATCACGAGCAGACCGAATTTGTCGCCCTCCTTTTTGGCGAGTTTGTAGGGCAGATTATAGTCTTTGAGCATGATTCCCTTGGTACTGTGTACACCGATATGTTCGGTCATGGCAATCACGTCCAGTCCGTCATGCCATGCCTCGCGGACACGTCCGACCGGATAGACCTGCGCATCGGCGAAAACCGTGTGCATGTGGAAGTCGCATTTGAGCGTCAGATACCCGTCCACGTCGGGAATCGAAATCACGCGGCGCAGAGCCGGTTTGAGTTCGTAGCAGAACACGCGGTCGTCCGAATTCTCGGGCGGCGGTGCGGCGAATGCCGCAATGGCGGCAAGTCCGAACGAAAGGCAGAGAACGAATGTTTTTTTCATGGTTTTCCTTTATTTTTCAGGGACTTTAAGCGATTTTATTTCAATCCGTTGAAATCGGGCGTGTAGAGCGGCTGTTCGGCGAGAATCTTGTCGTACAGCGCCTTGACGTCCTTCCAGTGGTAGTAGGGCTTCACGTCGCTTTCGAGCGGGAAATCCAACTCCTCCTCGTTGAGCAACTGTTTCACCAGCACGTCGCCCGTCTTCGGGTTGCGGTAGAATATCCATTGGAGGTTGCATGCCATCGGGATGTCGAACGAGTGCCACTTCTCCTCGATACGCTCCATCGACGGAGCCTTTTCGCTCCAATTTTTCAGGCGCATCGAGTTGAACAGACCCATGAACACGCCGTCGTGTCCGAAACGCAGCGTAACGGCAGGCACTCCGGCAGCGACCTTCTTGTCGGCTTCGTCGATGAAGTTTTTGAGCAGTTTCGCCGACACCCAGTCGAGGAATCCGCCGCCCGTTCCCGAAGGACCCTTTTCGTAGTAGAAGATGGCGTTGATAAGCCGCCACCAACTGTACTGTTCGTCCGGAGTGAACAGGTCGAGATAGTCCTCCTCCGAAGGGGTGTTGGGTGTATTGATAGCCACTTTCCAGAGGTTGAACACGAAGTCGTAGGGGCGTTCGATATTCGCGCCGAAATCGGGTGCGAACAGCGAATCGAGGATGCGCCTGTTGTCGATGATTTCGCGGCGGAACGCATACCACTCGTCCACCCACGGACCTACCGGATAGCGGTACTCGTCGATATGGTCGGAGAGAGCCGGAATGTTGTCCTTGTAGTAAGGGTTGAGGTACGGCATGTATATCGAGCCGGTATCGGTCGTCAAATCCATGTGCGGGTCGTGGCGCAGCAGTTCGCCCGTGAAGGCGAACATGCTTATAAGGCAGCGCGGCACGGTTGTCGAGACGGCGAAAACCTCGGGCTTGCTGCGGAAAATCTCGGGATAGGTCTCGTACATGCGCTTCGCGATAGCCACATGCTGCTCCTGACCGAGAGCCGAGAGGTCGCCCGCACGTCCCTGGCACACCTCGGCGGTGCGCAGCAGGCGTCCGTAGACATCCTCGCCGAGCGGCGTGAGTTTGCCTGCGTCGTGTCCTTCGGCGAAGACTTTCAATACGCTGTCGAACTTGTGATTGCGCAGGATGTAACGCGAGCCGTGGCGACCGTAGTGCGAAATGTAGAACGGTTTGTAGCCCTTCGGAACTGGCGTCTGCTCGGCGAATTCGGTCGGATAGAGGCGGTACTCGCCGCGCGCCTTGGTGAGGTCTGCGAGAATCTCGTCGCGAATCTGTCCGACGGAAACAGCCGAAACAGCCGTTGCAAAAGCAAGAATAATCAGTTTTTTCATAAGCGGTTATTTAAGTTTTTTCAATTAAATTCAATTAAAGTCCTTAAGGACTTTAAGGTCCTTAAGGTCGTTAGGGTTTACAGCGGCTAATGCGCTTCGAGCCAGTTGCGACCGACGCCGCAATCGACTATCAGAGGCACTGTGAGCGACGCCGCGCCCTCCATAGCCTCGCGGACGATACGTTCGACGCGCTCGCGCTCCGACGCAAGCATATCCACAACGATTTCGTCGTGAACCTGCAAGATTATCCGCGACCCTATCCCCTCCTCGCGGAACCGTCGCGCAACCTCAATCATCGCTATCTTCATGATGTCCGCCGCACCGCCCTGTATCGGGGCGTTGATGGCGTTGCGCTCGGCAAGCCCGCGGGCATTGACGTTGCGCGAGTTTATGTCGTTCAGGTAGCGGCGGCGTCCGAACAGCGTCGTAACGTAGCCGTCGCGGCGCGCCTGCCCGGTAACCCGCTCCATATACTCCTTCACCTTCGGATACGACGCGAAGTAGCCGTCTATCAACGCTTTCGCCTCGCTGCGCGGGATGTCGAGACGCTGGCTCAAACCGAAAGCCGAGATACCGTAGATGATACCGAAATTGGCGGTCTTGGCGCGCCGCCGCTCCTCGGAGGTAACCTCGTCTATCGGCTTGCCGAAAATCTTCGCCGCCGTCGCGGCATGGATGTCCTCGCCGTGCATGAAGGCTTCGCGCAGCGACTCGTCGCCGCTCAGATGAGCCATAATCCTCAACTCGACCTGCGAATAGTCCGCCGAAAGGAGCAGATGTCCGTCGTCGCTCGGGATGAAGGCTTCGCGAATCGGGCGTCCTATCTGTTCGCGCACCGGAATGTTTTGGAGATTCGGGTTGGCGGACGACAGACGACCCGTAGCCGTAACAGCCTGATTGTAGGATGTATGTATATGCCCCGTAACCGGATTCACCAGCAGCGGCAGGGCGTCGACGTATGTCGAAAGCAGTTTCTTGACGCCGCGGTATTGCAGTATCAAATCGACGATTTCGTACTGGTGGGCAAACCCCTGCAAGTACTCCTCGTCGGTGCAGAACTGCTTGGTTTTGGTCATTTTGGGCTTCTCGGCGATACGCATCCTGGCGAACAGCACCTCGCCCAACTGGCGGCTCGAATTGACGTTGAGCGTCGGTTCGCCCGCCGCGTCGCGAATCTTCGTTTCGAGAGCCGACAACTGCTCCGAGAGCGATGCCGAGTAGTGCGCCAGCGACGCACTGTCGATACGCACGCCCGTCCACTCCATATCGGCGAGAACGTCGATGAGCGGCTCCTCGATGCGCTCGTACAACTCCATCTGACCTTCGCGCCCGACCATCGGACGCAGCGTGCGGTAGAGTTGCAGCGTGATGTCGGCATCCTCGGCGGCGTATTCGGCGACGCGCTCCACGCCGACCATATCCATCGACAGTTGCTTCGCGCCGCGACCTATCAGAGCCGTGATTTCGATTGGAGTGTAGTGGAGGTAGCGTTCCGCCAGCACATTCATTCCGTGGCGCGATTCGGGGTCAAGCAGGTAGTGCAGCAGCATCGTATCGAACTTTCTGCCGCGCACCTCGATGCCGGCAGCCCGCAGAAAAAGGATGTCGAACTTCATGTTCTGTCCGATTTTCGCGATTTTCTCGTCGGCAAACAGCGGACGCAGCATCGCGACATACGTTTTCTCCACCTCGTCGCGGCTCATGCCGTCGTGCGCCGCGAACGGGACGTACCACGCCTCGTGGGGTTCGACGGCGACCGACAGACCCACGATTCTGTCGCGGAACATGTCGAATCCCGTAGTTTCCAAGTCGAAGCAGAACTCGCCGTAGCCGCTCACCCGCTCTATCATCGTGCGCAGCGCGTCGGCATCGCGCACGATACGGTAGTCGTGAGCGACGGTTTCGGCGGTGAGCATCGGGGATTCAGGGGAGGGGGAGTTTTCCTCCGCTTCATCCTCCTTAGGGTCCTTAAAGTCCTTAGGGTCTTTAAGGTCGTTAGGGACTTTTTCTTCGGCGGCTGCGGGTTCTCCGAAGTCGAACAGCGAACCCTGCCCCGCCATGGCTGCCTTGTGCGATGCCGCCGCTTTGGCGCGCGACATATTCGCCAACTGGTACTGGTCAGCCTGCTTGGGAACGCTCAAATCCTCGGCGGGAGCGAGATTGGCGAGGTCGGCTGCGAACGCCTTGAAATCGAGTTCGGCGAAGAGCGCGCGCAGCGCATCTATCTTCGGCGGACACACCGTGAGGTTCGCCTCGTCGAACTCAATCGGCACATCCAGTCTGATTGTCGTAAGTTCTTTTGCCAGACGCAGTCTGTCGACCGATGCGGCGATATTCGCACCCGTCTTGCCGCCTATTTCAGCCGCATTCTCTATGATATTCTCGACGCTGCCCCACTTTCCTACGAGTTTGCACGCACCCTTTTCGCCGATGCCCTGCACCCCGGGGATATTGTCCGACGCATCGCCCCACAGAGCGAGTATGTCGCGTACCAGAATCGGGTCGTCGATACCGTATTTCGCACGTATGGCGTCCGCATCGACGATTTCGATACCGTCGCCCTTCTGCTTGTATATCTTGCGGTTATCGCCGACGAGTTGTCCGTAGTCCTTGTCGGGCGTAACCATGTAGACGTCGTAGCCCGCCTCCGCGCCGCGGAAAGCGAAAGTGCCGATAACGTCGTCCGCCTCGAAGCCCTCGACTTCGAGAATCGGGATGCACATCGCCTCGACGATGCGTTTGACGTAGGGAACAGACAATATGATGTCTTCCGGCGTGTCGGGGCGGTTAGCCTTGTACTCCGGATAGATGTCCTTGCGGAACGAGCCGCCCTTCGGGTCGAACGCCACTCCCAGCAGGTCGGGATGCTCGCGCTTCTGGATGTCGCGCAGGAATTTCGTGAAGCCGAACACGATAGAGGTATTCATGCCGGCACGGTTCCGCATCGGTCGCCCCAGAAAGGCATAGTAGTATTTGAAAATCAATGCGTAGGCATCGACCAGAAAAAGTTTTTTCATGGTACAATTATAAGGTCTTTAAAGTCTTTAAGGTCGTTAAAGTCCTTAAAGACTCTAATTTTCTCCTGTAAACCGCCACCCTGCAACCCGCCTGTGCGGGGGACTTTGGGGAGGGGTGTTTTTTCTTTAAAGTCTTTAAGGTCGTTAAAGTCCTTAAAGACTCTATTCATTCTCTTCCGCAAACCACTCCGCATACGACGTCGCCGTCTCGTGCAGGCGCAGCGAGTGCAGACGCACGGTAGCGGGCAGTGCAGCACGCAGGCGCGCCGCGAAGTCGCACAGCATGTTCTCGCACGTCGGCTGGTAATCGACCAATATCACGTTGCGGAACTCGCCGCCGAGCGTCGAGGCGATACGCTCGCTCTCCGGCGTGCGGCGCATCACGAACGAATGGTCGAGCCGGTCCACTATTTCGCTGCCGACGATGCGTTTCAAATCGCCGAAATCCATCACCATGCCCCGTTTCGGGTCGTCCTCGCGCTCCGACGGAGTGCCGGCGACCGTAACGAACAGACGGTAGGAATGCCCGTGGATTTCGCGGCATTTGCCGTCGTAGCCCGCGAGGGCATGAGCCGACTCGAACGCAAACTCCTTTGTAAGTCTTATCACCGAAGCCATGCCGCCGCCCTATTTGTCGAGATAATCGATATACGGCTCGCGCTGGAACGACTCGTCGAGCGAAATGTAGGTCTCGGTGGACGAGACACCCGGGATGCGGCGTATTCCGTCGGTTATGACGTGCATCAGATGCTCGTTGTTCACGCAGTAGAGTTTCACCATCATCGTATAGTTTCCGGTGATGAAGTGGCACTCGACGACCTCGTGGATATGCTTGATTTTCTCGACCACGGCAACCGTCGTCATCGGGTCCTTGATGCGGATGTAGACGAATGCGCAGACGTCGAATCCGAGCATCTTCGGGTTCACCGACAGATGGCTGCCGAGAACGATTCCCGAATCTTCGAGTTTCTTTATGCGCTGGTGTATCGCCGCACCCGAGATGCCGCATTCGCGGGCGATTTCGAGGAACGGCATGCGCGCATTCTTGACCAGAAACCGAAGTATCTTGCGGTCGATAGCGTCCAAGTTGATTTTTGACATAAAATTTATAGTTTATATACTGTTAATATTCATCCGGTAAAATAACTGCTACGTCACTCGGCGGATAAAGCGAACCAAAACATTTGTATCCGAATACAGGATTGCCCTGCTTGTCGATAAAAACATTGACATCACCGATTTTCACATCACCTATACCGCCATTGGAAAAACTTCCGGCAAAGTCATATTCGAACGGAATCACCGTCTTGCCCTTTTTGTCGATATAACCCCATTTACCGTTGCGGCAAACTCCCGCCAAACCGTTTCTGAAATAATAAACGTAGTCGTATTCAGCAGGTATCACCACTTTTCCGCTTCGGTTCACGAATCCGTACTTCCCGTCGAATCTGACAACAGTCATATTTCCCGTAAAATTATGGCACATTTCATACTCGACAGGGACAACAACCCGTCCTTTCCTGTCGACAATACCGCACCTGCCGTCCTTCTCCACTTCTAAAAATCCTCTCCGGCAGTACATATCGCTGATATAATCGTATTCGCAAGGCACAATCATTTTGCCGTCATTATTCACCACACCTCTCCTGCCGTTTTTCCGGACTTCGAACATCCCTTTTTCCAGACATTCGATACGTTCGTATTCCATAGGCAGCACCGTCTTGCCCGACAAATCGACCAAACCCCATCTGTCCGTCATACAAACCGACAACAACGTTTCATCGTTGGAAATTATATTTACGTCTTTGTATTCGCATGGCAATATCTCTCTGCCGGCGAAATCCAGCATACCCATTTTTCCGTCGCGCTCGACCAAAATACCGTTGCTGTTCGCTTTTTTGGCTTTGTATTCGGGAAATATCTTCTTGCCGTCGAAATTCAACATCTCGACTTCGTCGTCAAGTTGGATATAAATGCCATATTCATCCGCCCATACACGGTCGTATATACACGGTACAATCTCGTTGTTGTGCGCATCCCTGAACCCGTACATATACCGGAATATCTTTGTCTCATGGTATTTCGCAACCTCGAAAACGCCCTGTGATGCATAACATCCGGATGTAAATATAATGTAATCGCTTAAAGGGATAACCGTTTCTCCGCGAACGTTCAGTATTCCGTATTTTCTGTCCTCGGTGGAAACGACGAACAAGTCGGAAGCAACTTTACAACGCTTGCAGCAGCGGTATATGAACGGAATCACGGTTTTTCCGTTCACGTCGATTGCACCCCACTTGCCGTTCAGCGACGCTGCGGCGAAGCACCTGTCCAACTCGACGAAATTATTCTTATTATTATAATTGTTCGGCGGATTGAACTCGAAATGTTCGTCGTAGACGCACGGTATAATCTCCTCGCCCCCTACCGTGCGGTACCCCCACTTGCCGTTGATTTTCACGGAGAGATAACGGTTGTCGTTATCCATGTAGCAATCCTCGTAGATTAACGGCACTACCTCGTTTCCGCGATTGTCCACATATCCGCACCTGCCGTCCTTCTTCACTTTGGCACGGAAATTACGGAATACGAAAACCTCGTCGTAAATCTTCGTTTTTTCGGCAATATTTCCGGAGTTCTGTTTTGCAGTCTTTTCGGCGGTACGTGCATTCACGCGACCGATGCCGACGGACAATATGCCCGCCAGAATCATCAGAGCAAAAATGTATGGTTTACCGTTCATCACTTTCCTTTTTAAGTTATTGTAAGGTAACGCGGACAAAACCCGCCGCAAAACCCGCCGTTTCCTTGCCGCTTATTTCAGTACGCCGAGTTCCTTGCCGACCTCGACGAAGGCTTCGACGCAGCGTTGCAACTGTTCGCGCGTATGTCCCGCCGAAACCTGAACGCGGATACGCGCCAGACCCTTCGGAACGACCGGATAGTAGAATCCCGTGACGAACACTCCCCTATCCTGCAATTTCGCTGCAAATTCCTGCGACAACTTCGCATCGTAGAGCATCACGGCGCAAATTGCCGAGTCGGTCGGCTTGATGTCGAATCCCGCGGCAATCATCCTTTCGCGGAAGAACGCCACGTTCTCGACCAGACGGTCGTGCCATTCGTCGCTCTCACCGAGCATCTTGAAGAGTTCGATGCCCGCACCGACGATTGCCGGCGGCAGCGAGTTGGAGAACAGATACGGACGCGAACGCTGGCGCAGCATGTCGATAATCTCCTTGCGACCCGTCGTGAATCCGCCCACTGCACCTCCGAACGCCTTGCCCAGAGTGCCGGTGATGATGTCCACCTTGCCGCGCAGGTTGTAGAGTTCGGTGATTCCGCGACCCGTCCTGCCGAGTACGCCCGCCGAGTGGCACTCGTCCACCATGACCAGCGCACGGTAGCGTTCGGCGAGTTCGCATATCCTGTCGAGCGGAGCGGCATTGCCGTCCATCGAGAATACGCCGTCGGTACAGATGATACGGAAACGCTGTGCCTGGGCGCGTTTGAGGCAATCCTCCAAGGCATCCATATCGGCATTGGCGTAGCGGTAGCGCACAGCCTTGCACAGACGCACGCCGTCGATGATAGAGGCGTGGTTGAGCGAATCGGAGATTATCGCGTCCTGCTCGGTGAAGAGAGGTTCGAACACACCGCCGTTGGCATCGAAGCATGCGGCGTAGAGAATCGTATCCTCCGTACCGAAATAGTCGGCAATGGCGCGTTCCAACTCCTTGTGGATGTCCTGGCATCCGCAGATAAACCGTACCGACGACATTCCGTAGCCGCGGCTGTCCATAGCCCGTTTCGCAGCCTCGATGAGACGCGGATTGTCGGACAAGCCCAGATAGTTGTTGGCGCAGAAGTTGAGGCACGGTTTGCCGCCGACCTCTATCTCCGCGCTCTGCGGCGAACATATCACGCGTTCGCTTTTGTAAAGCCCCGCTTCCCTGATGGATTCGAGTTCCGCACTGAGGAACTCCTTGAAATCTCCGTACATAGTGTTATGATGTTTCTATAAATCGCTTACATTTTTGCAGTCGAGGTCGCACCGAAGTTACGATTCTTAACCTCAATATTGCAAAGATACCGCTTTTCGGCTCATTTTCCGCATAAAACCGGAACTTTTTTGAGGGCGGAGGTTACGAATTATCACTTAAAGACATTAAAGTCCCTAAGGTCGTTAAGGACTTTAAGGAGGAGTATGGAGCGGATGCTCCATACTCCGACGGTATTACGGCATTTCCGCCCCGCCTTGGTTCGGAATTTGCATCGCTCCCGCACGAAAAACATTTTCTGTCATGAATCACGGAATAAGCATCCTTTTTCGCGCCATACCATTGTTCATGGGCGCGTTCTGTTTCGCCTTCGGGGCGTATGTATTCGCATCGGGAAACGACGTCGCACGACTGACGGCGGGTCCCGTGGTATTCTTCCTCGGCGCGATATGCGTCGCGCTGTACTGCAGAGCCGCGACCATAATCAGTCAGATAATAGGCACTTACAACGAAGCCGCGAAGTATTTCTTCCCTATTCTCGGCTACTCGTGCGCACTAATCACGCTGATTTGCGGAATACTGATTCTCGCATCCGACATGCCGGGCGGCTTCGTTACCGGACATGTGGTCTGCGGACTCGGATTCATCACCGCCTGCGTTTCGACCGCCGCGACGTCGTCCACGCGGTTCTCGCTGATTCCCAAGAACTCCGCCGACGGGACGTTCGCCGTCAATCCGGCAGGATTCTCGCGCGGGCAGGCTTCGGCACTGATTTACGTCGTATCGGCGATAGCGGCGGCGATGTGGCTGTGGTGTCTGGTGGTATTCGTCGTAGGTCGCTCCAACGAACATATCGTTTCGGGGTGCGTGCTGTTCGGCATCGCATGCGTATGCACGTCGCTCATTGCACTCGTGGCGAGCATAGTGCGTCAGGTGCGCGGAACATACACTCTCTTCGAGGGCAGAAGGTGGATTACGCTCGTACTCGTCATGGGCGGTCTGGCATTCGTACTCGGACTCGTAATGGTGTTCGCCTACATCGGCAAGCCGATAAACTTCGTGGGATTCGTGCTTATGGGACTTGCGCTGATATGTTGGAGCATTTCGAGCAAGGTGATACTGCTCGCCAAGATATGGCATGCCGACTTCCCGCTGGCGGCGCGCATACCGATAATTCCGATACTCACCGCGCTGACATGTCTTTTCCTCGCGGCATTCCTGTTCGAGGCGGCGGTGTTCGACGCCAAGTACTTCGTCGCGGCACGCGTGATAACGGGTTTCGGAGCGATATGCTTCACGCTCTACTCGATAGTGTCGATACTCGAAAGCGGCGCGAAGAAATGAAAAATGCGGGGATTTTCAGTCCCCGCTTTTTTTTTTAAGGTCTTTAAAGTCATTAGGGTCTTTAAGGAGAAAACCACTACCGACCTCCCTGCCCGACCTTAAAGCGGCAGGCATTAAGCCTGCCGCGAGACCTTATAGCCGACGACTTTTGGTCGTCGGCTGACCCTAACGACCTTAAACCACCGGCACGTGAGACCACCCTACCTCTTCACAATCTCCATCTCGTCGAGCAGCCACGATGCGCCGGCGAACTTGTCGATGACGAACAGTACGTAGCGCACATCGACCGATATGGTGCGTTGGAGATTAGGCTCGAACGCCACGTCGCCCGACATCGCCTCCCAGTTGCCGTCGAACGCAAGTCCTATCAACTCGCCCTTCGCGTTGAGTACCGGCGAACCCGAGTTGCCGCCCGTGATGTCGCAGTCGGCGAGGAATCCCACGTGCAGCGTTCCGTCCTTGTCGGCATAGCGACCGTAGTCGCCCGCGGCGTACAACTCCTTCAAACGCTCCGGAACGGTAAATTCGGTAGGATTCGACTTGTCCTCCTTCTCAATCACGCCTTTCAGCGTCGTGAAGTATCCGTACTCCACACCGTCCTGCGGCGAGTAAGGCAGCACGCGACCGTAGGTCATGCGGATAGTCGAGTTGGCATCCGAAGCCCACGCCTTGTCGGGATGCTGCAACATCAGACCGGCGATATATTTACGGTGTCCGTCGGCATAGCGCAGACCCACTTCGGGAGCGACCTTGCATTTCTCCCCGACGAACCTGTCTATCGATTTCGCCAGAGCCATAGCAGGGTCGGCAGCGACCTTTTCAGCCGAGAAATCGTCGAAAAGAGCCATCGTAGCCGCTTCGGACGCGAAAACGGAGTTGTCGTACAGATAATCGACGTAAGCCGCTATATCGCCGCCGAAATCCTTGTCGATTATGTCGGCATAGAACGACGGCACCTCCTTCATGTTCTCACGCGCGATGGTGAGCATACGCGCAGCCACCTTGCGGTCGGTCGCGGCATCGTAGTCCTTGTAGAATCCCGCGAAGGCGGTCTTGTAACGCTCCGGATTGTCGTTTTTCCCGACATTTTCGAGCGACCATGCCGGTTTGAGCAACTCTATCGAGTAGAGAGCCTCGCCGACGTACTGCATCAGCGCGCGCGGATAGGTGCGCTCCTCAACGGCACTCCTTATCTTGTCGAGCGCATCGATATAACCCTCCTCGGGCAGCGTATTCGCGGCAGCCCACCGGCGGAACGACTCCTCCTGAGCCTGCTTGGAAGCCTTCACGCCGAGACGGCGTATTCCGCGCGACATGCCTATCGAGTTTTTCCAGTAGTTGGACGAACGGGCGTACTTCGAGGCGTACTTGATGCGCACCTCGTCGCTCGCAGCCATATCCTTTTTCAGAATCGCCTGACGCTCGCCGCGGATAAAGATGCGCTGCGGATTCTGCACGTCGAGCATCTCGTCGATTTCATACGACGTCATGTAGCGTTGGGTCGAACCCGGAAATCCCATTATCATCGCGAAGTCGTTCGGCTTGTAGCCGTCGAGCGAGATTTTCAGGAACTTTTCCGCCTTGTACGGAACGTTGTCGGGCGAATATGCGGCGGGCTTGTTGTCCTTGTCGGCATAGATGCGGAAAATCGAGAAGTCGCCCGTATGGCGGGGCCACATCCAGTTGTCGGTATCGCCGCCGAACTTGCCTATCGACGTCGGCGGAGTACCCACCAGACGTATATCCTTGAACACCTCTATCACGAACGCGAAGTAGCGGTTGCCGCCGAAGAACTCGCGCACGACGATTTCGCGGTCAGGGTTCCGCTCCGCCAGTTCCGCGCGCAGTACCTTGATATTGGCTTTGACGAGATTGGCAAACTCCTCGCCGCCGGCGATGCTCGGCACGTTACCCAGCACAAGTTCGGTAACGTCCTCTATCTTGCGGACGAAGCGGATTTCAAGCCCCGGAGCCGGAATCTCCTCGGCGTTAGACTGCGCCCAGAATCCGTATTTCAGATAGTCATGCTCGACCGACGAGAGCGACTGTATCGCGCCGTAGCCGCAATGGTGGTTGGTGAACACCAGTCCTTCGGGCGACACGACCTCGCCGGTACATCCCCTGCCGAAAATCACTATCGCGTCTTTGAGCGACGATTTCTCGGCGGAGTAGATGTCGTCGGCAGTCAGTTTGCAGCCGTACTTCTTCATATCCCTGATGTTCATCTTCTGGATGTAGGGCAGCAGCCACATACCCTCGTCGGCAGCAGCCGACAGCGAAACAGCCGCAAGGGCTATCGATAAAAGCAGTTTTTTCATATACTTTTCTATTTATGATTCCTATCACGTGATTCTACGCAACGGAGAAATTACCGTATGCGACAAAAATTTTCCGTGTTACCCACCCCCTAAATCCCCCGCCTGTGCGGGGGACTTTTAAGAGAGCGTTTTTTTTCATTAAGGTCTTTAAAGTCCTTAAAGATTATTTCACGTTAATCATATTCACTATCGAGCGTTCGGCGGCCTTGCGCACCGCCTCGTCCATCACGATTTCGGGCGCCTCGTTTTCAAGGCAGCGGCAGATGCTCTCCAAAGTTACCATCTTCATATAGCGGCACTCGTTGCAGCCGCATGTCGAGTCGACGGGCGGAGCCGGAATGAACGTCTTCTCCGGAAAGCGGCGGCGCATCTCGGCGAGGATGCCCGCTTCGGTTACGACGATGAATTCGCTGCGGTCGCTCCTGCCGCAGTATTCGAGTATTCCCGCCGTCGAGCCTACGTAGTCCGCCACTTCGGCGATATGGGCTTTGCACTCGGGATGCACAACCACCGCCGCCTGCGGATGTTCGCGGCGCAGGGAGAGAATCTTCTCCAACGAGAACTCCTCGTGGACGTGGCACGCGCCGTCCCACAGCACCATATTGTCGCGTCCCGTAAGTTTCTTTATATAGGAGCCGAGGTTGCGGTCGGGAGCGAAGATTATCGGCTGTTCGCGCGGAATGCTCTCGACGACCTTCAAGGCGTTCGACGAGGTACAGCAGATGTCGGTGAGAGCCTTCACGCCTACGGTCGTATTGACGTAGGAGACGACCTTGTGTCCGGGGTATTTCGCCTTGAATGCGGCGAATTCGGCGACATCGCACGACTCGGCGAGCGAGCAGCCCGCTTCGGGATTCGGGATAAGCACCTTCTTGTCGGGCGACAGCACCTTGGCGGTCTCTGCCATGAAGTGTACGCCGGCGAAGAGTATTATGTCGGCATCGGTATCCTTCGCCTTTACCGACAACGCCAGCGAGTCGCCGAGGAAATCGGCAACAGCCTGCACTTCGGGCGTCGTGTAGTAATGGGCGAGGATGACGGCATTCTTCCCGCGTTTGAGTTCGGCGATTCGTTCGATGAGTTTCGACTTGTTATCGACCATGTCTTTTATTTTTTAATGTTTTTTTTCCTTATTTATTATTCTGCCCGTCATGTTGAGCGGATGACGGTCGGATTTCAATTTTTATTGTTTTTATATTTATATCTATAATTAAATAATAAATAAACAATAACAATAAAGGCTGTTGAAACTGTCGGTAACTTTTTCCTAAAATATTTACCGACAACCGAGGTTCACAAACCTCCTCTCCATGTCGCTGCGGTTCAGCGGACGCCGGTTGTTTTCAACAAATGTCGAAAACGGTTATCGACATTTCGACACCGCTTTTTTTCAACATCCGCCGCCCCGTCCGCTGACGATAAACTATCGATAACTTTTCATAACTTTCCGTTTCCTGCGCCGCTCCCGCCCGTTTTCGGGTTTTTCGACAAGTTGTTGAAAGTTATCGAAAGTTGTTGCACGGGTTATCAACACTGTTTGGCGAGGTTTTCAACAACCTTTTCGGCTGCATGTCGATAATGTTCCTCCACCTGCGGGTCGGTTGCGGCGGCAGGCATTCCGTCGTCGCTGCCCTGCATAACGGACTGGATGATAGGTATCTCCCCTATCGTCTCCACTCCCGCCTGCTCGGCATAGCGGCTCGCCCCGCCATTGCCGAAGATGTAGTAGCGGTTGTCGGGCAACTCCTTCGGCGTGAACCATGCCATGTTCTCGATGATGCCGAGTATAGGTATGTTCACATTCGGATTGCGGAACATCTCCACACCCCTTATAACGTCCGCCACGGCGATTTGTTGCGGCGTCGAGACGATTACCGCCCCGTCGATGTGCAGTTCCGAGATTATCGACAGATGGATGTCGCCCGTTCCCGGCGGCAGGTCGATGAGCAGGAAGTCGAGTCCGCCCCACTTCGTCTGGTGTATCAGTTGTCGCAATGCGCTGTTCGCCATCGTGCCGCGCCACAGCAGAGCGTCGGTAGGTCGGATGAACATCGCTATCGAAATCAGTTTTATGCCTGCCTTTTCAGCCGGAATGATGTAGTCGGTGCCGTCGATGTTCTCGGCATCGGGTACGTAGCCTTCCAGACCGAACATCTTCGCCTGCGACGGTCCGTAGATGTCGGCGTCCAGCACTCCTACGCGGTATCCCATGTTGCGCAGCGCGACGGCGAGATTCGACGTGACGGTCGATTTGCCTACGCCGCCCTTGCCCGACGCCACGGCGACGATTTTGCGGATGCCGCCTACTGTCGAGTGGGCGTGTATCTCGTCTATCGCCTCCTGCGCCTTGGAGCGTCCGCCGCCCTCGCCCTCCTTGATAAAGACGGTGATGGTCTTGTCCGGAAATTCGGCTGCGAGCGCATCTTCGACACGCTTCTTGATTTTCATTGCGAACGGGTCGCGCTGCTTGGCGAACCGCAGGGCGACGGTTATCTTGCCGTCATCGGCAGCGATGCTCTCGACGATGCCGCTGCTGACGATGTCGGTTTCGGTCTCGGGGTGTACCACCCCGCCGAGGATTTTTGATATACGGTCTTTCATAACACTGCAAAGGTAATAAAAAGTCGTTAAAGTCCTTAATGACCTTAAAGTCTTTAAGGTCATTATGCACAAAACAGGGGCTGAGAAATCAGCCCCTGTTTCGTGCGAAAACCGGCTTGCCGGTTTTTTAGGTTTTACTTGCGGATAGCCGCTACACCCGGGAGTTCCTTGCCCTCCATGTATTCGAGCAGTGCGCCGCCACCGGTCGATACGTAGGATACCTTGTCGGCGAGACCGAACTTGTTGATGCAGGCAACCGAGTCGCCGCCGCCGATGAGCGAGTATGCACCGTTCTTTGCGGTAGCCTCGGCGATAGCCTCTGCCACGGCACGCGAACCGGTAGCGAACTTGTCGATTTCGAATACGCCGACAGGACCGTTCCAGAGGATGGTCTTGCAGCCGAGAATCTTCTCGCGGAAGAGTTTCTTGCCCTCTTCGGCGATGTCCACACCCTCCCAGTTGTCCGGAATGTCGTTTGCCGGAGCGGTCTTGGTGTTGGCGTCCTGCGAGAATGCGTCGGCGATGAGCGCGTCAGGCGAGGTAACGATTTCGATACCCTTCTCCTTTGCCTTGGCGAGGATGTCGAGAGCGACCGGGAACATGTCGGGCTCGCAAATCGAGTTGCCGATTTTGCCGCCCTGCGCCGCTGCGAAAGTATAGGTCATACCGCCGCCGATGATAATCTTGTCCACCTTCTCCATCAGTTTCTCAATGATGGTGATTTTGGTCGAAACCTTCGAACCGCCGATGATTGCCACGAACGGACGCTGCGGATTCTGCATCACGCCGTCGATAGCCTTCAACTCGTTCTCCATCACGTAGCCGAACATCTTGTCGTTAGGGAAGTAGTCGGCGATGAGAGCCGTCGACGAGTGTGCGCGGTGAGCAGTACCGAACGCGTCGTTGATGTAGCAGTCGGCATACGAAGCGAGTTTCTTCACGAACTCCTTCTGCGGACCCTCTTTGAGAGCCTTCTTGGCAGCCTTCTTCTCCTCGTCGGTGGCGTCCTCCGCCAGTCCGCGCGGCTTGCCCTCCTCCTCGGCATAGAAGCGGAGGTTTTCGAGCAGCATCACCTCGCCCGCTTTGAGGTTCTTCGCCATTTCGGCAGCCTTCTCGCCCATGCAGTCGCCGGCGAACATCACCTTGTGTCCGAGACGAGCCTCGATGGCAGGGATAATCTGCTCCAACGAGAACTTCGTGTCGTTGTTCTTCTTCGGACGACCGAGATGCGACATGAGGATTACCGCTCCGCCCTTTTCGAGAACCTTCTTGATGGTCGGGATAGCGGCACGGATACGGGTGTCGTCGGTAACCTTGCCTTCACCGTCGAGAGGCACGTTGAAGTCTACGCGGATAATCGCGCGCTTGCCTGTGAAATCGTAGTTGTCAATAGCAAACATAGTTTTTGTTTTTTGATGATTTATGATAATTCCAATTCTGTCGTATAGCAACGTGCAAATTTAGCAAACAATTCCGAAAGCGGAAAATCTTTTGCATAAAACGAGAGACATTAAGGTACTTAAAAAGAAATATGGGTGCGTTGAACGCACCCATATTTCGTAACCTCGACTACCCTGCTACTCCACCGTAACGACATACGGGCAGTAAGCCTGCACGCCCTGACGCGCGAGAATCTCTTCGAGCGTCGAATAGGTGCTGCGGATGCAGTTCATCTCGTCGCTCGAAATCGCGGTGCGAACCTGGGCGTTGAGCGACTGTACGAATGCGGCGAACGGAGTGAGTTCTTCGAGAACCTCCGTAACGCGGAAGTTGTCGGCGATGCCCGCCTTGTCGGCTGCGACGGCGATAGCCTGTTTCAGACCGCCGTTGGCATCGACCAGACCTATGCCGACAGCGCGGGTGCCGCTCCATACGCGACCCTGTGCGATGTCGAGTACCTTCTCTATCGGCAGATTACGTCCTGCGGCGACTTTCGAGGTGAATGTTTCGTAAACCTTGTCCACCGAACGGATGATGGTGTTGCGCTCGACCGGAGTGCATTTGCGGATTTGGAGCATGCCGAAGACCGCTTGTCCCATATCCGCCGACGGATTGGTCTTGACGGTATCGAACGTGATGCCCAACTTGTTTTTGAGCATGTCGCCGCCCTCAATCATCATTCCGAATACGCCGATTGAACCCGTCAGCGTCAGTTTGTCGGCTACGATTGCGTCGGCAGGACACGAGATGTAGTAGCCGCCGCTGGCTGCGTAGGAACCCATCGACACGATAACCGGCTTCTCCTTTTTGAGGAGTTCCACTTCGCGCCAGATGATGTCGCTGGCGAGCGCGCTTCCGCCCGGCGAATTGACACGCAGTACGACTGCCTTGATTTTGTCGTCCTTGCGGGCTTTCGCGATTGTCTGCGCAAGGGTCGTGCCGTAAATCTTGTCGTCCGAGCCTTCGCCGTCCACGATTTCGCCTTCGGCATAGACGATGCCGATTTTAGGTGCGGTGAGATTTTTCAGGTCGGCTTTCGCGAGCGAGCAGTATTCGCCGAGAGTTACCATGTCGAACTCGCCCTCGGAGTTGCGCTGTACGCCGTAGTTCTCGAACACCTCGTCCATCTGGTCGGCATAGAGCAGACCGTCCACGAGTTTGTATTTCAGGGCATCCTCGGGAAACATCAGTTCGAGGTCGTCCGCCAGCCGGTTCAACTCCTTGACGTCCAGCCCGCGCGCTTCGGCTATCGTCTGCGTCATCACGCCCCACATGTCGTCGCACATAGCCTGCATCTGGGCGCGGTTGGCGTCGGACATCTTGTTGAGGATGTATGGCTCAACGGCGCTCTTGTACTTGCAGACCGTCGGACGGAACACCTCCGCCGAGAGTCCGAGTTTGTCCATAGCACCCTTGTAGAACATCAGCGTGGCGGAGAGTCCGACCCAACTCATGCCGCCTTCGGGCTGCATGTAGATTTTGTCTGCCGCCGAGGCGAGGTAGTAGCCCACCTGCGAATAGGTGTCGTTGTATGCCACGACGAACTTGCCGCTCTCCTTGAAATCGACGATTGCGGCGCGGAGTTCCTCGATGATTGCGGTCGATGCGCCGCCCGCACCCGTGAAGTTCATGTAGATACCCTTGATTTTAGGGTCTTCCTTGGCTGCCTCTATCGCGCGCAGCACGTTGAGGAGCGTATAACTTTTGGTGGATTCGAGCGTCATGAAGTCGATGCCGGCGAAAGGATTCGTCGAAGGCGAATCGGTGATGTTGTCCGCCATGTCGATTTTCAGAATCGATTCCGGTGCGACTACGGTCGGCTCCTCCATCGAACCTGCGATACCGAGGATTACGAACAGCCAGAGCAGTCCGGAGAGGATGCTGCCGACTACTACCGCGAGCAGGGCAGCGAGAAATACTTTTGTGAATTTCATGATATTGATTGTTTGGTGTTTTTTTGCTCTTTTACCTTAAATGACCTTAAAGTCCTTAAAGTCCTTAAAGTCCTTCTTATTTTGCAAAGGTATGTATTTTTTCGCGAAAAATCCCCCCCCCGAAAAAAATTGCGAAAAAAGTGAAAAATAGTTCTTTTAAGGTCTTTAAGGACTTTAACGACCTTAACGACTTTTTCCTTATCTTTACGACTTCGTCGTTTAGATAGGCTGCGCCTCGGCAGAAGCAAAACAGAATTTTGCTTTTGCCCTCGGCTTGCACTATCTTTGCACAAAACTTCAAACCTATGCAACCCATAATCGTTATCGCGACCATCGCGGGTTATATCGCCCTGCTGTTTACGGTCGCTTTCATTTCGGGACGGCGCGCCGACAACGCGGGCTTCTTCGTCGGCAACCGCTCGTCAAAGTGGTATGTGGTGATGTTCGCCATGATAGGCGCGGCGATGTCGGGCGTTACGTTCGTGTCGGTACCAGGTATGGTCGCCGCGAGCGGATTCTCCTACTTCCAGATGGCACTCGGATTCTTCGTCGGACAACTCGTCGTGGCATTCGTCCTCATCCCGCTATTCTACCGCATGCAACTCGTGTCGATTTACGGATATTTGGAGGAACGCTTCGGCGCGACGACCTACAAGACCGGCGCGTGGTTCTTCTTCATCTCGAAACTTTTGGGCGCATCGGTGCGACTGTTTCTGGTATGTGTCGTGCTGCAACTGCTGCTGTTCGACCCCTATGGCATCCCGTTCGTCGTCAATGCCGCGATAATGGTCGTCCTCGTGCTGCTCTACACGTTCCAAGGCGGCGTCAAGTCGCTGATATGGACCGACTCTTTGAAGACACTGTGCCTGATTCTGAGTATCGTACTCTGCATCTGGTTCATCATCGAGCGTCTCGACATGTCGCTCGGTTCGATGGTATCGGCGGTTGCCGACAGCGACTATTCGCGGATGTTCTGGCTCGACGACCCGAACGACCGCCGCTACTTCTTCAAGCAGTTCTTCGCCGGCGTGTTCGCACTTATCGCCATGACGGGTCTCGACCAGGATTTGATGCAGCGCAACATGAGTTGCCGCAACTACCGTGATTCGCAGAAGAATATCGTGCTGTCGAGCATCCTGCAAACCGTGGTGATACTGATGTTCCTGTTCCTCGGAGCGATGCTCTACATCTTCGCCGAGCGGACGGGCATCGCACTGCCTGCCGAGTCGGACAACGTCTTCGCGACGGTCGCGACGTCGGCTCAAATGCCGCTCGTCGTGGGCATACTGTTCGTTCTGGGACTTATCTCCTCGACCTATTCGGCTGCGGGTTCGGCTCTGACTGCGCTTACGACGTCATTCACGATAGATATTCTCGACAGCGGCAAGCGTTTCGACGAACGCCGCCTCACGCGCGTGCGCAAGTGCGTGCATATCGGTATGGCTGCGGCGATGTTCGCCGTCATCTGCGCTCTCTACCGGCTGAACAACACCAATGCGATAGATGCGGTCTATACGCTCGTAAGTTACACCTACGGACCTATCCTCGGCATGTTCGCATTCGGCATCCTGACGAAGCGGCGCGTGCGCGACCGCTGGGTCTTCGCGGCGGCGATAGTCGCTCCGGTGCTGTGCTATATCCTTCAAACCAACTCCGAACGCTGGTTCAACGGCTATACGTTCAGTTACGAACTGCTGATAGTGAACGCGGCACTGACCTTCACCGGCATGCTGCTGCTTACGAAGAAAATGACAGATAAGAGTAATAGGTAATATAAGTAATATAGGTAGAATAGGCTCTCCCCTATAATACTTATATTACCTATAATACCTATAAAAAAAACGAAAAATGATTGTAATTTCCGACGGAGGTTCGACCAAATGCGACTGGGCGGTCGCAGACGAGACATGCGGCGCGATTGTCCGCCGCTTCACGACAGAGGGCATGAACCCTTTCGCCCGCTCCCGCGAGGAGATTGCCGCACTGCTGCGCAACGGCGTGGCACCCATAGCGGCTGAATACGACGTGGACGCCGTGTACTTCTACGGTGCGGGTGCGGCGTTCGACAAAATCGCGCTGCTCCGCGACGAAATCGCGGCTGCGATACCTTGCGAAAGGGTAGAGGTGCATAGCGACATGGAGGCTGCCGTGCGCGCCACGGCGGGTCGCGGCAGCGGGGTGGTCTGCATCCTCGGCACCGGCTCCAATTCGTGTCTGTGCGAGGAGGGACGCATCGTCAGTGGCGTACCGGCACTGGGCTATATCCTCGGCGACGAGGGCAGCGGGGCGGTACTCGGACGCACGCTGGTCGGCGACGTGCTGAAAGGCGTCGCACCCGACCGTATCCGCCGCGATTTCGAACAGACATTCGGCATGACGCAGCCCGAAATCCTCGAATGCGTCTACCGCCGCCCGATGGCTAACCGCTTTCTCGCGTCGTTCGCACCGTTCCTCTCGGCTCGGCTCGACGACGAGTACGTGTATAACCTTGTCCGCGAATCGTTTACGCGATTCCTGCAACGCAACGTGGCGCAATATCCCGCTGCACCGGTATGGTTCGTGGGTTCGGTCGCCGAATATTTCCGCCGCCCGCTGACGGACGCTCTCGAACGCGAGGGAATGACTTTGGGCGGGGTAGTGCGGTCGCCGATAGAGGGGCTGGTGAAGTACCATTCGGCGAATGCGGGTTCTTGCGAAGCGGATGTTCGCTCCGCGACCGGAGATGATAAAAAAACGTTCAGGAAGATTACGGAGGAACCGTCGTTCTACGACGATTTGGAGCATCGCAGCGTGCGCGAGATACTCTCGTTCATCAACCGCGAAGACCACCGTGTGGCGGACGCCGTGGCGCGCTCGCTGCCGCAGTTGGAGGAGTTCGTCGAACGGCTCGTGGAGCGCATGAAACGCGGCGGACGGCTTTTCTATATGGGTGCCGGCACGAGCGGGCGTCTGGGCGTTCTCGATGCGTCGGAAGTGCCGCCCACATTCGGTATGCCGCCAACCGTCGTCATCGGCATCATCGCCGGCGGCGACCGTGCGCTGCGCAATCCCGTCGAGGGCGCGGAGGACGATACGGAGCAGGGCTGGAAAGACCTGCAATCACACTCGATAACGCCGCTCGACACGGTCGTCGGCATCGCCGCTTCGGGTACGACGCCATACGTCGTAGGCGCATTGCGTGCCGCACGGGCATTCGGATGCCTTACGGCGTCGGTGTCGAGCAATCCGCGCTCGCCGATAGCCGCCGAAGCCGAATTTGCGATTGAAACGGTCGTAGGACCGGAGGTCGTAACGGGCAGTTCGCGCATGAAGTCGGGTACGGCGCAGAAACTCGTCTGCAACATGATTACGACGACGGCTATGATAGGTCTCGGGCGCGTGCGCGGCAACCGCATGGTGAACATGCAACTCTCCAACCGCAAGTTGATAGACCGCGGCACACGTATGCTGGTGGACGAACTGGGACTGCCCTACGACGATGCGCAGCGGCTGCTGCTCATCCACGGTTCGGTGCAGCGCGCCGTCGAAGCCTACGGCAGGGGAGAGTAGGGGAGAAGGCTTTTTCCTTTAAGCGGCAGGCTCTGCGCCTGCCGCGCGACTTTAACGACCCTAACGACTTTAAGGTCGTTAAAGACCTTAAAGACTTTTTTACTATCTTTACGACTGCGTCGTTTAGATAGGATGCGCCTCGGGAAAGGCAAAAAATAATTTTGCCTTTCCACTCGGCTTTCGCTATCTTTGCACGATAAAACACTATTGATTATGGCGAAAGAGTTCAAACGATACCTCATCACATCCGCACTCCCGTATGCCAACGGACCTGTGCATATCGGTCATCTGGCGGGCGTCTACATCCCGTCGGACATCTATACCCGCTACCTGCGCCTGCGCGGTCGCGACGTAATTTCGGTCTGCGGCAGCGACGAACACGGCGTGCCGATTACCATCAAGGCGAAGCGCGAGGGTATAACCCCTCAGCAGGTCGTAGACCGCTACCACGAAATCATCAAGAAGTCGTTCGCCGACCTCGGCATCTCGTTCGACATCTATTCGCGCACGACGTCGCCCGTCCACAGCGCGACGGCATCCGACTTCTTCCGCAAACTCTACGACGACGGCAAGTTCATCGAGAAGACCTCGATGCAGTACTACGACGAGGAGGCGCAGACGTTCCTCGCCGACCGCTATATCGTCGGCACATGCCCCAAGTGCGGCAATGAGCGCGCCTACGGCGACCAGTGCGAAGCCTGTGGTTCGACGCTTTCGCCCGACGAACTCATCGAACCTCACTCGGCAGTGTCGGGCAGCGTGCCGGTGAAGCGCGAGACCAAACACTGGTATCTACCTCTGAATGAGTATGAACCGATGCTCCGCAAGTGGATTCTCGACGGACATAAGGAGTGGAAAACCAACGTCTACGGTCAGTGCAAGAGTTGGCTCGACGGCGGTCTGCAACCGCGTGCCGTGAGCCGCGACCTCGACTGGGGTATTCCTGTTCCGGTCGAAGGTGCGGAAGGCAAGGTTTTGTATGTGTGGTTCGATGCGCCGATAGGGTATATCTCTGCCACAAAGGAACTTACGCCCGACTGGGAAAAGTATTGGAAGAGCGAGGACACCAAACTGGTTCACTTCATAGGCAAGGACAACATCGTGTTCCACTGCATCGTCTTCCCGTCGATGCTGGCGGCTCACGGCGGCTACATCCTGCCCGAGAACGTGCCGTCGAACGAGTTCCTGAACCTCGAAGGCGACAAGATTTCGACCTCGCGCAACTGGGCTGTATGGCTGCACGAGTATTTGGAGGAGATGCCTGGCAAGGAGGATGTCCTGCGCTACGTTCTCTGCGCGAACGCTCCCGAGACCAAGGATAACGACTTCACGTGGAAGGACTATCAGGCGCGCAACAACAACGAACTCGTTGCCGTGCTGGGCAACTTCGTGAACCGCGCTCTGGTGCTTACCAAGAAATATTACGACGGCGTCGTGCCTGCCTGCGGCGAACTCGACGACTACGACAAGGCTACGATTGCCGAACTGTCGCAAATCAAGGCGTCGCTTGAAAACAATATCGAGAATTTCCGTTTCCGCGAGGCTCTGAAAGACGCGATGAACTTCGCCCGTATCGGCAACAAGTATCTCGCCGACACCGAGCCGTGGAAACTTATCAAGACCGATGCCGAGCGCGTGAAAACGATTCTGAACATCGCTTTGCAGATTACCGCCAATATCGCCGTCGCCTGCGAGCCGTTCATGCCGTTCACTGCCGAGAAGATTCTGCGTATGCTCGATGTCGATAAGTTCGGTTGGGAGCGTCTGGGCGCAATGGACCTTATCGCCGCCGGACACCGCATCGGCGAGCCGTCGCTGCTCTTCGAGAAGATAGAGGACGACGCCATACAGCGTCAGTTGGACAAACTCGCCGCAACCAAGGCTGCCAATCTCGCCGCCGAGGTGAAAGCCGAACCGCAGAAGGAGGAGTGTACGTTCGACGATTTCCAGAAGATGGATATACGCGTTTCGACGATTCTCGCTGCCGAAAAGGTCGCGAAGACGAAAAAACTGCTCAAACTGACTATCGATACGGGCATCGACAAGCGTACTATCGTGTCTGGTATTGCCGAGCATTATTCGCCCGAAGAACTCGTCGGCAAGCAGGTTCTGGTGCTTGTGAACCTCAAACCGCGCGAACTGAAAGGCATCGTGTCGCAGGGAATGATTCTTATGGCGGAGGACGCCACGGGTGTTTTGCGGCTGTTGCAGCCCGACGCCAAGACCAATTCGGGAGCAATGGTAGGGTAGCCCGACTGAGGTTATCCGATAAAGTTTGGGGAGATGTTCCACGTGGAACATCTCCCCATTGTTTTGCTTTGCTGATTGCTCGTGTGTTCCACGTGGAACACACGAGCAATCTCTCTTTAAGGTCCTTAAAGTCCTTAAAGACCCTAAGGACTTTTTGCCGCTATCTCCCGAACCTTACCAGCAGCACATTGACGTCTGCCGGCGAAACGCCGGGGATTCGCGATGCCTGACCGATTGTGGTAGGGCGGATACGCATCAGTTTCTGGCGCGCTTCGATGGTGAGCGACTGCATCGACGAGTAGTCGAACCCGTCGGGAATCGCGATGTCTTCGAGCCGGTGCAACTTCTCGGCGACCTGCTTTTCGCGCTCGATGTAGCCGCTGTATTTGATTTCTATCTCCGCCTCCTCGATTATCTCGTCGGTGATTACGTTGTCGGCGACGAATTTCCGCAATTTCGGCAGCACCCCGATAAGTCCAGCAAGCGTGATTCCGTTGCGCAGGACGAAGTCGAAAATCTTGCGACCCTGCGTTGCGGGCGGCAAACCGAGCGAATTTAAGTAGTTCTGAATTTCGGATATTCTGACGCTCTGCGTGCGGGCGTACTGAATAAGCGATTCTGCGAGCGAATTTTTTTCGACGAATTTTTCGTATCTCTGCCGGCTAATCAACCCGATTTCATGCCCGATTGGCGTAAGCCGTCGGTCGGCGTTGTCCTGACGGAGCATGATTCGGTATTCCGCCCGCGAGGTGAACATGCGGTACGGTTCGTCCACACCCTTCGTAACGAGGTCGTCTATCAGCACTCCGATGTACGCCTGGTCGCGGTGCAGCACGAGCGGCTGCCTGCCCGCCAACTTCAAATGGGCGTTGATGCCCGCCATAAGTCCCTGAGCGGCAGCCTCTTCATATCCCGTAGTGCCGTTTACCTGCCCCGCAAGATACAGATTGTCAGCGAGTTTGCTCTCCAAAGTGTGGCGCAGTTGCGTCGGCGGGAAGTAGTCGTACTCGATTGCGTAGCCCGGGCGGTAGACGTGGACGTCCTCCAAACCGACTATCTGATGCAGCGCCCGCATCTGCACGTCGTATGGCAGCGACGACGAGAAGCCGTTGAGATAGTATTCGTTGGTGCCGTTGCCCTCGGGTTCGAGGAACAACTGGTGCTGCTCCTTGTCGGCGAAGGTGCGCAGTTTGTCCTCGATGCTCGGGCAGTAGCGGGGTCCGATGCCCTTTATCGTGCCGTTGAACAGCGGTGAGTCGGCGAAGCCTTCGCGCAGCGTGTCGTGTACCTTTTTCGACGTGTAGACGAGGAAACACGGCAACTGATGCCGCACGGGTTCGGTGGCGTCGGAGAATGAGAATTTCGACGGATTTTCGTCGCCGTACTGCGGTTCGAGAGCCTCGAAATCGATGGTCCGTGCATCGAGCCGCGCAGGAGTTCCGGTCTTCATGCGACCCGTCTCCATGCCTATTGAGACGAGCGATTCGGTGATGCCGTATGCCGCCGCATCGCCCGCCCGTCCGCCGTCGGCATGCGAGCGTCCGCAGTGCATAAGCCCCGAAAGGAACGTTCCGGCGGTTACGACGACTGCCCGTGCGCCGAACTCGACGCCCATGCGCGTTTTCACGCCCGTTACGCGCGGTCGTTCGCCCGTGCGGTCGAAGAGTATCTCCGTCGCCGTGTCCTGCCAGATGAAGAGATTCTGCGTGTTTTCGAGCCGGTGCCGCCACTCCTGCGAGAAGCGCGTCTTGTCGCACTGCGCACGCGGACTCCACATCGCCGCCCCCTTCGAGCGGTTGAGCATACGGAACTGAATGGTAGTCAGGTCGGTAACTTCGCCCATCTGCCCGCCCAGTGCATCTATCTCGCGCACTATCTGTCCTTTGGCGACGCCGCCCACTGCGGGATTGCACGACATCGACGCCATTTTGGTCATGTCCATCGTCAGCAGCAGTGTCCGTTGCCCGAGCCTTGCCGCCGCCGATGCCGCCTCGCATCCCGCATGTCCCGCACCTATAACTATTATGTCGTAGTTTTCCATAGTTTTTTCTTGCGATAGGGGCTTTAAGGACTTTAAGGTCGTTAAAGTCCTTAGGGTCCTTAAAGTCGCGTTTCCGCTTTTTCCTCCTTGCGCATCTCCGCCAGCAGCGCGAGGTACTTGTCCTCCTTGGCGTGCATCTGTTTGTTCGCGCGCGGGGTTTTGTCCTTCTGCCCGCAGAGGTGCAGCACGCCGTGTACTATCACCCGCAGCATCTCCTCGCGCCGCGTCGCGCCGTACTGCCGCGCGTTGTCGGCGACGGTCTCGACGTCGATGAATATGTCGCCGGCGATGAAACCCTCTTTCAGGTCGCTGTCGTCGAACGTGATTATGTCGGTGTAGTAGTCGTGTCCGAGGTACTGACGGTTCATTTCGAGCAGCCGCGCCGCCGAGCAGAACACGTAGTTGATGCCGCCGATGCGGTATCCGCCCTCCTGCCGCGCCACCTCGCGCAGCCACCGGCGCAGAAGCCTGCGGTCGCGAAGACGGAACGTGCAGTCGTCGTTGTAGTAGAGGATGTCCATGAATTGTCCGATTTCTTTAAAGTCCTTAACGACCTTAAAGTCTTTAAGGACCCTAAGGACTTTAAGGTCGTTAGTGTCCGTTATTTTTTCTTGAAACAGTTGGCAGCCGACATCTTGACGCTCGGCGACGGCGCATAGATGCCGAATACCAGTTTGTACTCTATGTTCATCGTTGCAGGGTCTACCGCCGAGCCTATGACGCCGATGCGCTGGTCGCGCGCAACGGTCTGCCCCTTGGCGACCGCAACCGACGAAAGGTTGGCGTAGGAGGTGATGTACTCGCCGTGGGCGATGTAGACGTCGTATTTGTTGGTTACCTTGTTGCGCTTGACATCGACCACCTTGCCTTCGTATATCGATATGATTTTCGCCCCCTCGGCACCGACGATTTGAGCCATGTTGCCGTTGTAGCGTTTCACCCTGCCGCCCACGACGGGCAGATGCAGATTGGAGGTCTTGCCCGAAAACGACGCTCCCGTCTTGTTGCCCTTGGTGAGTTTGCGCAACTCGCGTATCGCCTCGTCCAGTTTCTCCTCCTGTTCGAGTTTTGCGCGCAGTACCGCCTGCTCCTTCTTCGACATGCGGCTGACGGTCTGACGGGCGGTCTTGGCGTCGCGGCGCATGCGTTCGCGCTGGTTGTCGAGTTCGCGCTTCGATGCGGCGAGGTCTTCGCGCTTTTTCGCCAACGCCTCCTGTTCGCGCCGCACGTCCTCGCGCACGGCGGTTATCTCCTTCATCTTCTCGCCGCGGCGTTCGGTCGCGGTGCGCAGCGCGGCGATGCGGCGCGCCATGTCGGCGAACGAATCGGCGGAGAATATGTAGGCGAGATAGTTGCGGTAGCGGTAGTTGCGGTATGCCGCACGAGCCATTTCGCGGCAACTGTTTTCGAGTGCCGCAAGTTGTCCCGACAACTCCTCGACGCGCTTCGACGACTGCTCGACCTCGGCTGTCAGGCTCTTTATCTGACGGTTGGTGGCGTTGATGAGCGAATTGCGCTTCTCGATTTGCTTCGTCAGCAGGCGCACGCGCTTCTGCGCCGACGCCTTGTCCTTTTTGAGCGTCGAGAGTTGCTTCTCCTCGTTGGCTATGCTGCGTTCGAGTTCGGCTATTATGCGCCGCTGCTCCTCCGCCTTCTTGGAGTCGGCGGTCTGTGCCGCGAGCGGCGACAGGGCGGACAGCAGGACGAAAAATGCGGTGAATGCCGTTGCGTAGAGTCGTTTCATCGTTTCGGTTTTTTCTCTTTTCGGGCTTCGTTCGGGTCGCTGCGGTATTGTCCGCCGGTCAGGCGGCGTTCGATTTCGGCGGCGTCGTAACCCCGTTCGAGAGCCTTGCGCCAGTAGGTTTTAGCCATGAACGTGTCGCCGAGCGCATCGAGTATGTCGCCGTAGTGGAGTGCCATTTCGGGCGACGAGTTGCGGTCGAACGACAGTGCCTGCTGCATGTGCTTCTTCGCCTCGTCGTAGCGTCCGAGGCGGTAGAAAACCCATGCCAGCGTGTCGAGGAACGTCGCGTTGTTTTGCGAAATCGCCGTCGCGCGCGTAGCCATCGCCAGCGAACGGTCGAGATTGCGACCCTCGACGCTGAGGAAGTAGGCGTAGTTGTTCAGCACCGACGCATTGTCGGGATAGTATTTCAACGCGCGTTCGAACGCGGCATAGCAGCGTTTCGCGTCGCCGCGCTGATGCTCGGTATCGCCGATGTAGCCCCACAGACGACCGCGCAGAGTGTCGTTCTGGGCATATTTCAGAGCCTCCTTGTAGGATTCGACCGCTTCGGCGTAGCGTTTGGCTATCGAGTGGACGTGTCCCTGCTGCGCCCGCATCTCGGCGTCGTGAGGATAGCGCCGCAACGCCTTCGCGAGGTAGACGCCGACCGAATCCATGTGTTCGAGATAACCCTCGATTTCGATTATCCGCCCGAAATCTTCGACGGAAGCCGTCTCCTCGTCGAGATTCTGCTTGTAGAGAGCCAGTGCCGCCTCGATTTGCCCCGAGGCTATCAGATGCTTGGCATAGAGTTCGGTAACCTCCTTGTCCGCCGGATAGCGAATCATCAGTTTGCCGGCGAGGGCGTTTATCTGCGGAAAGTACTTGCGGTAGAAGTTGATGTTGCCGGTCAGCGAGTTGAACTGCGAAATCTTGTTCTCCAACGGTATTTCGTCGCTGTCGAACAGCCGACCGACGACCGTCAGATAGTTCGTGAAGTCGTGTTTCTTGTAGTAGTGGTCGCCCAGAGCCATCCACGACGCGAGGTAGGTCGAGTCGCGGCGTATCGCTTCGCTGAACGATGCGAGTGCGAGCGAGTCGCGCCCCGTCGCCGAACCGACCTCGGCGAGTGCGAGGTAACTGTCGGGGATATAGGGCGTTTCGGCTATCATGCGGCGCGCTTCGGCTTCCGCCTTTTCGTATTGGAGCGTCGAGAGGTAGAGCCGCTGGCGGAAGCGGACGAGCATCGGCTGGCGACCGATTTTCACCTCCGCCGAATCGAGCGTCGCGATTGCGGCGAGGGGTCGGTCGTTGGATTCGTAGAGAATCGAGAGTATGCGGAAGTGGTCGGGGTCGCTGCCGTTGCGCGTGAGCAGCGAGTAGTACTCTATCGCGTCGTTGTAGCGGCGGGCGCGCACGAGCGATTCACCCAACATTTCCAGATAGTTGCGGTTGTCCTTGTCCGATTCGTAAGCCTTGCGGGCGAGCCGCACAGCCTCTTCGGCATTGCCCTCCGCGCCGAGCCGCGCAAGGAGATACTGCGCCGG
The DNA here is from genome assembly GCA_905213895.1 of uncultured Alistipes sp. GTDB lineage: Bacteria > Bacteroidota > Bacteroidia > Bacteroidales > Rikenellaceae > Alistipes. Next base: position 65,676 of record CAJMKE010000014.1, read on the forward strand.
AGCGTAGGTCGAGTCCGCCGCCAGAGCCTCCCGGGCGAAGCGTTGCGCACCGACCGAATCGCGGTCGATGACGAGCCGTTTCACGCCGTCGGTATAGAGATACGTCGCGCGCAGCGAATCGGGCAGTTCGGGTTCGGCAACGACCGCCGGCGGGGGATTCTTGGCGAATCCTCCGGCAAGCGTCGCCGCAGCCAGAATTGTCGTGAATAAGCGTCGCATGGCGAATCTCGGAAAAAGGGTCCTTAACGACCTTAAAGACTTTAAGGACTTTAAGGTCATTTGGGGAAAATCTTTTACAACACGCTGTCGAACTGGTGGAGGAAGCGGACGTCGTTCTCGAAGTACAGACGCAGGTCCTTCACGCCGAATTTCAGCATCGCGATACGCTCAACTCCCATGCCGAATGCGAATCCCGAATACTCCTTCGGGTCGATGCCGTTGGCTTCGAGTACGTTGGGGTCTACCATTCCGCAGCCGAGGATTTCGAGCCAGCCCGTACCCTTGCAGACGTTGCATCCCTTGCCGCCGCAGAGGTTGCACGACACGTCCACCTCTGCCGAAGGCTCGGTGAACGGGAAGTAGGACGGACGCATGCGGATGCGGGTCTGCTCGCCGAAAAGTTCCTTGGCGAAGTAGAGCAGCGACTGTTTCAGGTCGGCGAACGAGACGTTCCTGTCGATGTAAAGACCCTCGACCTGATGGAATATGCAGTGCGCGCGGTAGGAGATTGCCTCGTTGCGGAACACGCGTCCCGGGCAGATTACGCGGATAGGCGGCTTCTGACGCTCCATGGTGCGCACCTGAATCGACGACGTGTGGGTGCGCAGCAGGATGTCGGGGTTCTTCTCGATGAAGAACGTGTCCTGCATGTCGCGCGCCGGATGCTCGGGCGGGAAGTTCAGAGCCGAGAACACGTGCCAGTCGTCCTCGATTTCGGGACCCTCGGCGACGGTATAGCCCAAACGGGAAAAAATGTCGATTATTTCGTTCTTTACGATTGAAATCGGATGTCGCGAACCGAGCGTTTCAGCCGAACCCGGACGCGACATGTCCTCGATTTTCGATTCGCCAGCCGCCGTGTCGGCGAACTCCTCCTTCAATGCGTTGATTTTCGCGAGTGCGCTCTGTTTAAGCGCGTTGAGCCGCTGTCCGAGTTCGCGCTTGCGCTCCGGAGCGACGGTTTTGAACTCCTCCATGAGGGCTGTCAGTTCGCCTTTCTTGCCGAGAATGCGGATTCGGAAGTCCTCGATTTCGGCAGCCGCCTTCGGATGGAACTCCTCGACGCGGGCGAGCAGGTCGTTGATTTTGCTGTTCATATTTTGATGTTTTATACTTTTGACGTACCTTTATACCCGTATGGGCATAATAGGTTACAAAGTTACAATTTTTTTGGGAAATGTTTCGTAAAAGCACATTATTTATAGCCGCCGTGTCGGTATCGCTGCTCTTCGCCCACTCGGCGTCAGCCCAGAAAGTGGGACTGGTGTTGAGCGGCGGCGGTGCGAAGGGGCTGTACCATATCGGTGTCATTCAGGCTCTCGAAGAGAACGGCGTGCCGATAGACTACGTCGCCGGAACGTCGATGGGCTCGATTATCGCGGGTCTGTACGCCGCCGGATATTCGCCCGAGCAGATGCGCGAAATCGTGGCTTCGGGCGACGTGAAACGCTGGGTCTCGGGGCGTATCGACGATTCGCACCGCTACTACTACCGCGAGCAGGACACCCCGCCCGCGATTATCGGTCTGCGGTTCGACGTGAGCCGCGAAAGCCGCCTGCGCCGCCGTGCCGCGAAGGAGGCTGGGACGGCTGCAAAGAAGCGCGACCGTATCTTGCAGATGCCGGCAGACCTTATCTCGTCGTCGCAGGTCGATATGGCGTTGAACGAACTTTTCCGCCCCGCATCCGAGGCGTGCCGCGGCGATTTCGGTTCGCTGATGGTGCCTTTCTTCTGCGTGGCGAGCGACCTCACAGCCCGTCGCGCCGTCGTGTTCCGCAGCGGCGACCTCGGCGAGGCTATCCGCGCGTCGATGTCCATACCGCTCGTGTTCAAACCGTTGAAGCGGCGCGGAATGCTGCTCTACGACGGCGGTCTGTACGACAATTTCCCGTGGCGGCAGATGATTGCCGACTATGCGCCCGACCATATCATCGGCGTGAAGTGTACCGCCGGCAATACCCCCGTCGATGAGAACAGCGGGTTGGTAGACCAGGCGTTGATGCTGATGACGACCGACACCGACTACGACCTGCCGAAGGAGGGCAACGTGATGATAGACCGCGCCGTCGATGCGGGGATGCTCGATTTCGACCGCGGCGAGGAGATAATCCGTCAGGGCTACGAAGACACGATGGAGCGCATAGGCGAGATTCTGGCTACGATTCCGTCGCGACGCCCGCAGGAGGAGGTGCGCCGCCGCCGCGAGGAGTTCGCAGCCAAGTTGCCTGAACTGAAAATAGGCGACGTCGACATAGTCGGATTGAGCCATGCGCAGGAGCAGTATGCGAGAGCCGTCATGACGCCCAAGCGGGGTGCGGACTCGGTGCGCACGTTCGGCGAGTTCCGCTCGGGCGTGTTCGACCTCCTCGCCGAGAACGATTTCTCGTCCGACTACCCCTATCTGCGCTACGATTCGGTCGCGCATGTGTTCCGACCGTCATTGATGCTCCGCATGATGCCGTCGCTGAAAATCTCCGTCGGCGGCAACATCTCCTCGACGGCGTACAACCAGGCGCGCATCGGGTTGAGTTACGAGCGCATCGGTCGCGCCGCGCTGACGGCGGGTGTAGACCTCTATCTCGGACCTATCTACAATGCGGGCCGCATCGGCGGTCGCGTCGCCTTTTCGCCGCGGCGTCCGGCGTTCCTCGACCTCTACTATATCTTCTCGGTGCGCAACACGCTCTACGGCAACTTCGGCAACCTCTCCTCAATCGACAATACCCAGCGCAAGAAGCATAAGGAGAACTTCATGTCGCTCTCGGCGGGACTGGCGATGACCAAGCGCAGCGTGGTGCAGGCGACGCTGAACGTCGGCGAGAACTACTACCGCTTTCAGGGCGACGTGCGTCCTTCGTACTTCTCGTTCGTCGCCTTGCGGGCGCAGGTGCGGCGCAGCACGCTCGACGACCCGTTGTGGTCGGTGCGCGGCAACAGCATCTCGCTGTCGGGAATATTCGTGGACGGGCGCGACAAACTGCGCGTCGACACCTACGATTCCGGTGTCCGTCGGGTAGAGCGGCTCTCGTCCCGCCGCAGTTGGCTCGGCGCGAGGGTGTCGTGGTCGCACTATCTCGAAATCCCGCGCTGCCGATGGTTCTCGTTCGGCTACGGCGCGGAGGCGGTGTATACCGACCATCCGCGGTTCAACGACTTCGAGGCGACGCTCGTGTCGCTGCCGCAGTACGCCCCGACGAGGCATTCGCAGATGATATACATGCCCGAATACCATGCGGCGCGCTACGTGGCGGCGAGCGTCATGCCGACGTTCCGCATTATAGAGAATCTCTATGTGCGGGCGGGATTCTACGCGATGTTCCGCGACCGCGGCTATCTCGACGCCTCGCAGTGGCAGTATATTACCGATTTGTCGGTCGTCTACCGCTCGTTCGTCGGACCGGTCAGCCTGTCGCTCACCAAATACGGTCTGCGCAACGGCAACAACTTCTATCTGACGTTCAATTTCGGGTATCTGCTCTTCGCACCGAAGGGGACGTTCTATTAGCGGGTATCACGCGTGGGGGAGGGTATCACGTGCCGGAGGGTTAAGGTCTTTAAGGTCGCGCACCGGCGAATGCCGGTGCTTTAAGGTCGCGCGGCAGGCAGAGTGCCTGCCGCTGTAAGGTCGGGCAGGGAGGTTTTTCTTTAAGGTCCTTAAAGTCCCTAAGGTCGTTAAAGTCCTTAAAGACCTTAAAGCCGGTTAAGGCTGCCCGCCCCAGCCCGCCTTGCCCCAGCCCGCCAGCCTTCTTCCCTCCTCCCTCCCGCACTTTTTCGCGCTTTTGTTGGCAGTTGTAATTATTTTTGATTATCTTTGCGTCAATTGGAAAATAATGAACTTAAAATGCCGAAGTCGTATGGCGAGGTATGTGAGACGAGAAAACCCGATTGGTTGAAGATAAAACTCCACAAGAGCGATGCTTTTGCGGAGGTAGACCGTATCGTCAGAGACCACTCGTTGCATACCATTTGCAGCAGCGGAAGATGCCCGAACAAGGCGGAGTGTTGGAGCCGACGCACCGCCACATTCATGATTCTGGGCGACGTGTGTACGCGTAACTGCCGTTTCTGCGCTACGCGGACGGGGCGTCCCCTGCCGCCCGATTCCGACGAGCCGCGCAAGGTCGCGGAGAGCGTCAGGATGATGGGACTTCGACACGTTGTCTTGACATCGGTAACTCGCGACGACCTCCCCGACCATGGGGCGGCACACTGGGCGGCGACGGTTTCCGCCGTGCGCGAGATGAATCCCGAAGCAACTATTGAGCTCCTTATTTCCGATTTCGATGCGCGACCCGAACTTCTGGACACGGTCATCGCATCGAAGCCCGACATCATCGGGCACAACATCGAAACAGTCGAGCGTCTGACTCCGCTGGTTCGGTCGAGAGCGACCTACGCGACATCGTTGCGCACGTTGCGGTATCTCGCCGACCACGGTGCGATTGCCAAAAGCGGTCTGATGGTCGGGCTCGGCGAAAGCGATGAAGAGGTGGTTGCGGCACTCGCCGACCTGCGCAGGGCGGGGGTGCGTATCGTAACTATCGGTCAATACCTTCGACCGACCGAGGAGCATTATCCGGTTGCGGAATACGTTACTCCCCAAACATTCGAACGGTATCGACAGACCGCCTCGGAGATGGGCTTCGACTTCTGTGCGAGCGCGCCGCTCGTGCGTTCGTCGTACCTCGCCGACGAGGCTTTGCAGAACCTGCGCAAGTAGGAAAGCGGCTCTTTAAGGTCTTTAAGGACTTTAAGGTCGTTAAGGAAAGCGTGCCATGAAAAAAGTCGAATTCGCCGATTTGGGCGTGATGCCCTACGAGAAGTGCTGGCAGTACCAGCGCGAACTGTTCGACCGCCGTCTGTCCCAGCGCGACGGTACGGACGGTGAGACGGCGGGTACGGTGCTTTTCGTCGAACATCCGCCGGTCTACACGCTCGGCAAGAGCGGCAGGGAGAGCAACATGCTCGCCGACGAGGCGCGGTTGAAGGCTCTCGGAGCGGAATTTTTCCGTATAGACCGTGGCGGCGACATCACTTTCCACGGCGAAGGACAGATTGTCTGCTACCCGATACTCGACCTGTCGATGCTCGGCATCGGACTGCGCCGCTACGTCGAGATTCTCGAACAGAGCGTCATCGACACTGTCGCCGGATACGGCATCCGCGGCGAACGGCTCTCGGGAGCGACGGGCGTGTGGATATGCGACCGCGGCGAGGACGGCGCGGCACGAAATTGGCGGAAAATTTGCGCGATAGGCGTGCGGGCGTCGCGATTCGTTACGATGCACGGTCTCGCGCTGAACGTGAATACCGACTTGAAGTGGTTCACGCTGATAAACCCCTGCGGATTCACCGACAAGGGCGTAACGTCGATAGCGCGCGAATGCGGCGCGGCGGCGGATATGGCGGAGGTGAAGCGGCGGCTCGCCCGCAACCTCGCGCGGCTGTTAGGCGCGGAGGGTATCGGGGCGGTGTTATAAAATATGTATGCGACTTGCTCTTGCGTATTTCGTCATCCTGAGCGCAGCGAAGGATCTATATGCAGAAATCGGTCGTAACAGATTCTTCGCTTACGCTCAGAATGACGTACGGAGAATGTGCGGGCTTTGACAAAACGGCTTGCGGGAGACAGTCCCGCGCTTGAAGGAAGATGAAAAATATACGAAAATATATAAAAAACGAAGATTATGCCCATAGAGAAACGATGGGAGGTCAAGCCGCAGGGCAATCCTGCCGCGGCAGAACGCATTGCCGCAGCGACGAAGATTGCGCCTGTGCTTGCCAACCTTTTAGTACAAAGAGGCATAGACACGGTAGAAAAGGCAAGGAAATTCTTCAATCCATCGCTCGCCGACCTGCACGACCCTTTCCTGATGAAGGATATGGACAAGGCGGTACGGCGCGTGGAGGAGGCGCTGGCGCGCGGCGAGAAGATTATGGTCTACGGCGATTACGACGTGGACGGAACGACCGCAGTCGCGCTGGTTTACAAGTTCCTGCGCCAAATCGGGCATAAAAACCTGATGTTCTACATCCCCGACCGCTATACCGAAGGCTACGGTATTTCGGTGAAGGGCATCGACATCGCGGCACGCAAGGGCGTGAAACTCGTCATTGCGCTCGACTGCGGTATCAAGGCTGTCGAAAAAGTGGACTATGCGAAGCAGAAGGGTGTCGATTTCATCATCTGCGATCATCATCTTCCGGCGGAGGAGATTCCTTACGCCGTAGCGGTTCTCGACCCCAAACGCAACGACTGCACCTATCCGTTCGACGAACTGTCGGGCTGCGGAGTGGGTTTCAAACTCGTGCAGGCGTATGCGCAGAAGCACGGCATCCCGTTCGAACGAATCATGCCGCTGCTCGATTTGCTCGTCGTGAGCATCGCTTCGGATATCGTCCCGCTCGTGGACGAAAACCGAATCCTCGCCCACTACGGACTTAAAATCCTCAACTCGACGCCGTCGGAGGGTCTGTCGTCGATAATCCGCATCTGCGGGCTCGAACGCCAGAACATCACTATCGATGACATCGTGTTCAAGATAGGACCGCGCATCAATGCCGCAGGACGCATGCGCATGGACGAGAACGACGAGAACGCCGTTCCGTCGGGCGGCTATGCGGCGGTGAAACTGCTCGTCGAGGGCGACGAGGAAGCCGCGCGCGAGTTCGGCGACGTCATCGACTCGTTCAACCAGGACCGCAAGAGCATCGACCGTTCGGTTACGCAGGAGGCGCACGACTTCATCGAGAGCCATCCCGACATGAAGCGGCGCAAGAGTACCGTCATATACAATCCGAAGTGGATGAAGGGCATCGTCGGCATCGTCGCCTCGCGCCTTATCGAGACATACTACCGCCCGACGGTGGTACTGACGATGAGCAACGGTCTCGTTACCGGCTCGGCGCGCTCGATACCGGGTTTCGACCTCTATCAGGCGGTGGAGTCGTGTTCGGACCTGCTCGAAAACTTCGGCGGACACATGTATGCCGCCGGACTGACGATGAAGCCGGAGAATGTCGAGGAGTTCGCCCGCCGCTTCGACGAGTATGTCGAGCAGAACATCGACCCGCGGATTCTCGTTCCGCAGGTCGAAATCGACAGTATGCTCCTTTTTTCGGACATCACGCCCAAGTTCCATGACGAACTGAACCGCTTCCAGCCGTTCGGACCGGGCAATAACGCTCCGGTGTTCGCCACGCGCGGCGTCATCAATGGCGGCGACGCAAAACTGGTCGGCGCGGAGGCTGAACACCTGCGCATGGACCTGATGCAGACGCAGAAACCGAATACGCGGATACAGACTATCGCGTTCCAGCAGCCGACCCATTACGAGTGGGTGCGCTCGGGACGACCGATAGACATCTGCTACCAGATAGTTGAGAACCACTACCGCGGCAACGTAACCACCCAGTTGCGCATCAAGGACATCAAGAGGTCGAAGTAGGGGGGCTCACGTGCCGGTTTATTAGGGTCTTTAAAGTCTTTAAGGTCGCGCACCGGCGGTGCCGGTGCTTTAAGGTCGGCAGGGAGGTTTTCTCCTTAAAGTCCTTAAAGACCCTAAGGACTTTAAGGTCGTTGGATAGCGCAAGGAATGCCAAATTTATTTGGCATTCCTTGCGCTTATTCGTATATTTGCGGGTATGATACGATTAAAGAGAAAACTGTCGACGAAACACCGCCTGATTTTCAGCCTTGTTTCGGCATTGCTGCTATCGTCGGGCTGGCTCGGTGCGGGCGGACTGCCGCTCTTCGTGGCGTTCGTGCCGCTGATGCTCATCAGTGCCGAGTACGACGGCTCGCTGCGCAACTGGTTCAGGATGCTCGGCTGGGCGACACTTACATTCATGCTCTGGAACGCATTCACGATATGGTGGGTCTGGAAAGCCACGCCTCTCGGTCCGATTACCGCGGCGATAATCTCCACGTGGTGGAACCTCGTGGCGTTCATGCTGTTCCACACCGTCTCCAAACGCGCGCCGAAAGGTCTCGCCTACGTGCTGTTCGTGTCGGCGTGGATTGCGACCGAATACATCTACACGCAGGCTCCCGCACTCTCGTTCCCGTGGCTCGTGCTGGGCAACGGTTTTTCGGACGATACGTGGTCGGTGCAGTGGTACGAATATACGGGCGTCTTCGGCGGTTCGCTGTGGGTGCTTGTCGTCAATATCCTTGCGTTGCAGTCGCTGCTGACGTTCCGCAAGGGCGTCTGGACTGCCGCCACAGTCGCGCTGCTGCTGCCTATGGGAGCGTCGCTGGTGCTTTACGCCATGGAGTCGCCCGAGGGCGAACGCTACGAGGGGCGCGAGAAAATCTGCGTGTCGGCGATACAGCCCGACGTCGATTGTTACGACAAGTTCAACGGCGATACGGTATGGCAGCAGGAGAACCTGCTCGGACTGCTCGCGGAGGTTCCCGATTCGGCGCAGTTCGTGCTGATGCCCGAAACGTCGCTCGGAGCGACGCTCAACGTCGATTTCCTCGGCGATGCGCGTATCGCGGAACGGATTTCGGAGGTGCTTCGCATGCGCCGTTCGCCGGCAACGGTCATTGCGGGCTGCGAGACCGTCGACATATACGGACGCGCGAAGGGTTCGCCGACCGCCCGCTGCTCGGAGGGCATCTACTACGACCTCTACAACTCGGCAATCGGCATCGACTCGACCGCCTCGAACGTGCAGTTGCACCACAAGGGCAAACTGGTCGTAGGCGTCGAGACCACTCCCGTATGGCTGCGCGACGCCGAGGTGTTCTCGGTCGATTTGGGCGGCACGATGGGGCAACTGGGTATAGGCACGAAGACCGAACCTTTCGTTGCCGGCGGAGTGAAGGTCGCTCCGGCAATCTGCTACGAGGGTCTGTACGGCAACTATATGGGCGGCTTCGTCCGCAACGGGGCTCAGGCTCTGTTCGTGATTTCCAATGACGGCTGGTGGGGCAATACGCCGGGACACAAGTTCCTGTTCTCGTTCTGCCGTCTGCGCGCCATCGAGCATCGCCGCGACATCGCCCGCAGCGCGAATACGGGCGTATCGGGATTCATCGACTCCCGCGGCGACGACATCGAACGGCTCGGCTGGGACAAACGCGGAGTGATTACGGCTGACATCCGGCTGAACGACCGCGTTACGTTCTACACCCGCTTCGGCGACTATATCGGTCGTCTGTCGCTCTATATCGCGGGGCTGTGCCTGCTCTATTTCGTGGCATACCGCGCCAAAAAACGCTTTTATCTTGTAGACTGACAATATGAACTATTCCGAAACCGTCGAATTTCTCTATTCGTCGATGCCCTCGTTTCAGGACAAGGGCGCAACCGCCTACAAACCGGGGCTGGAACGCGTTGCCGAATTCTGCCGCAAAATCGGCAATCCGCAGCGCAACTATTTCGTAATCCACGTGGCAGGCACCAACGGCAAGGGGTCGGTGTCCCACATGCTGGCGGCGATTTTCCAACAGGCGGGCTACCAGACGGGTCTGTTCACGTCGCCGCACCTCAACGACTTCCGCGAGCGGATAAAGGTGAACGGCGAGATGATTTCCAAACAGAAGATAGTCAATTTCGTCGACAAGTACCGCCGCGACATGGAGGAGTGCGAACTCTCGTTCTTCGAGATGACGACCGCGCTCGCGTTCGACTATTTCGCGCAGAGCGACGTCGAGGTGGCTGTGGTCGAGACGGGACTTGGCGGTCGGCTCGACGCGACGAACATCGTGATACCCGTTATCAGCGTGATAACCAACGTGGGTCTCGAACACACCGCGCTTTTGGGCGACTCGCTGCCGAAAATCGCGCGCGAGAAGGGCGGAATCATCAAGAAGAGCATTCCGGTGGTCGTGGGCGAACGCAATCCCAACTACAATCTCGTGATAGAGGAGATTGCGGACGACATGCGTTCGGAGGTGATTTATGCCGAGGAGGCGTTCGAGTGCCGCGGTTCGGGCGAGGCGGACGGCAAGCAGGTATTCGACATGGTGCGCACCCGCGACGGGCAGGAGTACCAGTTGCGGCTGGGGCTTTTGGGCGAATACCAGCGCAGCAACCTCACCGTGGTATGCGCCGTGGCGGACTATCTGCATCAGAATACGCCGCTCTCAATCAGCCGCCGTGCATTCGTCGAGGGTCTGAACAACGTTACCGAGATAACGTCGTTCCACGGTCGCTGGGAGATTCTCGGCACCGCGCCGCTGACGGTCTGCGACACGGGACACAACGCCCACGGACTGGCTCTCGTCGGCGAACAGTTGCGCCGCCGCAAGGTTGAACGGCTGTGCTGCGTCATGGGATTCTGCGCCGACAAGGACATCGAGAAGATGCTGTCTCTGATGCCCGCCGACGCCCACTATATCTTCACCCGCGCCGACATGGAGCGCGCCGCGAAGCCGGAGGATATAATGACGGTCGCCGCGAAACTGGGTCTGGACTGCGAGTCCGCACCGAGCGTCGCCGAGGCTGTCGCCCGCGCCCGCGGGATTCTCGCGCCGGAGGACATGCTCTTCATCGGCGGCAGCACGTTCGTCGTCGCCGAAGCTCTTGCCGGTCGGCAGTAGACGGAGCGATTCATAATGATTGCGCGGGCGGTTATCCGCCCGCACTCTTTTATAGCCGCCGACAATGTCGTCGGCTGACCCTAACGACCCTAATGACCCTAATGACTTTAAGGTCATTAAAGTCTTTAACGATTTCGCGGGAGGTTTAACCTCCCGCGAAAAAGCAAACCTCTTCTCCCTGCTACAACCGCTTCAACTCCTCCGCGAATTCGGGGTAGAGCATCATTACGGGTTCGCATCGAAGCCACAGTTCGCGGGCGAGAGCCGCCTGCGACGGTCGCTCCGACGAGATGTCGCGCAGGTAGGCGTCGTCCGTCGGATGGTCGGCTGCGCGCAGTTCGTCGGCGACGGTGCGATGACGGCGCAGGTTCGCGAGTGCCTGCGCGTCGGCTTTGCCCGTGCGGACGAACGACGCCCACGCTTCGAGCAGCGCATGCAGTGCCGAGCGGTCGTCGATGTCGGGCAGTATGTCGTCGAAACAGTCCCATTCGCCGAGCGCGATGTAGCATAGCGCGAGCGTCGGCGTCGCACCCATCGAATCCTCGGGGTCGCAGTCGAGCAGCATCTCAGCCTGTGCCGCCGCGAGTTCGAAATCGCCCGCCAGATAGTTGTCTATCGTCGAGCCGTAGATTATTTCCAGCCCCGCACGCGTGTTGGCATGGTTGCGGTCGAGTTCGACCGCCTCGTCCTCGGGCAACGCATCGACGATGAGCCGGAACGCCTCGTAGCGTTCGCTGCACGCGCTGCGGAAGTCGCCGCGCCGCTCCTCCTCGTGCGAGAGTCCGAGCCGGCGCACGAGGTCGCCCTCGTCGCCGCTGCCTGCGAGTATGAAAGTCTGATTCTCTGTGGGTTTGAGTTTTAACGGACTTTTCTTCATTGCATTGATTCTATCATTTTGTATGTCGTTTGGAGCAGCGTTCTGCCTGTGCGCAGATGCCGCTCCGTGCTGTCGGGCGAAATCACGCGTCCGGCGGTGCAGTCGAATATCGTCGCTCCGTCGGTGTCGACGACGCCGAAGCCGTCGTTGAATACGTAGTAGCCGAACTTGGGCAGCCGCGGGTCGAAAATGTCGCGGCTGAAAGGGTAGTCGTCGTGGGCGATGCCCATCTGCGCGAGCAGCGTCGCCGCGATGTCGGTCTGCGAGGCATAGGTGTCGACGATGGCAGGACGTTTCACTGCGCCTCCCGTCCAGAGCATCGGTATGCGGTGCCGCCCGACGGCGTTTCCTGCGATACCGTAAGGGTAGGGATAGGCGTGGTCGGCGACGATGACCACGAGCGTGTCATCCCACTTGGGCGAGCGGCGCAGCGCATCGACGACGCGACCGATGCACTCGTCGGCGAATGCCATGGAGTTCAGCATACGGTCGTCGAAACGCTCCATAGGTACGTCGAACGGCTCGTGGCTCGACAGTGTGAGCCATACGGCGAAAAACGGCTTGCCGCAGCACCGGCACTCCTCCGTGTGGCGGATGAACGCGTCGGCCATGACGTCGTCGGCGTAGCCCCACTTGGAGGTCGGCGCGTCGATTCGCAGGTCGTGCTGCCCGACGATGCGGTCGAAGCCCGTGCCGTAGAGGTAAGATGACGTGTTGGTGAAGTCGGGGTCGCCGCCGTAGACGAAACTCGTCGCATAGCCCTCGCGCCGCAGCGAACGGGCTACGGACGGCAGATGACGGCTCTTGGACGGGTTCTTCATTATCGACGACTTGGTCTGGGGCGGAAATCCGCTCAATACGGCTACCGTACCGCGGTCGGTGCGGAACGAATTGGCTATCAGGTTGTCGAAATATATGCCCTCGCCTTTCAGTTTTTGGAAATTCGGCGCGACGGGTTCGCCGTCGACGAGAGCATCGACCGTCGAGCGTCCGAAACTCTCGGCGAGAATCAGTATCACGTCGGGTCGGCGCACGCGCAGAAGCGTGTCCGTGCCGCAGACCGGCAGCCGGTCGCCGCGCAGGCTCTCGAATGCCTCCGCACACTCGTTCTCGGCGAAGAAGTCGTACTCTTTCGCCGAACCGTCGGCATAGGTCGCCGACGAAACCAGTGAAAATACCGGATTGACTGCTGCGTGGTTAAGAAACATGTTGTTGCCGAAATAGACTTTCGATATGTTTGCCGTAACCACATTCTCCCCCCCCCGAATCGCTAAAAAGGTACAACATCCTAAAAACAATAGGATTATAGAACCGGTGATGCGTTTTTCGCTTTTCGCTTCGGGATGATAGCCGCGCAGCAGCCCGCGGTAGCAAGCCGCCATGACGGCGAAATATGCGACGGCGGCGAAGGTATAGCCTGCCCACTCGCCTGGCGTTACGCTCGCGGCAGCCTCCTTCGGCGAGGCGAGATATTGGAACACCGATGCGTCGAGCGGGAACGCCCAATATTCGTAGAGCCCGAGATTGACGGCGAAGATAACAGCCACGGCAGCCGCGCACACGAGCAGGAACACGTGCGTCGCCGTATGCCACCTCCGCGACGGCAGCCATATTGCGGCGATTGCCATAAGCAGCGGCAGGGCGACGACGTAGCCCGCGACGGTGGCGTCGAGGCTTAGCCCGTGCCATATCGTCCGCAGATAGTCGAGCGGTGCGGCTTCGGCGGACAGTGAGGCATAGCGCAGCAGGAATACGATTTTCTGCGCCGCCATCAGAGCCAGCGTCGTGAAGAAGAGTTCGATGACGAATATGATGTTGCGTTTCATCGTTTGTAGGGAATAACTAAATTCGGTTGTTGCGTCTGTCGCGCCGCAGCCGGACGCACATTGCCGCCGTGAGAACCGCCGTCGCGACCGCACCGCCGATGTAGGCGGTCGTCGTCGCGCCCATTCCGAAGAATTGCGGCGACACGAATACGAACGACGAGCATACGAACGTCATGAATACGGCGGGCAGCAGTGCAACCCACACGTTGCGGCGTCCGAGGTTGAGATATACGACTATGCACCACAGCACTACGGTCGCCAGAGCCTGGTTCGTCCACGAGAAGTAACGCCACACGACGTCGAAATCGACGAACGTGATGCCGATGCCGACGGCGAACAGCGGAACGGCGATTGCGAGGCGGCGCAGTTTGCTGCGCTGGTCGATGCGGAAGATGTCCGCCACTATCAGTCGCGCCGAGCGGAACGCCGTGTCGCCCGACGTAATCGGTGCTGCGACCACGCCGAGTACGGCGAGTATGCCGCCGACGATGCCGAGCGTGCCGCGCGAAACGGTGTTGACCGCCCATGCGGCGTTGTTGCCGTGTTCGGCGAGCGTGTGCGACAGTCCGTCGGCACCGCCGAAGAACGCCATCGCTACGGCAGCCCAGACGAGGGCGATTATCGATTCGGAAATCATCGCGCCGTAGAATACCGAGCGGCACTCGGCTTCGTTGTTCACGCAGCGCGCCATCATCGGCGACTGCGTGGCGTGGAAGCCCGAAATCGCACCGCAGGCGATGGTTATGAAGAGCGTCGGCACGATGGGCATCGTCTCCGGCGCGAGTTGGAAGTTGCGGAACGTCGTCATTTCAGGCACTTCGTAGCCGCCTAACAGTATCGCGCCCATAAGCCCCAGTGCCATGAATATCAGTGCTGCACCGAATAGCGGATAGAGTTTGCCGATGATTTTGTCTATCGGCAGCAGCGTGGCGACGAAGTAGTAGACGATGATTATTCCTATCCACGTGTGGTAGGAGACCTGCGGAACCATCTGTCCGAGGATGCTCGCGGGCGAGCGCAGGAACACGACGCCGACCAGCACGAGCAGCACTATCGAGAACAGCCGCATGAACTGCTTCATGCCGCCGCCGAGATAGCGACCGACGATTTCGGGGATGCTCAACCCGTCGTTGCGCACGAGTATGACGCCCGACACGAAATCATGCATCGCGCCCATGAATATGCCGCCGAACGTTATCCAGAGGAATGCGACCGGACCGAAACATGCGCCCAGTATCGCGCCGAAAATCGGTCCTATGCCGGCGATGTTGAGCAGTTGGATGAGGAATACGCGCCAGCGCGGCATCGGCACGTAATCGACGCCGTCGTATAGCCGTCGGCTCGGTACGTCGGCGGTCGGGTCGATGCGGCAGACGCGCTCCAAGTAACGCCCGTAGGTGAAGTATGCTGCGACGAGCAGCGCGAGACAAATTAGAAAGGTTATCATTTCGAGTCGGTTTTGTACCACAAATTTAGGCTCTTTCCGAGAAAATGTTGCACTCTGCGCATAAAATTTTCGCAATAATTTGCATGATTAAAGAAAAAATTGCGATATTTGCACCTCGAACGATTCAGTCGTCTGCCGAATTAGCTCAGTGGTAGAGCACTTCACTCGTAATGAAGGGGTCCCGAGTTCAAGTCTCGGATTCGGCTCT
>CAJMKE010000015.1 GCA_905213895.1 uncultured Alistipes sp.
CGCGGGTCTTCTTGCCGATCACCAACTGTTTCAGACGCGACAGCGAACGGAACGGGTCGATGATGACCTTGCCCGTATCGGAGTCGTTGCGCAGGAACAACTGTCCCTCGGTGATGTAACCCGTGTTATCCGGAATGGCGTGGGTGATGTCGCCGCCCGAAAGGGTTGTTACGGCGATAATCGTAATCGAACCGCCGTTAGGCAACTGCACCGCCTTCTCGTAAATCTTCGCGAGGTCGGAATAGAGCGAACCCGGCATCGAGTCTTTCGACGGAATCTGGTCCATACGGTTCGACACGATTGCGAGCGCATCGGCGTACAGCGTCATGTCGGTGAGCAGCACCAGCACCTTCTCGCCCTTGTCGACGGCGAAATATTCGGCAGCCGTCAGTGCCATGTCCGGTACGAGCAGACGCTCCACCGGAGGATTTTCGGTCGTATTGACGAACGACACGATACGGTCGAGCGCACCGGCGTTCTCAAACACCTGCTTGAAGTAGAGGAAGTCGTCGTTCGTCAGACCCATTCCGCCGAGGATGATTTTGTCCGCCTTGGCGCGCAGAGCCACGTTAGCCATCACGGCGTTGTACGGCTGGTCGGGGTCGGCGAAGAACGGAATCTTCTGTCCCGTAACGATAGTGTTGTTGAGGTCGATGCCCGCGATACCCGTCGCGATGAGTTCGGACGGCTGCAAGCGGCGGAACGGATTGACGGTAGGTCCGCCGATTTCGCGCGCCTCGCCCTCTATCTGCTCGCCGCCTTCGAGCGGTTCGCCATAGGCGTTGAAGAAGCGTCCGGCGAGATTGTCCGACACCTTCAACTTCGGCGGTTCGCCGTGGAAGACGACCTCCGAGTTCGTAGCAAGACCCTCCGTGCCGGCGAATACCTGCAACGTAACGTTGTCGCCCATAATCTTCACCACCTGCGCGAGTTTGCCGCCCACGGTGGCGAGTTCGTCATTGCCTACGCCCGTCGCACGGAGCGTAACGGTCGCCTTGGTAATGTTGTCGATTTTGGTATATATTTTCTGAAATGCTCGTGTTGTCATAACGCTTCCCCCTTATTTGCTCTGTTCCGAAACATAGTTTTCAATCTGCTTTTGGTAGTCATAGAACTTGTCGCTCTTCCACTCCGAATAGTTCATCTGGCGGAACAGGTTGATAAGTCCCTTGAAGAACTTCGAGCAAGCCTCGAAATCGGCGAAACCGAACGAGCGGTCGCAGATGTCGAGTACCATCTTGTACATCATCTGCTGACGCTCCATCGGGCAGTTGGCGTCGATGTCGTCGAACGCATCCTGCTGCAACACCACGAAGTCGATGAGTTCGCTCTTCCAGAAACGCTCGTGATACTCCACCGGCACGCCGTCGTCGCCGAGGATGTTGATTTGGTCGTTCGCCTCCTTGCCCCGCTGCACAATGGTCTTGCCACGGTAGACGAGTTGTACCCAGTCCTTCTCGATTTTCTCGCCCAGATACTCCTCCACCTCCGGATATTCGAGGTATTTCGAGTAGGATTCTATCGGGTCGATAGCCGGATAACGCTTCGAATCGGCACGACCCTGCGACAGTGCGTAGAAGCAGCGCGCAGCCTTCTTCGTCGATTCGGTAACCGGCTCTTTGAGGTTACCGCCCGCAGGCGACACCGTACCGAGGAACGTAACCGAACCCGTCGCGCCGTTGGTGAGTTTCACCAGTCCCGCGCGGGCATAGAAGTTCGAGATAATCGCCGACAGGTCCATCGGGAACGCATCCTGACCAGGCAACTCCTCCAAACGGTTCGACATCTCTCGCAGAGCCTGCGCCCAGCGCGACGTCGAGTCAGCCATTACCAGCACCTTCAATCCCATCGAGCGGTAGTACTCGCCGATTGTCATACCCGTGTAGACCGAAGCCTCGCGGGCAGCGACCGGCATGTTCGACGTGTTGCAGATGATAATCGTACGCTCCATCAGTTTGTGTCCCGTGCGCGGGTCGACGAGTTCCGGGAACTCCTTGAAGATTTCAACCACCTCGTTTGCACGCTCGCCGCACGCCACGATGATGATGATGTCGGCATCAGCCTGCTTGGAAATCGCGTGCTGCAACACCGTCTTGCCCGCACCGAACGGACCGGGGATGAATCCCGTACCGCCCTCGGCAAGCGGGTTGAACGTATCTATCGCGCGCACGCCAGTCTCCATCACCTTCGACGGACGCGGCTTCTCCGTATAGCATCTCACAGCCTGCTTAACAGGCCAACGCTGCACCATCGTAACCGGATATTCGTTGCCGTCGGCGTCAGCCAGCGTAGCAATCGTGTCCGTAACCTTGTATTCGCCCGCAGCGGCGATGCTCTTGACGGTATAGTTGCCCGTCATGATGAACGGCACCATGATTTTGTGTGCCACCCACTGCTCCTGCACCTCGCCGAGCCACGAAGCCGCCGACACCTTGTCGCCGACCTGCGCGAGCGGCTTGAATTCCCACTTGCGCTCGAAATCTATCGGGTCGGTTATCGAACCGCGCTCGATGAAGAGGCTCTCCATCTTCTCCAAGTCGTTCTGCAAACCGTCGTAGTTGCGCGAAAGCAGACCCGGAGCGAGCGTCGCTTCGAGCATGTGTCCGGCAAATTCCACGCTGTCGCCGATTTTCAGACCTCGCGTCGAGTCGTAAACCTGCACATAGGCGTCGTCGCCTATCACCTTGATGACCTCCGCCATCATCTTGGTATCGCCGCATCGAACATAGCAGATTTCGTTCTGACCGACCGGACCGTCGGCTTTGACGATAACGATGTTCGAGATGATACCGTTTACACGTCCTGTTGTATTCATTATTGTATTTTTATATTTTATTTATCAATTCCCTGCCGTATCAATTCACCACTGTCGAGTTCAGACATCAACCTCTCAAACATCTCGCGACCGTACTTGCGGTCGAGCAGACTCCACCGCGCGACCATATTTACCTTGACGAGGTACGCCAGCACCGCATCGATGTCGAAATAGTCGAACGTCGAGAGTTCCGACGCCATGTCCCAGCGTATGCGGTCTATCCGACGCTCCTTTTCGAGCATGTTGTGTTCGTCGTTCACCACGGCGATGACCGCATCCATATACGGAAGTTCTCCGCGCAGACCGAAATCCGCAGCCGAACTGCGCTGCAACTGCTCGACGATTTCGCCGCCGCCGACGGTTACCGTCTCGACCGGAATGCCCTGTGAACGGGCGGTTGCCGCGGCAATCACGTTGCGCAGCGTGCGGTCGAACTCCGACCACTCGCGCAGGAAACGCGACGGCGAAGCGGCGCACTCCTCGTAATACGCACCGAACAGCGCGCGGGCGAACGAAAGCGTCATATCCAGTTCCTCGGCATCCTCGCCCTCGGGATTGGCGTATGCGCGCAGCACGCGGGCAATGCGCTCCGGCAGAAGTTTCGGCGACCGCATCTCCTGCTCCGACTCCTCGGCTGACAGTCTGCCGAGACGGTTGTGCGCCGTACAGTCGTTGTGCAGAGCGACGATGTTCTCGCAGTCGTAGTAGGCATAGAGCAGGCGGACGCACTTCATGTCGCGCGCCGACAACGACTCTTCGATTTCAGCCAATATAGCCTCGATGTCGAAACCCTTGGTCTCGGCATCCAGCGCGTATTCGCGGAAACCCGATACGAGTGCGTAATAATCCCTACCGAACATACCCTACTCGAACAGCATTCGTGAAAACTTCTCGCGCAGATATTCGTGCATCAGAGCGGCGAAACTCTCGTCGGTGAACGAAATGTAGTATCCGCCGTTCTTCTCTCCTATCTTGAATCCGCTGCGCACGTCCTTCGAGTAACCCACCTCGATGCCCGCAGCGAGTAGTTCGCCCGCCGATGCACCGAAACGTGCGGCGAACTCCTTCTCGGCAGTCTCGGGCAGCAGAGCCTTCAACTCGGTCTTCGAGCCTGCGCCGTTCCAGTTCTTCGCCACTTCGAGCAGCATCGACTTGATGAAGTCGGCATCGAGAGCCGCGCCCTTCAACGCCTCGTCGGTCGATTTCGCGATGACGAGGTCGGCGATTTCGTTCTTGATTTTGGCTACCGCCTGCTTGCCTGCGAGGGCGATTTCGGTCATCGAGTTCTTCTCGACATCGGCAGCCTTCTCCTCGGCTTTCCTGACGATTTGAGCAGCCTTCTCCTCGGCTTCGGCAACGATTTTCGCCGCTTTGGCTTCGGCGTCCGCCACCAGACGCTCCGCTTCGGCGCGTCCCTTCTCCAAACCCTCGCCGTAGAGTTTGTCGGTGAGTTCTTTCAATTTGTTATCCATAAGATATTTCGTTTAATTTCGATATTTTTCGTCATTCCGCTTTTTTCGCGCGGACACACACGACAAATTCCGCACCCGAATCGTCGGGAACGGACGTAATCGCTATATTTCGTCTCCGCTGCACACTGCCTTATCTTCGATAAGCCGTGCAAATATAAACAAATTTTTCCGCCCTGCCAAACCCGAAATCCGCCATTCTGCAATTTCGGACATTTCGAGCGACACGACGCAGGGATACCCCGCGGAATTATTAAAGTCCTTAAAGGCTTTAAGGACCCTAAGGACTTTAAGCCTGTACCTGAGCGGCACTCTTACTGATGCTGCGGTCGGAGCAAATCCTGCACGACCTTCACTGGCGAGAACGTCGAAATCGGCACATCGACGAAAATCGTGTTCCAATGCGCCATCGCACCGTTCCACAGACCCGGCAACTCCTGCGCCCTCAACTCGCGACCGCCGCTCGACTTGGACGAGATGAATCCCGTAGACGGGTCCACGAACCGTTTCAAATCGAATTTCGAGCCGTCGCAACGCTTCACGCCGCAGACCAAATCGACCGGATTGAAGTGCGTCGCGCCCTTCATCAGCGGCATGTCCTCCACCGAAATCTGGCTCGACTCGGCGATTTGGAGCGAAACCGTGCCGTCGTCCGCCTTAACCCAAAATGGTCCTCCGCCGGGTTCGCCCTCGTTGCGCACCATTCCGCATACGCGGACAGGGCGGTCGAGAATCTTTTCGAGCAGTGCAGCATCGTAATTTTCGGGCAGTTTCACGCACAGTTCGCGACGGATGAAACCGGCGACCTCCGCCAAATCGGCATCGCCCGCACGCAGGGCGCGCAGATGGGCGAACGTCCGTTCCTGTCTGTCGAGCAGCACGCCAGCAAGCACCTTTTTGAACACTACGGTATCGCCGCGGCGGGCATCGGTCGTAACGTTGTCTATATTCTTTATAAATATGATGTCGGCATCTATCTCGTCGAGATTCTCAATCAGCGCACCGTGTCCCGCTGGGCGGAAAAGCAATTCGCCGCCGTCGGTGCGGAACGGCTCGTTGCCAGGCGTAGCGGCGATGGTGTCGGTCGAGGGTTTCTGCTGCGAGAACGAGATGTCGTACTTTATGCCGAAACGCCGCTCGTAATATGGCAGACGCTCCTCCAACAGCGCGCGGAAGCCAGCCTCATGTTCGGGCGACACGGTGAAATGGATGCGCGACACGCCGTGCGACGCTCCGTACTGCGCACCCTCGACCAGATGCTCCTCGACAGCCTTGCGCGCGCCGTCGGGATAACTGTGGAACGTTACCAGACCCTTCGGTTTCGCGCCGTAGTTCAGCCCGTCGCCTATGATTGCCGCCACGACCGCACGGTCGTCCGAAAAGTCGGCGACCGCCTTGCGGAGTTCGGGATAGAATGCGAATTTTTCGATATTTTCGAGCAGATTATCGATACCCTTGCCACGCTTGCCGTCGTTCACGAACTCGAACAGTTCCTTGAACATTCGCGTAGCCGCTCCCGATGCCGGAACGAACTTGACCACCGACAGTCCGTCGGCACGGCGTTCGTATGATTCGACGGCAGCCGCGACCCCCTCGGGCGAGAGTACGGTTATGCCGTCCTGCGGCGATGCCGCCGCCACGACGGGCAGCGACGGGAATCCGCGCCGGAAATTTTCCATTTGCCGTTCGACCTGCTCCACTGACAATCCGTGGCGTCGAATCTGTTCGATGTCTTTTTCTGTGAACATAGTAGTTTAAGTCGGTTAATTTATCAAAGTTAAGAATTTTCCTGCAAATAATCCGCCTTTTGCGGAAATTTTTCTCGGACAGCCGTCCTTAAAGCCCTTAAAGTCTTTAACGACCTTAAAGACCCTATCGAAATTATCATTATCTTTGCCACACTATGATTCGCATTTTTGAAAATACCGACCTGCGGGAGCGCAACAGTTTCCACGTCGTACAGCGTGCCGCGCGGCTGGCGGAGTTCGACCGTGCCGACGAACTGCCCGAACTCTTCGCTTCGCACATTCACGGAGAGTGGATGGCTCTCGGCGGCGGCAACAACATTCTTTTCACGCACGATGTCGAGAAGACGCTCGTCGTGCCGTGCAACCGCGAAACGGAAATCGTGGCGGAGGATGACGCGAGCCTGACGGTAAAGGTCGGCGCAGGCGTCGAGTGGGACGACTTCGTCGAATGGTGCGTCGCCCGCGGACTTTGGGGAACCGAAAATCTGTCGCTCATCCCCGGCAAGGTCGGTGCGGCACCCGTCCAGAACATCGGCGCATACGGTGCGGAGGCGAAGGACACGATAACCCGCGTCGAGATTTTCCGTCCCGAGCATGGCGATTTCGCGACGCTCGCCGCCGAGGAGTGCGGATTCGGGTATCGCGACAGCATATTCAAACGCTCGCTCAAAGGTCGCGTCATAATCACCGCCGTCGAATTCCGGCTGTCGAAGACCTCCAAGCCCAATCTCGGTTACGGCGATGTCGTCCGCGAGGTCGAGGCGCGCGGAGGAGCGACGCTGCGCAACATCCGCGACGCGATATGCTCGATACGCCGCAGCAAACTCCCCGACACGGCGGTTACGGGCAATGCGGGCAGTTTCTTCAAGAATCCGGTAGTCGATACGGCAGTCGCCGAACGGCTCAAAGCGCAATATCCCGACATGCCGCTCTACCCCGCCGCCGACGGCACGAAGGCGAAACTCGCGGCAGGCTGGCTGATAGACAAGGCGGGATTGAAAGGATACTCCGAAGGTCGTGTGGGCGTCCACTCGCGGCAGGCTCTCGTCCTGATAAATCTGGGAGGAGCGACGGGCGGCGAGGTAATCGGTTTCGCCCGCAGCGTCCAGGCGAAGGTGCGCGAAACGTTCGGCATCGACATCGAAACGGAGGTAAACATATTATAGTACAACACGTCATGCACAACAACGCACTGATAGACAATTTCGGGAAATACATCGAACGCCACTCGCTCTTCACCCGCGACGACAAGATACTGCTGACGGTGTCGGGCGGAGTCGATTCGATGGTGATGCTGTCGCTGTTCGCCGAGTCGGGCTACGACATCGGCGTCGCCCACTGCAACTTCGGGCTGCGCGGTGCCGAAAGCGACGAGGACGAGGAGGTCGTCGCCCGCGAAGCCGCCAAATACGGCGTGGTCTGCTACAACCGGCGGTTCGACACCGTCGGCGAGATGGAGCGCACGGGCGAGTCGATGGAGATGGCTGCCCGCCGCCTGCGCTACGCATGGTTCTACGAACTCTGCGACGAACACGGCTACAACGTCATCTCGGTGGCGCACCACATGGACGACTCGATAGAGACGTTCTTCATCAACCTGCTGCGCGGCACGGGGCTGAAAGGGCTTACGGGCATCAACCACCGCATGGGCAAGGTCGTGCGACCGCTGATGTTCGCCTCGCGCAAGGAGATTCTGGAATACGCCGTCGCCAGGCGCATTCCGTTCCGCGAGGATTCGTCGAACCGTTCGACCAAATACCTGCGCAACAAGATTCGGCTGGGAATAGTGCCGATGATTCGCGAGATAAACCCCAAGTTCACCTCCATAATGCGCGGCAACCTCTACCGCCTCAACGACGCGCAGCAGTTCGTCGAGTCGGCGATAGCCAAGATACGCGACATCGCGACCGAGAGCCGCGACGGGGTGGACACGATTTACGCCGACCGCATCGACACCGCCTTCCCGCGCAACTTCGTGATATACGAACTGCTCAACTCCTCCTACGGATTCAAGGGCGACGTCGTGGACGAACTCTGCCGCGCGCTCGAACAGGGGCTGACGGGCAAGCGGTTCTATTCGCGCGAATACGTCGCCTGCATCGACCGCGGCAACGTCGCCGTAACGCGCATCGGCGACGACGACAGTTGCGAGACGGTGGTCGAGCAGAACGCGATGCGCAGTTACTGCGGCAATTCGGTGCTCTATTTCGACCACACCGACATCGACAACATCACCGATTACAGCGTGCCGCACGACGTCGCGCTCATCGACGAGAGCAAGTTGCGCTACCCGCTCCGCCTGCGCCGCTGGCGCGAGGGAGACTGGTTCATACCGTTCGGCATGACGGGTCGCAAGAAGGTAAGCGACTATCTGATAGACCGCAAGGTGTCGATGATTGAGAAGAACCGCCAGTTCGTACTCGTGTCGGGCGACGACATAGTATGGCTCGTCGGCATGCGCATCGACGACCGCTACCGCATCGATAACTCGACGGAAAACATACTGCGTATTTACAGGGAAATACTGTGAAACCGTTTTGAATTTTATTCACGGATTATCCGAAACGATTTCCGGCATCAACCGCAAAACATGATATAATAAATTTCAAAACAGTTTCTAAAATGGCAAAGAGTGCGATAAGATTCAAGGACTGCGAAGCCGATTTCCGCCGCCTGTCGGCAGACATCGACGCCCGCAAATACGCGCCCGTCTATCTGCTGATGGGCGAAGAACCCTATTTCATCGACGCTCTGTGCGAGAAACTGGCGACCACCGTCCTCGACGAGGCGGAACGGTCGTTCAACCAGATAATGCTCTACGGTCGCGACACCGACGGAGGCACGGTGGCGAGTTACTGCCGTCAGGTGCCGATGATGGGCAACTACGAGGTAATCATCGTCAAGGAGGCGCAGCGGCTCGACCGGCTCGAACTGCTCGCGTCCTACACCGCCAAGCCGCAGAAATCGACCATACTCGTAATCTGCCACAAGGAGAAGAACGCCGACCGCCGCCAGCAACTCTACAAGACCTGCGCCGCGAACGGCGTCGTGTTCGAGTCGGTGCGTCCGCGCGACTACGAAATCAAGGAGTGGCTCGGTGGATTTGTCCGCTCGAAAGGGCTGGAAATCGACCCGTCGAGCATCGAACTGCTCGTGAACCACCTCGGCACCAACATCTCGCGCATCGGCAACGAACTCTCGAAACTGACGGTCTCGCTGCCTTCCGACAACCGCCGCATAACGACCGACACCATCGAGGAGTACATCGGCATATCGAAGGAATTCAACAACTTCGAGTTGTGCAAGGCAGTGGCGACCAAGGACATCCGCCGCGCGCTCACCATCGCCGACCACCTGTCGCGCAACCCGAAGGAGTATCCGCTGCTGCTGACGATTCTGGCACTGTTCGGGACGTTCCGCGAGATATTCATCGTGAACTACCTGCGCTGGCAGACCCAGTATAGGCAGGTGCCGTTCCCGTCCGACCCCGAGTTGCTCGGCATCCTCAAAACGGGCAACATCTACGCCCTGCGCGAACTCAAACAGACTGCCGCACTCTGGAACAACCGCAAGGTATTCAACGTCCTCGGACTGCTGCGCGAGTACGACGCCAAGAGCAAGGGTGTCAATACGGGCGGCTCGTCGGACGCCGAACTGCTGCGCGAACTTCTGTTGAAAATCCTTATGTAAACTCCGCTGCCATGGACGATACCATATATAAAAACGGCAGGTTCATCGACGCATCCGCCGACAGCGACGCCCCGTTCGTCTACCAGTACATACGTACCGACGGACACCGGGCATTGCAGATGCAGCGGCGCATGGAGTTGCTCGACGCGGCGTCGTGGCGCATCCGCCGCGCTCCGTCGGGACTCGACACGGGACGCACCGCGGCGGCTGTCGAACGGCTTCTGATACAGAACGGCTATCCCGACCACGGCTCGCACATCGTCCTGCTGCGCAGTTACGGCAACGCCGAATACGCCCTCTCATGCCACGGCACATCCATGTACGACGGTCTCACATTGAGGGCATTGCGCCCGCGAGCGACGATTGTCGAGTCGGGCGGCATCTTCGACGGACTGCCCACATCGGCTTCGCTCGCATCCGCACGGCTTTTAGGCGAATACGCCGCCACGCTGGGCTGCGGGGCATTCGTCGCGACCGACGGCGCGGGACGTGTGGTGTCGGTGGACGGCGGCACGCCCGTGATAATCACGCGGGGTGTCATAACCGTTTCGGAGTCGTCGATGACGGTCGAGGCGGAGACGGTGATGAAGGCTTTTGAGCGCGACGGACGGAGGATGGAGATACGCGACTTTTCGCGCAGCGAACTCCTTGCGGCTGACGAACTCGCGGGCATCGACCACCGCGGCATCACCTCCGTCGCGGAATGCGACGGCACGGCATACTCCGACATCATCCTCGACGTTACGGCGCAGCGGCTCTGACACCCGCTCCCGAAAATATCCCTAATGACATTAAAGCCCATAATGGTCGTTAAAGTCCTTAAAATCACTTTCATGTCATTTTTTCTACAAAAAATATAACCCACCCCCTATCCGCATGTTGTATATTTGTCGCAAACCAACCGCAAATTACAACCTGTCATGAAAAAATTTCTTATCATCTACTCCGTCGTGGCGACGCTGCTGCT
This sequence comes from uncultured Alistipes sp., assembly GCA_905213895.1. Lineage (GTDB taxonomy): Bacteria > Bacteroidota > Bacteroidia > Bacteroidales > Rikenellaceae > Alistipes. The sequence continues at coordinate 10,690 of CAJMKE010000015.1, forward strand.
CGCCGGCGGAGTGCGGATTCTCCGCAACGAAAACAAACGCCTCAAAAACAATCAGACCGCCCTTGCGCAGGAGGTCGAACACTACAAGTCCGCACTCGGCGACGAGGTCGCCTCCGCACAGATTCTGCGGCTGCGGTGCGGCGAGTACGAAGACCTGCGCAAAGCCGACGCCGAACGCATCAAATCGCTCGGAATCCGCATACGGCGGCTCGAAAGCGCAGCCCGAAGCGTCGCCGCGACTGATGTCGAAGCCCGCACGACCATACGCGATACCGTCGTCGTGCGCGACACCGTCCGGCTGTTCGACACGCTTCCCCGCGCCGACACACTGCGGCGTTTCAGGTGGAGTGACCCGTGGGTCGAGGTCGAGGGTGAAATCGACGGCGGCGACGTCCGCTGCACAGTCCGCAGCATCGACACGCTGCATCAGGTCGTCCACCGCGTGCCGCGACGCTTTCTGTTCATCCGCTACGGCACGAAGGCGATACGGCAGGATGTCTTCTCGACCAATCCCCATACCCGAATCGCCTATACCGAATACGTCGAGTTCGAGCGTCGCCGCCGCGGAAGACAGGGCGGGTGAAAGCCAAATAAGTAATACAGGTAAAATAGGTAATATAAGAAATCCCATATTGCCTATAATACCTATTCTGCCTATTTTCCACGAAACTCCTTCCACCGAAATTTGGTTATCCCGACGGCATATATTATCTTTACCGATTATTTACATGACCTTATCATCGGAATGAAAAGAATCGCACTGTTTCCGGGGTCGTTCGACCCTTTCACGCGGGGGCATGAAGCCTTGGTCGCCCAGACGCTCGAACTCTTCGACGAAGTGGTCGTCGCCGTCGGCGCGAACATGGCTAAGAACAGTCTGCTCGACGTCGAGAGCCGCTGCCGTTTAATCGCCGACCTCTATGCCGGCAATCCGCGCGTGAGCGTTGCGAGTTACGGCAATCTGACGGGCGAGTTCGCACGCTCGGTCGGGGCGACAGTACTCGTGCGCGGAATCCGCAACACGACCGACTTCAACTACGAGCGCAGCATCGAGGCGACCAACCGCCGTCTGTTCCCCGAACTGACGACCGTGCTGCTCGTAACGCCCGACGAATATGCCCACATCTCGTCGAGCATCGTGCGCGAACTCATCGCGTTCGGACACGACGTAGCCGATTTCGTTCCGCAGGGGACGCGGCTCGAAAAATACATTGAAAAAACAAACGAATAATTTACCCGATATGGAATTTACAGCGGAGATGATAGCCGGACTTCTCGGGGGAGAGGTCGCAGGCGACAAGAATACGGCGGTACACACGGTATCGTCCATCGAGGAAGGAAAGCATGGTTCGCTCACCTACCTCACCAACCCCAAATACGAACAGTTCGTCTACACGACCGAGTGTTCGATAGTACTCGTCAGCAAGGATTTCGTGCCGAAGCAGGAGGTTCGGGCGACACTCGTCAAGGTGGATGACGTCGGTCGCAGCGTGCTGCAACTGCTCGAAATGTACAACGCCATGAAGCCGCAGAAGACGGGCATCAGCCGTCTGGCGTCGGTATCCGAAAAGGCGGAGGTCGGCGAGGATTGCTACATCGGCGACTTCGCCGTCATCGAGGCGGGGGCGAAAATCGGCGACGGGGCGAAAATCTACCCGCAGTGCTACGTCGGCGACGGGGTGCGCATCGGCGCAGGCACGAAACTCTATGCCGGAGTGAAAATCTATGAGGGCTGCCGCATCGGCGAACGCTGCATAATCCATGCGGGGGCGGTAATCGGCGCGGACGGCTTCGGCTTCGCACCCAACGCGCAGGGCGGATTCGACAAGATTCCGCAACTCGGCAACGTCGTCATCGAGGATGACGTCGAGATAGGAGCCAATACCTGCATCGACCGCGCGAAGACCGACTCGACCGTAATCCGCCGCGGCGTGAAACTCGACAACCTGATTCAGATAGGACACAACGTCCAAATAGGCGAGAACACGGTATCGTCGGCGCAGACGGGCATCGCCGGCACATCGAAGGTGGGTCGCAACTGCTTCCTCGCGGGGCAGGTGGGCATCGCCGACCACATCACCGTGGGCGATTTCGTGAAAATCGGCTCGAAGAGCGGCATCGACCGCGACATCCCGTCGGGACAGGTACGCTTCGGCTCGCCGGCACTCAACGGAAGGGAGTACTACCGCTCGTTCGCGGTGTTCAAGGTTCTGCCCGAGTTGAGCCGCCGCGTGGACAACTTGGAAAAGAAACTGGAAGAAAAATAAAAAGACCTTAAAGTCTTTAAGGACCTTAAAGACCCTAAAAAACAGAAAGACCATGAAAAAATCGTTCTTATTCGCAGCCGTATCGCTGATGCTGGCTGGATGTGCCGGACACGGCACGGTAATCAAGGGTGAGGTGGAGAACCTCGCCGACGGATACGTATATCTCGCCGACATGAAGCAGCAGGGCGCAGTCATCGACTCCGCGCTGGTCAGCGGCGGCAAGTTCCGCTTCGCACTCGACGACGCGCAGCCTACGTTCGCCCGCATCGCCACGGCACATGTACCGGTGGCATACATCTACATCGAGAAAGGCGAAATAACCGTCAGCGGCAACATGACCGACAGTTCGGTAACGGTCGGCGGCACGACGGCAAACGACGGATTCGCCGAATACGTGAAGGAGATGGGCATTCTCCGCGAGGATTTCCGCAATGCCGAGACGCAGGAGATGGCGAACGAGATAGACGCCAAGTACGAGACTCTCGTGGCGAAGACCATTGAGCAGAACAAGGATAACATCTTCGGCATCGACCTTTACATCGGTACCAACGGCTATGACATGTCTGCCGCCGAGATGATAAAGTATCTGAAAGCACTGCCCGAGACGTTGCGCGCAATTCCGCTTGTCGCCGACGCGCTCGCCCAGGCTGAACAGAGAATCAAGACCGAGCCTCAGACGGAGGGCAGCGACTATGTGCCGCACTACATCGACATCGTGCAGCCCGACACCGACGGCAAGGAGATTTCGCTCGCTTCGGTGGTCGAGAATCCGAAGAACCGCTACGTGCTTATCGACTTCTGGGCTTCGTGGTGCGGACCGTGCATGCGCGAGATTCCGGAACTCGTCGAGGCATACAAAAAATACCACAAAAAAGGTTTGGAAATCTACGGCATCTCGCTCGACCGCGAGGCCGACGCATGGAAGAATGCGCTTGACAACAACAAGATGACGTGGATAAACGTAAGTTCGCTCACGAGTTTCGACAACAAGGCGGTCGAGGACTACGCCGTGCAGGCGATACCGACCAACTATCTCGTCGACTGCTCGAACGGCGTAATCATCGCCAAGAATCTGCGCGGCGAGGAGGTGGCGAAGAAGTTCGCCGAACTTTTCGAATAGGCGGCAGCCGAGGCAGCGGAGTATGGCGGTTTACCGGATTCTGGGCATCGACCCGGGTACGAACTATATGGGCTACGGCGTCCTCGAAATCGAGGGGCGGACGCTGCGGGCTGTCGTACTCGGCGATGTAGACCTCCACAAAATCGCCGACCCCTACGCCAAGTTGCGCTACATATTCGACTGCGTATGCCGGCTCATCACCGACTACGAGCCGAGCGAGGTCGCGCTCGAATCGCCGTTCTTCGGCGAGAACGTGCAGAGCATGCTGAAACTGGGACGCGCTCAGGGGGTGGCGATGGCTGCCGCCCTGAGCCGTAACAAGAGCGTGTCCGAGTACGCCCCGACCCGCATCAAGCAAGCAATCACCGGTACCGGCGCGGCATCGAAGGAGCAGGTCGCCTCAATCGTCATGCGCACGCTGAAAATCGAGAACCCGCCGCGACGGCTCGATGCGACCGACGGCATGGCGGTCGCCCTGTGCCACTATTTCACCTCGACCTCCCCTATCGACCGTGCGCTCGGCACGGAGCGCGTCAAGGGCTTGGGCGGCGACAAGCGCGCCCGCAAGCGCGGCACGCAGACTTGGGAAAGTTTCCTCAAAGAGCATCCCGACCGCGAGGTAAAATAGCCGCTGCCGACACCGACAGCCTAACGACCCGCCCGACAGCCTAACGCCCCTAAGGTCTTTAAAGTCCTTAAAGACTTTAATGTCGTTCGGAGCAACTGGGGCTCCGCAGAACCTCGCACGCAAGCGAATCATCGCACCGAGAACGTTATATCTTGCCGACTTTTCTACCCGCCTCCACAAAAAATCTTTCCACACTTAAATCTTTTCGCGTAGTTTTGCGTCATAGTATCGGAGGCGCATCCGAAAAAACCATTGAAATGCAAAACGAAAACAGACAAACCAAACTCGAACGGCTCGAAGCGATTATCGACCGGCGGCAGCACGACATGTTCCGATTCGCATACATGCGCACCGGTTCGCGCGCCGATGCCGAGGACATCGTGCAGGAGGTATTTCTGCGGCTGTTCCGCTCGGAGGAGGATTTGAGCCGCATCGACGACGTCGAACACTATCTGTGGCGTTCGATTGCCAACCGGTGCCGCGATTTCCACCGCCGCAGACGCCGCACCGACATATCGGCGGAGCAGGCGGGCGACATTGCCGAACCCGACGACCGCGAGATGCGCGACGAATATCTGCGCATCGAACGGCTGCTCGCAGGACTGCCCGACGAGCAGGCGGAGACAGTCCGGCTGCGATGCACCGACTCGCTGACATTCGCCGAGATAGCCAAACTTACCGACACTTCGGAAGCGACCGCGAAATCACGCTGGCGGTATGCGATAGAGCATCTGCGAAAAAAGTTTTTTAACTGAAAAAAATTACAACATGAAAAATCAGAAAGAAAATACGGATTCCGGACATTCGTCCGACGAGAAAATCATCGACGCCCTCACGCCGCACTGCGAGTTCCGCGCATCGGACGGGCTGAAAGAGCGCATACTCGCCGCAGCGCGCCGCAAAACCGAAAAAGAGAGCCGGTGCGCGAAACCGCTGTTCACTCGTCTGCGGGCAACTGCGGCATTCGCTGCGGCAGCGGCGGTACTGCTCGCGCTGTTCGTCATCAATCCCGCCGAAATGTATCGGGCGAATGCGGCGGGCAGACTGCTGGATGCCGCGGCGGAGATATTCGGCAGCACGCCGTCGTTCGGCATGACGATAGAGGTGCGCACCCTGCCGCAGGAGAACTTCTCATACATCGATGCCGACGCCAAATTCGTCAGACACGAACTGACAGTGGAACCGAGTACGGGTCGCTGGCGGCTCGCAAAGCCGAAGCGCGTGGCGGTCAGCGGCGGCAGAGACGTAAGGGTCTACAATCCCGAAACGGCTCTCGGCACCATATTTCCCGCAGGCAGCACGGGCGTAATCGAGGACTTCTCGCAGATTCTCGACCCCTACATGATGCTCTTGCAGGAGGAGGCGCGCGTCCGCGGCAACAGGAACTATTCCTGCCAGAAAGTGGTTGCGGGCGATGTCATCACGCTGACCGTGAACGCCCCCGCCGAGGGCGACTTCGCCAACGACTATCTGCGCAACACCTCGATAAGCGAATCGGACACGCGCCGCGCATACCGTTTCGACCGAGAGAGCGGACGGCTGCTCGAAATGCAGATAGACCTATGGCGCGACAAGAAGGCGGTAACGATATTGCGCATCACGGACATCGCCTACGGCAAGCCGGTCGATGAAGCGGCATTCGCCGCGCCGGCAGGCATCGAATGGCTCGACAGGCGCAACGACTCCCCTGCCGACGGCGAATCGCAGTTCGTCGGCATCACGCCGGAGCAGGCAGTGGAGAAGATGTTCGCCGCCATGCGCACTTGGGACGAGGGCGTGCTGAAAGAGGTACTCTCGTACTATCATCTCGACGCATTGAAGCGGACGTACGAAGGCTGCCGTCTTATCGCGCACAAGCAGCATTTCCGTTCGGGAACGTACGGCGGAGTGTTCGTGCCGTGCCGCATACTCTTCGCCGACGGTCGCAAGGAGGACATCGTGGTCGCCGTCCGCAACGACAACGAACGCGGGGCATGGCTGGCTGACGGAGGGATTTAGGAACGCAGGGTTAATGAGGTCGCGCGGCAGGCATGGCATCGTGTCTGCCGCTTTTGTGAGTGTTAAAGTCTTTAAAGTCCTTAAAGTCTTTAAGGTCATTAAGGTAATGACGAAGCCTGTCGGGGCGGCGCGAAAAAATCGTTGCGGCGGGCGATTTTTTTCGCGAAATATTTGCACGTATCGGAAATTTGCCCTACATTTGCACTCGCAATTCGGCTCCGTAGCTCAACTGAATAGAGTACTTGACTACGGATCAAGCGGTTACAGGTTTGAATCCTGTCGGAGTCACTGAAAATCGGAAGGTTATGGAAATAATCTTCCGATTTTTGTTTTTGCAGGGCATGGGAAGTGTCCTTAAAGACCTTAAAGACTTTAAGGACTTTAAGGTCGCGAGGCAGCCCGCATAAAGCAAAAAAAGCGACGGACCGAAGTCCGCCGCCTCACAAACACACCTTAATATATAATTGCTACCCGTAAATAGCCGAAGCAAGAATGGAGAGCGGATGCTCGACCTTCTTCGAAGTGGACATCTCTATCTGCCACTTGCAGGTCTCGCAGTCCGTCGCGACGAGGTCGCAGCCCGAAGCCTCGATTTTGCGGAAAAGGCTCTCGCCTATCGCCTGCGAGGTCTCGTAGTTCTCCTTTTTGAAGCCGTAGGTACCCGCGATACCGCAGCACTGCGAATCGAGTACCGTCAGTTCGACCGACGGAATCATCTTCAACAGTTCTATCGAGTAGTACGACCAGCCGAGTTTCTCCATGTGACACGGAGTGTGGTATGCGACGCGGATTTTCGGCGCATCTTTGCGGAAACGCAGTTTCGCTTCGCCCGACTGCAACAGTCGATAGACATATCGCGTCGCGAGTTCTATATTGTCGCGCACGTCGGCATTGTCGATGCCGAGCAGGTGCGGATATTCGTCGCGCAGAGTGAACGTACACGTGGACGAGGTCGCGAGAACCGGCATACCCTGCTCGCCCGCAGCCTTGCGAATCGAAGCGACATTGACTTTCGCCTGACGTTTAGCCTGATTGATGAATCCGTTGGAAATCAGGGCGACGCCGCAGCACTTCTCCTTTTCGAGCAACTGCACGCCGATACCCAAAGCATTCATCACCTTGACGAAATCCTTGCCCAGAGCGGGATTGTTGTAGTTCACGTAGCAGCCGTGGAAGAAACTTACCTGCTTCGGGAACGCCGCTTGCGCCTCGCGCTGCTTCTTCATCCAGCCCTCGAACGTACCCTGCGAATATTTCGGGAACGTGCGGCGGTGGTCGATTTTCAGCACGGCGTCCATAGCCGCCTTGACTGGTTTCAGACCGACGGTAGCGTTCACGACAGGTGCCATCGTCGTAGAAATCGAGCCGACGAGGTCGGTATTCGCCAATGCGAACTCGCGAAGACCGGGTTTCTTCTTGCTGAACTTGATGCGGGCGGACTGGATTATGTCGCCGATACGCACGTTCGACGGACATGCCACCTCGCAACGCTTGCAGTTGAGACAGTATTTCAACGCTTCGTCGTAGAACTCGGGACGTTTCAGCCGCAGGCGTTCGCCGTCGGGACCCGACTGCTTCGGACCCGGATAGAGCGGATTTACAGCCGCAACAGGGCAGTAGACCGTGCAGACCGTGCATTTGATGCACTGTTCGAAATTGTTTACGCTGTTTTCAGTCATCATATCTTATCACTGCTACTTTTTCAAAATACAATCGGCGACCGCAAGTGCCGTGAGCATCGATACGCCCGCGCCGCAACCCTCCTTGACCGGGTTGAAGCCCGCAAGTCCCGCACCTGCGACATAGAGGTTGGCTACCGCCTTTCCGCCGCGCAGACCATGCAGGCTGCCGTCGGTCGCCACGCCGAACTTCTCGAACGGCTGGGATGCGAACAGGTCGCGGTCGTACCACTCGCCGCGGTCGGCAGGGCAGACGACGTCCAGTCCGAACAGAGGTTCGCGGATGCCGTCGCGGTCGGCAACGAGCCCGCGGCTGAAATAACTTCCCGTCGCGAGGACGTAGTTGTCGGCTTCGAATGCGACATCGCCGTGGTTGGCTGTGCGGACGGCAGTTATACGCCCGTCCTTTTCGTCATAGCCGACAGCCGTATCGCCGAGGAAATAGACGCCGCCCAGACGCTCGAACGTTCTGCGCAGGGCGATTTGCATGTGGATACCGGGTACAGACGGCGGCAATGTCGCAACGACAGCCACCTGACGTCCGACACGCTCGGTAAGGTAACGCACGCCGTCGCAGCGGTCGATGCCGAGTATCGCCGGCACGAGAACCGCTTCGGCATCGCCGACCTCGGAGGCGATGATGTTCGCCAGTTCGACGATATTCTCCTCGCGGTCGAAGATGCGCGCGATATTCGCCGAACGCATCTCGCTCGGATTGCGGCGGATATTCTCCAACGCAGGCAGGTTGAACGTATGCAGGGTACACTGCGTGCCTATCTTGCGCAGTTCGTCGGCGATGAACTGCGAATAGAAATCGAGGAATCCCTCGGCGTTGAACAGAGCCACTTTGCTCCACGGCAATTTGTCGGCAGCGTCGCTGCGGACGTAGCCGTCCATGGTAAGCCATGCGGGTTTGAGAGTACCCATAGGCGTCAGGCGGTAGTGGTTATTTGCCGCCGAACCGCTCACCTTGCCGCCCGCCTCGCCAATCAGTTGCGCAGCCTCGTCGGCGAGTGCCGCGAAACGCTCCGCACCTATTTTGGCATAAGGATGCTCGGGCGACTGTTCCGCGAGGGTCTTCACCGCTTCGGCAGGATTCTCCACTGCCGTGCCGTCGGGCAATGCCGCGAGCAGGTCGAGCGAACCCGACGAAAAGTGCAGCGCACTCTGACCCGACGAAATGACGGCGCAGCGTTGTCCCGCCTTCGCCAGCCGCAGACCGCACATAAGTCCAGACAGACCGCCGCCTATTATTACACTATCGAATTTCATATCCTATTCCGTTTTTTTACTTGTTAAACCGCATACACCGTCGTAGAGCCACATCGTGAACTCGCTTTCGCGCAGCGTATCGCCCCATGCGACCGGAGCCATACCCTTCCAGCGTTCGTTGAGGAAGTCGGTCAAATCCTCTTTCGCGCGGCGGGTACAATACCTGCCCTTTTCAGCCATAAGCCCCGCGGCACGGCAGGCACACAACTCGCCCTGACACGTTCCCATGCCGACACGGGTACGGCGGCGCAGGTCTACGAGGTTGTTCACGTCGAGAGCGTTGATTGCATACTCCACCTCGCCGGCAGACACCTCCTCGCACTCGCAGACGAGCGAACGCTGAGCCGGAGTCTCGGCAGCGACGCGCTCCGCCATGTCGCCGTGGCGATAGATGGACGATTCGCGCTGCATGGCAGGTATGGAGATGAGTTTGCGCGAAACCTTCTCCTCCTCGCGCGAACCGGGGAGTTTCTCCTCGGCGGTAACGCTCTTGGCTGACAGATTGAGTTTTTTGCAGATAAGGTCGGTAGTCCACTCGCCCATCAGACGGTAGGTCATCAGTTTACCGCCCGTAATGGTGATGAAGCCCTCGATGCCGTCGCGCTTGGCGTGGTCGAGAACCACGATGCCGCGGCTGACGCTCCGACCGCTCGGGTCGTCGTCCGAAGCAACTAACGGACGTACGCCCGCGTATGCACGCAGTATGCGGGTATGCTCCAACGACGGAGCGAGTTTCATACCCTCGCGCAGCAGCAAATCGACCTCGTCCGCCGTAACGTACATATTGTCGCACTCCTCGAACGGGACCTTGCTCGACGTCGTGCCGATAAGGCAGATGGTGTCGCCCGGCACGAGGATGTCGGCGTCCGCAGGCTTGCGGCAGCGGTTGATTACTATGTTGTTCACACGGTGTCCGAAGATAAGCAATGCGCCCTTCGCCGGAAGCATGTTCACGGTAACGCCAGCCTTCTTGGCGATTTCGTGTCCCCAGATGCCGCCCGCATTGACGACTATCTGCGCGCGGTACTCGGTCTTCTCGCCCGTCTTGCGGTCAAGAACCTTCACGCCGACAATTCTGTCCTGCTCGCGGATAAGGTCAAGCACCTCGTGATATGTCAGCACCTCCGCGCCGTGAGCCTTGGCGTCGAGGATGTTGGCGGCAGTCAGCCGGAACGGGTCTACCGAGCCGTCAGGAACGCGCACGGCACCAATCATCGCCGGATTGGCGGACGGTTCGAGCAGCAGAGCCTCCTTGGGGTCGATGATGTCGGCACGGATTCCCGCGGCGCGGCACGCATCGACGAACTTCGCCTGGAATTCGAGACCGTCCTCGGGCAGCGAGATGAACAGACCGTCCGTCTCATCGACGCAGTGGGACGCAATGCGGCGCAGAATCATATTCTCGCGGATGCACTCCTCGGCGGACTCGCGGTCGGTAACGGCATAGCGCGCACCGCTGTGGAGTAGACCGTGGTTGCGTCCCGTGGCACCCGTGGCGATGTCGAACCGTTCGAGCAGCAGGGCGCGTATACCGCGTAGCGCGCAGTCGCGTGCCACACCGGCTCCCGTCGCACCGCCGCCGATAATAATCACATCGAATTGCTTTGTCATAGTATGATTGTTTTCGTTTAATCGCATTTACGGATACAAAATTATAATAAATAAAGCAATTTATTGCGACTTTGCGAGAAATTTTTCGCCAAACGACAACAAAAAGGAAAGAAAACGAAACACGAAAGGAAAGTTTCGGCAGGGAGGGGGGGGGCAGGGAGGGGGAGAAAGGGTGTAGCGGGGAGGTGCGGGAGCGCGACGGGGATGATGTAGCGGGGAAGGGCGGCGGAGAAGGGCAGCAGGCTCTAAGGACTTTAAAGACTTTAAGGACCTTAAAGTCCTTAGGGAAATTAGCCGCGGAAGGAGCGGGAAGCGAAGCCGCAAGAGGTGGCGGGAAGCAAAGTCGCGTGGAAGGGCGAGAGTAGCGGAAAACGGCAGTGCCTCTAAAAAAGAAAACCGTCCCGACCATTCAAGGTCGGGACGGAGAAGCAATACCCAAATAATCTTATGCTTTCATTCCGGCGAGCGGAGCGATTGCCCCGTTGCACGTACACACGTAAGCGGCGACATCGACGGCGCGGCGGTGAGCCTCCGCGAGCGGACGCCCCTGCAACAGCATCGACACGAAAGTCGCCGTGAACGAATCGCCAGCACCGACCGTATCAGCCACGGTTACCTTCGGTGTGGCGACATACGAGCGGCTTCCGTCAGCACCCAGAATAAGGCTGCCGACAGCACCCATGGTATATACGACATATCGCAGCGAGAAACGCTCCAAGAGTTGCCGCAACTGCGTCTCGTCGTCGCCCGAGAACGAATACATCGGCGCAAGCAACTTCAACTCGTCGTCGTTGAGTTTCAGTACCGTGGCGCGTTCCAACGATGCGGCGAGAGTGGGTTCGTCATAGTAGTTCTGACGCAGGTTGATGTCGAACACCTTCAAGGCGTCGCTGCGGACGGCATCCACGATAGCGAGGATTGTCCTGCGCGAGACGTCGCTGCGCTGCGCGAGCGAACCCCAGCATACGGCATCCGCGCCGGCTGCCAGAGCGAGCGTAGCCTCGTCGGTGGCGATATTGTCCCACGCCACGTTCTCGTAGATGTCGTAGGTCGGCACGCCCTTGTCGTCGAGCGTTACGCCGACGCTGCCCGTCGGGAATGCGTTGCGCTGCAAATAGTCGGCATTCAGACCGAGCGAGACGAACTTCGCAAGGAGTTCGTCGCCCGAAGCGTCGCTGCCTATCGCGCTCACGGCATATCCCTCGCAGCCCGACTGATTGACATAATGGGTGAAGTTGACGGGTGCGCCGCCTATCCGTTTGCCGGCAGGCAGCACATCCCACAACAGTTCGCCTATGCCTATTACCTTTTTCGGGTTCATAAGCCTACAAGTCAATCATTACTTTCATGCACGTTTCGCGGTTGGCGTCGATGAACTTGTACGCTTCATCGTACTGCTCGAACGGGAAACGGTTGGAGATGAGCGGTTGCAGGACGATGCGACCCGCCTCTATCTCCTCAACGGCTTTCAGGTAGTCCTCGTGGCGGTACATCATCGAACCTATGAGGTTCAGTTCGTGTTCGCCGAGGTAGAACATGCTGATTGCAGGGTCTTTGGCATGGACACCGACGATAATCACGTCGCCGCCCTTCTCGATAAGTTCCATAAGCGAGCGTACCGAAACCTCGACGCCCGCTACCTCGAAACCGACGCTGAAACCTTCGTCGCCGAAGATTTCGTTCAACGCCTCACCGAGATTCCGCTTGGCGACATTCACCGTATATTCGATACCGCACTCACGAGCCTTGGCGAGACGCAGGTCGCTCACGTCGGTAATCACGACGCGTTTCGCGCCGCGAGCCTTGGCGAACTGGGCGATAAGGTTGCCGATGGTTCCCGCACCCGACACCACGACGTTGCGACCGACCAAATCGTGCGGACGCGACGAGGCGTGTGCGCCGACGGCAACCGGCTCTACCATGGCGGCATATTCGAGCGGCATGTCGTCCGGAATGCGCACCACGCGGTCCTCCGTAACGACGAACAGGTCCTGCGCCGCGCCGTCAGCCTGAAATGCCTGCACGCGCAGGTTCTGGCAGACGTTATACTGTCCGCGGCGGCAAGGTCCGCACTTGCCGCAGACCAGTTGCGGGCGGGCTGTCGCCTTGTCGCCGACCTTGACGGTCTTCACGTCGCTGCCGACGGCGACCACGATGCCCGAATACTCGTGTCCCTGCACCACTGGATAGAAAGTGGCGGGATGCTGACCGTGGTAGGAGTGGATTTCCGAACCGCAGATGCCGATATGCTTTACGTTTATCAATATTTCGTCCGGTTTCAGATCGGCGGCTTTCGGGTCGGCGACCTCACGGAATTCAAGCACCTTAGGTGCTGTCAATACTACTTGTCTCATAAAAACAACATTTTTTGAGAGTCCTTAAAGTCTTTAAGGTCGTTAAGAAACTATTCGATAACAATCTTTGCAAGAGATTTTCGAGGAGATTCGGCGTTAAGCCCGACGGCTGATACAGGAGCGTATCAGCCGAGGGAGCGACGCCGAATCTACCGAAAAGAGTTGCAAAGACTATCTGTCCTCTGCCTGATGACCGGTACGGTCCACCTGATGATAGAACTGCGTGTACGGAACGTCGGTGCGACCCGTACCCTTGCGCATCAGAGCCTTCAAATCCTCGAAATAGGTCGTGTAGACGTCGCGCGGCATAGCGTCATGCTCGGCGCAGACCTTGGCAGCCATGCCGACGACCTCGCCGATAAGACCGCAGGTACGCATCACGCGGGTCGAGCCGAGCGCGATGTGGGTAACCGAGATGTTGCGTCCCGCCATGAACATGTTCTTTACGTCCTTCGAGTAGAAGCAGCGGTAAGGCAGCGCATAGAAGTCGATTGGCGTCAGCACGCCGTAGGAGAGCCATTCGGCGTTAGGATAATCCTTGGTGTTCTTCTCCATAGGATAGTGCTGGTCGATACGCCATGTGGTAGTACACGTCTCGTCCTCGTGGCGGATAGGGCGCGTCAAATCCTGTTCGCGCAGGATGTAGTCGCCCATCACGCGGCGCGACTCGCGCTTGCCCGACACATGCGAAACCCATGTGAGGTGGGTACACTGCCAATCCTCCTTCTTGGAGTAGCGGTTCTTGCAGTAGGAGAACGTCGAGTAGGCTACGTACATTCCGTAGTCGCGAATCTTCTCGGCATCGGCGACCTGGTCGTCCATCATGCCGACCTCCCAATACCAGTTGGCGCGGTGTACCGGCTCTACCGTATACTCGTCGAGTTTCAGACCCCAGTCGAGCGAATCGGGGAACGTGCAAGGGGTGTTCCAGTCCTCGCAATACCACTCGATGGACACGCCCATCGTCATGTCGTCCGCCTTCTCCGGAGCAAGACGCTCGTCGAACTCCGAACGCGCCTCGCGACCCATGCGGCACTCGGCACCAGCCATGACGGCGAGGTGGGCGTCGCCCGTACAGTCGGAGAAGTACTTGCCCGAAATCTTTATGCGGTTCTGCTTGGTAGCCTCCTGCGCAACGACCGAAGCGATTGCGTCGCCCGACTTCTCGACCGAGATTACCGTGTAGCCGAGGAACAGCGAGATGTTCTCCTCAGCCTCGACAACGCGCAGTTTCTTGTCGTCCTGATAGTGGTGCGCACCGCGGGCGTTGCCGATACGGTCGGGACCGATTTCGTTGAGCAGGTATCCGAGCGACGGATAAGGGTCGACGTTAATCTGTCCGCCCAGTCCTACGCGGACTTCCGACGAGTTGTTGCCGCCCAGTACGTAACGGTCTTGGATGAGAGCGACTTTCAGACCCAGACGCGATGCCGCGAGGGCTGCGCAGATACCCGAGATACCGCCGCCTACGACAACGAAGTCGAACGAGCCGCGGTCCTCAGGCTTGTTCTCGCCGAGCAGGGCGGTGCGGAGCGCGAAATAGGTTTCGAGCGAATCGTCGGGCATTTCGTCGGTCTTGGTGAGGATAATCGCGTCGCAGCGTGCGTCGAAGCCTGCGAGGTCGTGCAGGGCGACGGTGTGGCGACCCTTTTTGAGCGAGAACCTGCTGCCCTTCTGCCAGTACCAGTTCACCTTGTCCGTTCCGAAGACGGTTTCGTCGGCAGTGCCGTCCACGAGTACCTGGAAGATACCCGGCGTAGGTCCGTCAGACCAGTGCTTCGTCCAGTTCTTGGTGCGGACGAGAAGCGTATACTCGCCGTCCTCGGGAATCTCGACGGTCGTCGCCGCATCCTTTGCGAGCGGAGTACCCAGACCGTGAGCCATCAGATAGGACGAACCCATCTGCAATACGAACTGCTGTTCGACGAGCCAGTCGCCGTGGTCGGCGAAGGTCGTTGCCAACGCCATAACCGAATTTTGAGAATTCATGTCGTTTAGAAATTATTAAAGTTATACTGTTTTCCGTTGTATGTTCCGTTTAGCAATCCTCGCTGCGCGCAGCCGTGGTGTCTATCAGTGTGTAGACCTGCAAGTACGGCATGTCGGTACGACCGACGCCCTTGCGCATCAGCGACTTCAAGTCTTCGAGATACGACCCGTACACGTCGCGCGGCAAAGCCTTGCGGCGGCGGCATATCGCGGCAGCCATACCCACGACCTCACCCATCATAGCCGTGGTGCGCATCACGCGGACAGTGCCGAGGGCTACGTGGCTCACGCTGATGTTGCGTCCCGCCATGAACATGTTCGTGATGTCCTTCGAGTAGAAGCAGCGGTACGGAATCGGATAGAATCCGAGCGGGTCGAGGTGTCCGCACGAGAGGTATTCGCGACCCGGGAACAACTTGCTGTTCTCGGGGTCGGGATAGTGCTGGTCGATATACCACGATGTCGAGGCACTCGCGTCGGGATAGATGACGTTCTGTTTCAAATCCTGTTCGCGCAGCACGAATTCGCCGATAAGTCGGCGCGACTCGCGCTTGCCCGCCACATGGGATACCCAGCCGAGGTAACTGTTGGTATATTCGCTCTTCTGCGAGAAGCGGTTTTTCAGATACGACCAGTTGGAGTAGGCGACGTACATTCCGTAGTCGCGGATGCGCTCGGCATCGGCAATCTGGTCGTCGCGCATGCCGACCTCCCAGTACCACTGACCGCGGCGCACCTTCTGTACGCTGCGTTCGTCGATTGGCAGACCCCAGTCGATGTCGGGGAACGGACGTGCCGTGTCGGCTTCGAGGCAGTACCACTGCAACGACGCTCCCATCGTCATGCCGTCCGCCTTGTCGGGAGCCGACTCCTCGCCGTACTCCGACTTCGCCTCGCGACCCATGTGCCACTCCGCACCAGCGAGGACGCCGAGAACGGCATCGCCCGTACAGTCGGCGAAGAGTTTGCCCGCCACGCGGATACGGTCGTAACTGTCGACATTCACCGCCGTAACCGCCGCTATCGTATGGTCGTCGCTCTTCGCCACCTCGCATACGCGGTAGCCCGTGAAGAGCGTAATCCGTTTTTCGGCTTCTATGACAGCCGCCTTCTTCTCGTCCTCGTATATCTCGGGAGTACGTGCGTTACCCTTGGTAGCAGGTCCGAACTCGTTGAGCAGGTAGCCGAGCGACGGATACATGCCGATGTTCAGACGACCGCCCAGACCCACGCGCACCTCCGACGAGTTGTTGCCGCCCAGAACGTGTCTGTCCTGAATCAACGCCACCTTCGAGCCGAGGCGTGCCGCAGCGACAGCCGCGCACATGCCCGCGACACCGCCGCCCACGACGACGAAGTCGAACTTGCCGCGGTATGCGGCTTTCGACGGAAGACCGAGCAGTTTTTTGCGCAATGTCCTGAACCCCTCGACGGAGTTGTCGGGAGCGGATTTGCTCTTTGTGAACAGAATCGCGTCGCAGCGTGCATCGAATCCCTGCAAGTCGTGCAGGGCGACTTTATGTCTGCCTTTCGTCAGCGTCAGTTTTGCTCCGCGCTGCCAGTGCCACTCCGAGTCGCCGTTGCCGAAGGTAGTACCCTCGCACTCGCCGTCCACAAGAATGTTGAACACCCCCGGGGTTGGAGCGTCAGACCAGTATTTCGTCCAGTTGCGGGTACGCACGAACACGTTGTACTCGCCGTCCGACGGAATCTCCATCTCGGTCGAGGCATCCTCGACGCGGACGCCCAGTCCGTGGGCGAGCAGGTAGGTCGAACCCATAAGGTCGATGAACTGTTGGTCGGCTGTCCAGCCGCCGCGCTCGGCAAACATCGATGCGAGCAGTAAAACGGAATTTTCGGTGTTCATATAAACAGATTGTTAGTTTTTATCTCTCTTTTCGCCGCGACGCTGCGCCGAACCGCCGTCCGCGAACTGCGGTTCGACGATATACCGGCTCGGCGACGCATTGTGTTCTATCATGTCGCGCAGCAGTTCGAACGACCTGACGCCCAAATCCTCGACCGACTGTCCGATATGGGCGACGGTCGGATTGTAGAGGTCGAACACCTCGTTGTCGTCGAAACATACGACTGCCATGTCGTCGGGCAGATGCAGCCCGAGGGTGTTCATCGCCTGCAACGCCATAAGCGACAATGTGTTGGTCGGGAATATCATCGCATCGACCCCTCGGCGGTGCGCATCGGCGACGATTTGCGTAACACTGTCGCCCGCCCTGCCGTAGAGGGTGCGGTGAATCCCTATGAACTCTTCCAGTCCGAGTTCGCGCATCGCGTCGGCGTATCCCGCCTCACGCTCCCTGATTGTCGAGACCTCCATGTCGTAACTGACGAGTTCGATGCGGCGGTAGCCGTTGTCATGAAGCCGTCGTACGCCCATGCGGCACGCTCCGGCATTGTCGAGAAGCACCCGCGAAGCCTCGATGCCCTCGATGTCGCGGTCGAGCAGCACCACCGGCATTCCCGTCTCGACCACCCTGCGAACGGTCTGTTCGCCGCCCGCGCACGAAGCGATTATCAGTCCGTCCACACCCTTGTTGGTCAGGACGGAGACCATGCGTTCGAGTTTGTCCGCCTTTTCGTCGGTGCTTGCGAACAGCACCGTATAGCCCGATTCGTAGGCGACATTTTCTATATAGCGGACGATATCCGAGAAGAAGCGATTGGCGATGTCCGACACGACCACGCCGATTGTGCGGGTCTTGCCGCTGCGAAGGCTGCTGGCGGCACTGTTGGGATGATAGTCGAGCCGCGCGGCAATCTCCAAGATGCGCGCTACGGTATCCTCGCTCACGCGGTACGCCTCCTTGCCGTCCGCCCGCCGGTTGTTGCGGTTCATGACGAACGAAACCAGCGCGATGGAGACCCCCGCTTCACGGGCGACATCCTTTATCGTAACTCTTTTTACCATATTCCGCACCTTTTCGATGATGACGAAGCAAAGGTATAAAACGTTTTAGCAACTTGCAAATTTTTTTTGCGGGGAAAGGGAGGGGCGTTAAAGTCCTTAAAGTCTTTAAGGACATTAGGGATTTCAGAATCGGTCTACCAGACGCTGCATGAAATCGAACATGGCGCGGTCGGGTCTGTGGTGCGATTTCCAGTCGCGGAAACGGTCCATACGCTCGGGATTCAGTCGGTAGACGAGCCTTACACCATAATATATACCGCACGTAACGAACAGCGCAGACGCGATGACGATATAGAACTGCGCATCGACCGACAATCCCGCCTGTGCAGCCTTCCAGCAAGCCAACACGACGAGCAGGTTCAGCACCACTATGCTCACTGCCGTGCCGATATGCGACACGCCGAGCCAGATGAACATGTGATGGAGGTGGGTTTTGTCGCCGATGAACGGGCTGCCGCCGTGCAATATGCGCGCCGTCATGACACGCACCGTATCGAACACCGGAACGGCGAGGGCGGCGAGGGCGAACGGCACGACGCCGAGATTGTGCGCGGCGAACATCTTGCCGTAGACCGGATTGCTCACGATTTCCATGACGAATACCGACAGCACCACACCCATAAGCAATGTACCGCCGTCGCCGACGAACATTTTGGACGTGTTACCGAAGGCGTTGTGGAGCAGGAACGGAATCATCGCGCCTATCGATGCCGCAGCCAGCACGAAGAGTTGGAAATCGCCGCCGAAAAGGAAAATCGCGCCGAAGAGCGTGCATGTAGCCATAGTGAACATCGAGAACAGACCGTCCACGCCGTCGATAAGGTTCAGGGCGTTGATGATGCCGACCACGGCGAATACCGTCAGCGGAACGCTCGCGGCGGCAGGCAGTGAGCCGATGCCCCAAAGACCGTGAAAGTCGTCGAGCGAGAGTCCGTCTATATATATCAATATAAGTACGACGACGATTTGAGCCGCCAGACGTACCGCCGGCGAGATGTCGAGCATGTCGTCCATCGCACCAACGTACATCATAAGCAGCATGCAGCCGAAGATGACGAACAGCGACGAACAGTCGATGACGGCACATGCGCCGACAAGACCGAGCATAATGCCGAAAAAGACGCCGATGCCGCCGAGGACGGGTACGGGACGGATTTGGAGTTTGCGGGTGTTGGGATTATCGACGAGATTCTTCATCCTTGCGAACCGCACCAGCGACGGGTGGATAACCGCCGAAGCGATGCACGCGACGCAGAACGGAATCGATATTAGCAGAGAAAGGGTCATTTGCGTATCATTTATTTGACAAATATACGAATAAGCGAGTGGAATGCCAAATTTATTTGAGCATTCCCGAGCGGGAGCGGAGAATGTGGGCAGGGGCAATAGGTAATATAGGTAGAATAAGTATTATAGGAGACAGCCTATATTACCTATATTACCTATATTACCTATATTACCTATCCGCTATTGAAGCGTGTGCAGCGGGCGAACTTGTTCGCCCGACAGATGCCGACGAACAAAAAAAGCAGCGAAGAAAAATCTTCGCTGCTCGGTTTTTGTTGGGCTACCAGGATTCGAAGGTGGCGAGCCTTTGGCTCGACTCCTCGCGTGGCGACATCTGAAAATATAACATATTATCGCCACGCAACCTCTAAAATTTCCAGCCCGACAAAAACCGAAAACGGAGAAACGAAGTTTCGTTGTGTGAGGAGGCAGCAGCGGGCGAACTTGTTCGCCCGACAGATGCCGACGAACAAAAAAAGCAGCGAAGAAAAGTCTTCGCTGCTCGGTTTTTGTTGGGCTACCAGGATTCGAACCTAGAATGACAGGACCAGAATCTGTAGTGTTACCATTACACCATAGCCCAATTGCGAGTGCAAAAATAGAATATATTTTTTCTTTTTCAAAGATTTTTCACGAAAAAATTATATTTTTGTTTGAAATTAAAAACAGGGATAACCAAATTTTACTTCGTATATGAATATAAAACTTCGTCTGACGGTGATGAATTTCATGCAGTTCGCTGTGTGGGGTTCGTATCTCGTATGTATCGGAAACTTTCTCGGTCGGGTCGGTCTCGGCAGCGAGATTTCGTGGTTTTACGTCGTGCAGGGTATCGTTTCGATATTCATGCCGGCGATTCTCGGCGCAATAGCCGACAAATTCGTCCAGCCGCAGCGTCTGCTCGGCATCGCGCATCTCGTCGCCGGCGTATTCATGATTGCAGCCGGCATGTATGCCCGCGCAATGGGCAGTGAGGTGCCGTTCTGGACACTGTTCTCGCTCTACACCGTCAGCGTGGCTTTCTACATGCCGACAATCGCGCTGTCGAACACCGTCGCATTCTCGATTCTCACACGGTTCGGATTCGACACCATAAAGGATTTCCCGCCTATCCGCGTATTCGGAACGGTAGGTTTCATCGCCGCGATGTGGTTCGTCAATTTCGCCAAGTTCGGATTCGCCGAATCGTTCCAGTTCACCTACATGCAGTTGATAGTCTCGGGCGTTTTGGGAATACTGCTCGCGCTGTACTCGTTCACGCTGCCGCAGTGTCCGATAGACAAGTCCGCCGGCAAGAAGGAGAAGACGCTCGCCCAACGGCTCGGTCTCGACGCATTCGTACTGTTCAAGCAGAAGAAGATGGCTCTGTTCTTCATCTTCTCGATGCTGTTAGGCGTTTCGTTGCAGATAACAAACGGATTCGCAACGCCTTACATCAACTCATTCGCCATGACGTCCGACAGTTGGTTCGCGCAGAACCCTACCCTGCTCACCTCGCTGTCGCAGGCTTCGGAGGCATTGTGCATACTGCTGATTCCGTTCTTCCTGCGCCGGTTCGGCATCAAAAAGGTAATGCTCATAGCGATGTTCGGCTGGGTATTGCGATTCGGATTCTTCGGCGTCGGCTCGACCGAAACCGTCGCAGGTCTCGTCGCACTGTTCGCGTCGATGATAGTCTATGGCGTGGCGTTCGACTTCTTCAACGTTTCGGGCGCGCTATTCGTCGAGCGCGAGGCAGGCAGCGACATTCAGGCTTCGGCACAGGGTCTTTTCATGCTGATGACCAACGGTATCGGCGCATCGGTCGGCACTTGGCTCGCCGGCAAGGTCGTGAACCACTTCTGCGCATGGAACGCCGAGGGCTATTTCGTCGCCCGTCCCGACGTGGCTGGCGGATGGTCGACGGTATGGATGATATTCTCGGCATACGCGCTCGTCGTCGCGATAGCGTTCGCCGTCGCTTTCAAGTACAAGCACGTACCGGAGAAGGCATAACGCTCCGACGGACAGAATAGGCAGAAATAGGTAGAATAGGTAATATAGGTTTTTCGCCCATATTACCTATACTACTTATATTACTTATCGCCCCAGACCACCGTCGATACCACGAAACTGTCGTCAGGCGGCACTCCCGCGCCGACAAACCACAAAAATTCGCAGATATTTCGTTTTCCCGAAAAATATTCGTACCTTTGGTGTCGTATTATATAGCGACACGACACATGACCAACAAGGAGATTACAGATGCCCTCGAAGCGAACGTGCGCCGACTGATGAAGCAGCACTCCGATGCGATGGAGCGGCTCGCGAAATTGCAGAAGGCGAACGACGAGCAGGCGGTGAAGATACGCTCCTTGCAGGCTCAGGCGAAGCAGGACAAGGAGGAGATTTCCCGACTGCGGCTGGGCGAAGCAATGGTCGGCGGCGGTCGCGACAAATCGGCGGCGAGAGCGCAGGTAAACCGTTTATTGCGGGAGGTAGACAAGTGCATCGCGCTGGTTTCAAACGAAATATAATATCGCACGACTGACGGATACGCCATGAACGACGACAAGTTGGACATAAAGTTGAAAATCGCAGGAAAATCCTACTCCATGAGGATAGACCCCCACAAGGAGGAGATTTACCGGCTGGCGGAGCGCGAAGTGAACCGCTACGTAACCAAATACGAGCAGGCGCACCTCGACGGATACGGAGTGGGCGACTATCTGGCGATAGTGGCGTTGCAACTCGCGGTATCGAACATCCGGCTGTCGCAGAGCCGCGAGATAGGCAGCGAGGAGTTGAAGCGGCTGGCGGAACTCGCGAAAGAGGTCGAAACGCACCTCGACAAATAGGCGGACTGCGGTTCGCGGTATCGGACGAAGGACGAAAAACATACGGAATGAGGACGATGCCGAAACGGAGAGAGAGAACAGGAGAGAAAAAGGATAGAGGTTCTTTACATATTTGTAATACAGGAAATTTACCCGCATAAATTCCTTGGCTTTGCGAAACTGAACACATTTTATATTGGGGTAGACTCGATACGTCAAAACCAGGCCTTGTAGCCCGACGCGGTGAGTACGAGAGTACCGATGGAAGGTTGCGACGGTTTGTAAGCCCCACACATGACTTATCTTGCAGATTCGTCAAACGGAGAAGGAATTATATGCGGTTTTTTGTTGCGTTTCGGAGCGGCACGGCAAAGCCGCCCGCCCGAATCGCCGCAGGAAAAGAATATACACATTTATTAACTTAACATAAAAACAGTTTTTACTCAAACAAGATTATGGATATACTGACAATTGCAATCATTGCGGCAATCGTTTCGGCGATAACCGGATTTGCGACCTACTACGGAGTGAAAGTCCGTTCCGCCGCAATCCTGAAAGAAGCCGAGAACGCAGGCGAAATGATTAAGAAGGAGAAGTTGCTCCAAGCGAAGGAGAAGTTCATACAACTCAAAAGCGAACACGACAAGCAGGTGAACGAACGCAACCAGCGTCTGGCACAGAGCGAGCAGAAAGCCAAGCAGTTGGAGAACCAACTCCAAAACCAGCAGCGCGAAGCGGAGCGCAAATCGGCTGAAAACGACCGGTTGAAAGAGAAGATGGAGAGTCAGATGCAGGCTCTCGAACACAAGAAGGAGGAGTTGGCGCGGCTGATGTCGGAGCAGAACTCGCGGCTCGAACAGATTTCGGGCATGAGTTCGGATGAAGCCAAGAACATCCTTATCGAGAACATGAAGGCGGAGGCGAAGAGCGAAGCCGCCGCATACATCAACGAAACCGTCGAGGAGGCGAAACTGACGGCGACGAAGGAGGCGAAGCGAATCATCGTGGCGTCGATTCAGCGGGTTGCGACGGAGACGGCTATCGAGAACTCGGTTACCGTATTCAACATCGACTCCGACGAGGTCAAGGGACGCATCATCGGTCGTGAGGGACGCAACATACGCGCGTTGGAGGCTGCCACGGGAATCGAAATCATCGTGGACGACACGCCGGAGGCGATTATCCTCAGCGGATTCGACCCTGTACGCCGCGAAATCGCCCGTCTGGCACTGCACCAACTCGTTACCGACGGACGAATCCATCCGGCGCGCATCGAGGAGGTCGTAGCCAAGGTGAAGAAGCAAATCGAGGAGGAGATAGTCGAGGTCGGCAAACGCACGACAATCGACCTCGGAATCCACGGTCTGCATCCCGAACTGATACGTCTTATCGGCAAGATGAAATACCGTTCGTCCTACGGACAGAACCTGTTGCAGCACGCCCGCGAAACCGCCAATCTCGCCGGCATCATGGCTGCCGAACTCGGACTTAATCCGAAAGCCGCACGCCGCGCGGGACTGTTGCACGACATCGGCAAGGTGCCTGACGACGAACCGGAACTGCCGCACGCAATCATCGGCATGAAACTCGCCGAGAAGTACAAGGAGAAGGCGGACATCTGCAACGCCATAGGCGCGCACCACGACGAGGTGGAGATGACGTCGCTCATCGCTCCGATAATTCAGGTCTGCGACGCGATTTCGGGCGCACGTCCGGGCGCACGCCGCGAGGTTATCGAATCCTACATCAAGCGACTGAAAGAGATGGAGGACATCGCGCTCTCCTACCCGGGTGTCGTGAAGACATACGCCATTCAGGCTGGTCGCGAGTTGCGCGTAATCGTCGGTGCCGACAAACTCTCGGATGCCGAATCGGAGAATCTGTCGCACGAGATAGCGAAGAAGATTCAGGATGAAATGACCTACCCCGGTCAGGTCAAGATTACCGTCATCCGCGAAACACGCAGCGTAAGTTACGCGAAGTAGCAGAGTTTCTACCAATAAATATCGCCGCACAAAATTGTGCGGCGATATTTATTTTAACTCCTTAAAGTCGTTAGGGACTTTAAGGATAATCGAAACCATTGCAGAAAAAACATCCGCCCATAAAACGTCTACGCCATGCTTAATCAAGCATGGCGTAGACGTTTTAACTTTTCCTTAAAGTCGTTAAGGACTTTAAAGACTTTAAGGTCTTTAAGGACAATCTTGCAGCAGCAGCAGCAGCAGCAGCAGCAGCAGCAGCAGCGGTCGCTGCCGAATCATCAGAACGGCAGGTCGTCCACCTCGGCGGATGCGGTCGACGCGCCGCCGACAGCGAAATCCTGCTCGGTCGGCATCGGTGCCATGTCCGCTGCCGGAGCAGACTGCGGTTGCGGCTGAACCGTCTGTTTAGGCTGTACGCGCCATGCACGGACATCGTTGTACCAACGACCGTTGTACTCGCGGGCGTCGATGTCGATTGACACGGTATAGAGCGTACCCTCCGTCAGACGCTTCACCTCTTCCTCCTTGTTGAAGAAGTTCACGAGCGTGCGGCGCGGATACTGCGACTGGGTTTGAACCTCGAACAATACATCCTGACTCGTCCATGCATTGCCGGCTTTGGAGACTCCGCCGCGAGCGGGGAATATCTGTAAAACTTTGCCTTCGAATTCCATAATAATATATATAAGTATAAGTATTTATTGCAAAGATACGAATAGTCGAGGGAAAAACAAAAGTTATTTTGTTTTTCCGAATAGAAACAGAAACAATAGGTAGTATAAGTAATATAGGTAATATAGGCTGTCTCCTATAATACCTATAATACCCATAATACCCATAATACCCATAATACCCATAATACCTATTTTACCCATGCAATTTGAGCAAGGCAGGAAACGAAAATGAAAAAAATCGTCGAAAAATGACGGTAATCGCGAAATTATACATATATTTGCAACGAACCGACATTCAACTCATTATCCCAATTTTCGGGGGGGGGAATCCAGGGGTGTGTTTTACAAAAAATGCGCAAAAAACGGGGCTGCGGAAATGCCCCGCAACAACGATTGATTACACTCTAAATACCAAACCGATTATGGAAAGATTCTACAAATTTCTATTGACGGCGACCGGTCTCGCAGGACTGCTGCTGTCGTCATGCGTGAAAGATGCGGAGGTAGCCGACGCATCGGTCAAGCAAACCAAGACATTCCGCGCGACAACCGAACTCGCGACGAGAACGACCCTCGACGGCGAACACAACGTCGTTTGGAGCGAAGGCGACCGGATAGTCGTCTTCGGAATCACGGACGCAAGCAATGCCATCGGAGCCTATTTCGACCTCGTCGAAGGTGCCGGCACGAAAGAAGGCGTATTCTCCGGCTCCATCGAGAGCGGTTATGCCGGCTATTACGCGTTCTACCCCGCATCATGCTTCAACAGCATGCTTGCCAGCGGCAAGTATCAAATCAATCTGAACCCGAGCGCGGTGTTCACCGAGAGCAACTTCGTCGACGAAGCCAATCCGATGATAGCGTACGGAACGGAGAACGACGGGTTCAAGTTCCACAATCTGTGCGGAATCGTCGAATTCCGGATTACCGGCGCAGGAACAATCACGAATATCGAGGTCGTAAGCGGCGACCGCAAGCCGCTGGCGGGTCTGTTCACCGCCGACCCCGAAACCTACGAACTCACCCCGAAAAATACCGCATCCGGCACTGTCGAGAACTACCAGTGCATATACGCTTCGCTCGCAGAGCCGATAGAACTCTCGCAGACGCCGCGTTCGGTATATGCGATACTGCCTCCTGGAACATACGAGAACTTGCAGGTGCGCACCGAAGACAGCGAAGGGCACATCATCGTCCGCACGGCAACCAAGCCCGTCGAGGTAACCCGCTCGCATATCGTGCCGGTTTCGGAGTTCTCGCACGGCTCCGAAACGGGATGGCCGTCCATGCAGATTTATTACGTCGAGGAGAGAAGCAACTTCTACCAGTCGCGAATACAGTTCAAGGTCAATAGCGGTACGGGATTCTATTATCGCGAACTCGCGTATGAAGAGTATGAAAATCTGGCTGCATCGGGCAAAAGCGATTACGAAATACTCGTCGCGAGAGCAAGCAAACACGGCTCGACAGCGGCGTACGATACGTTCAATACGTACAACTCCCCGAGCAGCAGATACGTGGTACTCGGACTGGCTTACAGCACCATAGGCGAAGAGGATTATGTGTTGTCGAACAATCCGACCAAACTCGTATTCTCCGCCAAGCAGATTCCGTTCGACGACACGGTAAGCGCAGACCTTTACGGAGGAAACGTCTCGGAGAACGATGCCTTGTTCGCGATAAAAGGGAATCCGTCGGAAGCATCGCGCGCATTGGCGGCGATTATCCCCGACAACAATTACGCTAACTATAACGACTTGGAGAAGAAAATCGCGGCTACTACCGGAATGTATGCCGAGCAATTCAGCGACTCCGCAACGAACAACGGCTTAGTCTCGTTCGGAAATTTGATTCCGAACACCAAATATCACCTGCTCTATACCGTTACCGACGGAATATGCTGGGGAATGTTTACGGACATCTACACCCGTTACGCACCGGTTCAGGAGTATGTCTTCACCACCGAGGCGCACACTCCATCGGCAGCGACCGTAACTCTCGCCGAGGAGGAGGTTCTCGACCTCACCGCCAAGATTGCGGCGACCATATCTGCGGGACACACCAAATTGAAATACCTCTGCGGCGACTCCGATTACGAATATTCGGCTGACGAAGTGGCAGCGTACGGCAGCGAATTATCGGTTGCAGCCGGAAGTACGGCGACAATCGACCTTACGAACCTTACCGAAGAGACCACCTACCGTTTCTTCGCCGTGGCATACGACGAGAACGACTCCTACGGCGTCGTTTCCTCGCTGACGTTCACGACCAAGGCTCTGACTCCGGTCGAAGACCCCGAGTACGCCAAGTTCCTCGGCACCTACACGATGACGGTCGGTACGGGTTCGAGACCCGATGCGAGAACGGTTACCGTATCCGAACTCGTCAAGGGCAAGAAATTCGCAGTCAAGGGTCTTATCAATCCCGCTCTCGTCGCGCAGTTCCAACTCGACGACACCGTAACGGCGAATTTCTCCAACGGCGAGATTTGCATAGGCTGCCAGCCGATAGCCGATTCGGGAACGATTCCAGGTAGGTACGGCAATGAAATATACATGCTCCTGAGAAACGAGCAGTATTCATGGTACACTCCCGACGTTACGCTCCGTTCGGCATACAACGACGGCGTCCTCACATTGGGAGGTACCTCCGACGACGGCATGGCATGGACGGGATTCACCTTCAATGTGGGAACGAGCAGTACATACCTCGAATATTGCTTGGAACCGGTATTGACCAAACAGAACGACTAACCCGTAAAAAACAGAAAGAACATGAAAACAGAAAAATATATAGTACCGACACTGGTTCCGCTGACAATCGGAATCGAACGCGGATTCGCGTTGAGTACCGAAGGTTTCGACAAGGACGACGAAACCGATGCCGGATGGCAATAGCGGGTCTCACGGCTCGCGCCGACCGCTTATGACGAATACCGGCTGCCGAGATTGTTCGGCAGCCGGTATTTTCGTGGGTGGGGCTTAAAGCCGTTAAAGTCCTTAAAGACTTTAAGGGCGTTAGGGTCGTTAAAAAACAATAAGGAGTCCGCAAGGTTTTGCGAACTCCTTATTCCGTGAAGCATCCTGCGGAGGACTACTTCGTCGCAACTGCGCGCTTCTCCTTGATGCGAGCCTTCTTGCCCGTCAAATCGCGGAAGTAGTAGATACGCGCACGGCGAACCACACCACGCTTGTTCACCTCGATGTGGTCGAGATGCGGAGAGTAGAGCGGGAAGATACGCTCGACGCCCACACCGTTCGAAATCTTGCGGATAGTGAACATCTTGGTCTTGCCCGAACCCTTAATCTGAATTACCACGCCGCGGAAACTCTGCAAACGCTCTTTGCTACCCTCGACGATACGGTAAGTAACGGTGATGGTATCACCAGCCTTGAACGAAGGGATGTCGGCATCGGTTTTAGCCCACATCTGCTCGTTCACCATTTTGATTAGTGCATCCTTGTTCATTGTTGCAACAAAAATTAAATTATCCGCTCAACATTGTCGCTGCGTTAGACATACCATACGCGGACATTGCCCCGTAATCCCGAACGCTGAACGTTCCTACTGCCACCCGCCCAATACAAGAGGTTGATACGCGGGGGCAAATATACGAATAAGCGAGCGTAATACCAAATTTATTTGAGTATTACCGAGCGGAAGTATATTGGGCGTAGCCAAATTACGAATAAGCGAGCGGAAGCGGACTCATTAAGGACTTTAAGGTCGTTAAAGTCCTTAAAGACTTTACTTCGCATATTTTTGTCCGGCAAATAAATATATCGCTTATGTTACTCTATCCTGTAAAGTCCGTCGCACGAGACATAGTGTTCCGTGATGCCCTTTTCGCGCATCCAACGACGGGTTTCGAGGCTCTTCCACGGACCCGTGCCGATGCCCTGACCGTGTTTGTTGTTGTCGTATAGCCATGTTGCGGTAGACCACAGGCAGGCGCGGAAATTTATGCTCTTGTAGAAATGCTCGCTGCATCCCGCCTGTCCGTGATGCGACATCTGCAAATAGTCGCAATCGAGGTCGGGGCGGAACTCCGAACCGAGCAACTTGTCGCCGCCCTCGATACCCAAATCGCCGAGGAAAACCACCGATTTGGTGTCGTCCCAGACACGGAACGCCATACTCGAATTATTGTAGACATTGACATCTATCTCCGGATTAACCTGCGACAGAATCTTGAAATGCACGCCATCAATCGTGAACTCGTCGCCCGCACGGCACTCGACCACCTCCGCGTCATCGGCACTGTCGATTGCCGCATAGTAAGCCTCCGCCCGCAGACTCGATTCGGAAGCAATCATTTCGGGTGTGAACCGCGACTGCCATACGCTATGGACGGTCAGCCCCTGCCTGTCGTTCAGCAACTCGGTCATCGCACCGACATGGTCGCCATGCGGATGGGTAACAATCCAGACATCCACTTCATTGCCCAACGCACCGAGAAAACCGCGCAAATAGTCCGCTTCGGGGGCTTTGCCGCCGTCAATCGCAATAACGCGACCGTGCGGCGTGCGAATCACATAAGAACTGCCATGGTCGTCCGCCTGCGACGGCAGTTGCCACAACGTAAATCCGACGGTCGGTTCAGGCGCACACCCCGAAAGGGCTATTGCCGACCACAACACGGACAAAGCCGAAAAGAATCGTTTCATAATGTTCGGTATGGTTTTATTGTTTCACTGCCTTAACCTCGTGGTTTCCTGCCGTCAGAACAAGTTTTTCGCCACGCTCGGAACCGCATTCCAAAACCGCGTATCCCTGCGGCAGGCGCACCTCTGCCGTCGTGCCGGCAGGGACGGCGAGCGTAATGCGCAGTTCGTCGCCGCTGCGGCGGGCAGTCATCGCGATGTCGCCGAAAACGGTCGGCACGGTGGTCTCGACCCATTCGAGCGATGCGAGATTCGGGCATACCGAGAACCGCTCGAAACGCGGCGCAAGAGGCTCGATACCCGCGATATACTGCGACAGAATCGTCAGTCCGCCGCCGCTCCAAGCATGGTTGTAGGTTCCGTTGCCCGACTTGTATTTCATGCCTGCGCCGCCGGTATACTCCCAGCCCTCCCACAGGGTCGTGTACTCCTCGGAGACGACCATGTCGTGGAAACGCATCTTCATGCGCTCCAATGCGTCGTCGTAACAGCCCATGCGACACAACGCTTCGAGGACATATTTCTCCATATACGGGCTGGCATTGTAATGGCGGCGGAAGAACTCGCGCATCGTCGGATAACGCTCCTGCGGAACGAATCCCGCGAGAACAGCCAGAGCCTGCACGCGGTCGTCGGGCTCGTCCTTATAGGATTTGGTCGCATAGTGGGTTCCCGTCCAGAAGCGATCGTTGAACATCGCCGTCATAACCTCCTGCAACTGGCGCGCATACATAGCCTCCGTGCGACGGTCCGTCAGTTCCGACATCTTCTCGACGCCCTTCAACGCCAAGGCGTACCAGCAGTTCTGCAAAGCCTCCTTGTCGATGTTCGTTCCCCAGTCGCCCCAATACCAGCCGCCGCGACGCGTGCGCACCATGGCATAGCCGTCGGTCTTCCACACGTCGTATATGTAGCGGTGTACGCCGTCGTAGACATCCTCGATGGTCTGCGCATCGCCCGTGAGCATATAATAGGTCCAGAACCCGTAGTAGCCGACGCTTGCCAGCATCTGGCACGGCAACTCCTGCGCATACCAGCCGGGGATAGGCGAGAATATCTCGCCCGTCGGACGCTGCCACCCCATGAGTTCGCGGACCGCCTTGCGCGTGAGCAGGTGGGCGCGGGAGTCGAACACGTATCCCGCCTCGCCGAGTTCGACGACTGCATCGCCCCACCACTGCGCGCGCTCGCGGTCGGGGCAGTCCATATAGTTGTCGCGCATGGTTATGTAGAGCGTGCGCTGCGCCTTGCGCCACAGCGTGTTGAAAAATTCGTCGCTGCAACGGAACGAACCGGCGAAATCGCTGTCGTAGCCGCTCTCGCGCCACTTTATGTCGAGTACCTCGACACCCTCGTCGGGCAGTTCGTAGCGCACGTCATGACCGTTAATCCATATCGGCACCTCGAACTCCTGCTCGCCGTCCTTCGTGATGTACTCGGCGTGGAACTGGCGCGCCTTGCCGATTTCGTAGTCGTCGGTATAGATGTCGATGCGTTTGCCAGCCTCCGCGCGCAGGCGGATATACGGCGTTACCTGCATGTTGTAGGGCAGGCGACCGACAAGCAGATTGCCCTCGCGGCGCACGTCGGTGTAGTCGCACAGTCCGCTCCAACGCCACATCGGAATCGGTCGGTCGTGCAATTCGCCCCAACCCGACTTGTCGCGTCCGACGACGACTGCCCGCGCCCACGAACGGTCGTCGTATTTCGGGTCGGCGAAGTCGAACGCCTTGCGGGCGTCCAGTCCCATGTTCGCTCCGGCGAGGCGGTACTGACGCTGTCCCTTCGGATTTTCATCCTCCGGAACATAAATCGCATCGTAACGCTCGGCAGCCCAGCGGTCATCGCTTACTACCCTGTCGAGCGTCGTTTCAAGGTCGAACCACAGACCCGGCATTGCCGATGCGCGGTGCGAGAACGACGATTTGCCGTAGTACTGCACCAGCAGTGCCACCGTATTGCGTCCGCGGCGGAATCCGCCGACATCGGTCAGCACGTCGCAATAGGAGTCGGTCGGATTCGGACCGCGTTTGAGACCGCCCTCGCGGACGACGAGTTCGCCGTTCACCCACAGCCAGTACTTCGTGTCGGCGGCGATGCGCAATTCTATGTCGGACGGCGACAGCAGCGTGAAGTCGCGGCGGAAACATATCCATTCGCCGTCGGCTATCGTGTCCGCCGAGGTGATGATTTGCGCTTCGGGTCTGCCGCAGGAAGAGAGCATGGCGGAGAGCGCGAGAATAATCAGTAATCGTTTCATTGTTCAGAGGTTATGTGTTTAGGCTATTTTTAAGTTATACAAAGATATGTAAATTAAGGGTAAGCCGCCAATACCCTGCTGACGAATTGTCAAAAAAGACAACAGATATATCAAATAAGACAAAACGAACGTCTATCCGGATAAGCCGCAATGTCCGTCATCCTGAGCGAAGCGAAGGATCTATCCGAACCATAAACGGCGTAAACAGATTCTTCGCTACGCTCAGAATGACGTTTCGATATAGCGGTCGAAAATAAAAAGTCGGTCGAAAAGTTGCGATTCCGAAAAAATTGCTATCTTTGCGGTCGCATTAAGTACTTAATTAAAACGAAAACAAGATGAAAAAGGGAATTCATCCGGAAAATTATCGTTTAGTGGCGTTCAAGGACATGTCGAACGACCACGTGTTTTTGTGCAGGTCCGCCGTTGCGACAAAAGAGACCATCGAAGTCAATGGCGAAACCTATCCCGTGTATAAGATGGAAATTTCCAACACATCGCACCCTTTCTATACGGGTAAGATGAAGTTGGTGGATACCGCCGGTCGCGTCGATAAGTTTATGAGCCGTTACGCAAAACGCTACGATAAGAAGAACAAGTAGT
This sequence comes from uncultured Alistipes sp., assembly GCA_905213895.1. Lineage (GTDB taxonomy): Bacteria > Bacteroidota > Bacteroidia > Bacteroidales > Rikenellaceae > Alistipes. The sequence goes on from CAJMKE010000015.1 coordinate 42,826, forward strand.
ATCTGCTGTTCTCGGAAAGACAGTGCCTCGCGAACCGGTTCGCGAGGCACTATTTTTTTGTGTGTGAGGAGGGGGGCTTTAAAGTTTTTAAGGACTTTAAAGACTCTTTTTTCTCTTTCCTAAAACTTGTGGAAGGCGCGGACGAAGAGTTTGTCGCCCTTGCCGCAATCGTTCGTGTAGGGTTTGTCGCTGTTCATGTGCGAGTAGAACGCATACTTGTCGCCAGATTCGGTGGACGACATATAGAACATCAGATTGTTGAGCGGTTTGCCGCCATTCTCGCGCAACACGTCGTTGAAATATTTGCGCACCTTCTTCTTGGTCGCCACGCGCGAGCCGCCGTTATAGACCGTGCCGAGCAGCCACACCTCGTTTATCGACGGCAGATACCAGCCCTCGCCCTTGGCGCGGCACCACTCGAATGCAGGGAAATCGCTCCACGACAGTCCGTTCGACGCGATATAGGATTCCAACTTGTGCATATTCCCGATACCCTCCTGCTGGTCGTTCGCACCGGTCTGTTTCATGTCGCGGCGCGGCAGCGAACACCACTCCAAGCAGGTTTCGTCGAGCGACATCACCACTCCGTGAGTACCGTCGTCGGTCGTGATGACGACCAGTCCCGTAATTCCGTCGTGCGAATATATGTCGCCCGCATTGTACTGCGGCAGGTCGTCGGCAGGCGCATTCCGCACCTCGTCGAGCGCAACGGGCGGTTTGGCAGGACCGTGCCACTTCTGCAACTCCGCCTTTTCCGCTGCGGTATCGACAGGTTTCACGCCGAACGTATCGCGGTCGCCGTCGGGGTATTCGATATAGTCGATGTCGCTTACGGGAATCGTGTAGACGGGCGCGTCGGTCTTGAAGCGGACATACTTCACCTTCTTCTTGGAGACTTCAAGCACCTTGACGCGCACCGACGTGCCGTCGCGCTTGACCAACAAATCCTGGGCATGTGCGGAAGCCGCAACCGTCAGGGCGGCTATCAATATCGTAATCGTTCGTATCATCTCTTATGCTTTTTAGTTTTTACAAAGATAGTAATTATATGCGTAAAATCACTATCTTTGCGTAACGGATAAAGAAATCATATCGACCTATGGGATTATTCGACATATTCAAAAGCAAAAGTGCGGCAGAACCGCAGCCCGAAAAGCAGGAGCAGAAGCAGAAAGAGTTGAACGAAGGTCTCGAAAAGACCAAACAGGGTCTGTTCTCGAAACTCACGCGCGCCATCGCGGGACGTTCGACCATCGATGCCGACGTGCTGGACGACTTGGAGGAGGTGCTTATCACATCCGATGTCGGAGTGGAGACCACCGTCAAGATAATAGAGCGCATCGAAGCCCGCGTCGCCCGCGACAAATACGTCAATTCGCAGGAGTTGCAGTCGATACTGCACGACGAAATCGCCAAACTCATGGAGGAGGCGGAGGGTTCGGCTGAGAATTTCGGACTCGATGTCCGCGAGGGCGAACCGTACGTAGTCATGGTCGTCGGCGTGAACGGTGCGGGCAAAACCACGACGATAGGCAAACTCGCGGCGCAACTCACCAAGGCGGGCAAGAAGGTCTACATCGGCGCAGCCGACACGTTCCGCGCCGCCGCAATCGACCAGTTGGGCGTATGGGCAGAGCGCGCGGGAGCGACGATGATACGGCAGGACATGGGTTCCGACCCTGCGTCGGTGGCGTTCGACACGCTGCGTTCGGCGGTCGCCAACAAGGCTGACGTCGTGCTTATCGACACGGCGGGACGACTGCACAACAAAATCGGACTGATGAACGAACTTACGAAGATACGCAACGTCATGTCGAAAGTGATTCCCGACGCGCCGCACGAGGTGATGCTCGTACTGGACGGCTCGACGGGACAGAATGCGTTCGAGCAGGCGAAGCAGTTCACGCAGGCGACGAAGGTTACGTCGCTCGCCATCACCAAACTCGACGGCACGGCGAAAGGCGGTGTGGTTATCGGCATCAGCGACCGTTTCCACGTGCCGGTACGCTACATCGGCATCGGCGAGGGTATCGACCAGTTGCGGGTGTTCGACCGCCGCGAATTCGTCAAGGCGTTGTTCGGAGAGTAAACATTCACCCAAAAACATACGGCAATGAAAAGACTACTGCTCTCTGCGATTGTAATTATGCTGTCGGGATTCACGGTATTCGCACAAAGCACTCCTGAATCGGACGAAACAATCGATTTGAAGAAAATCGAACGAATAGCGAAAAAGAAAAAAGCATATCGCGCGCTCGTAAAACGGTTCGAAGCAGCGGATTCGACACTGACAACCAATGAGTGCATGACAGTATATCTCGGAACGGCTTTTCAAAAAGGCTATACGGGTGGTTACGGAATAGATTCGAACATGGACGAACTTTTCAAGAGCGGCAATTACAAAGAGTTGTACACGGCTTGTCAGGAAAGGCTCGCAATCGCTCCTACCGATTTGAGAACGACCAGATACATGTGGTATGCAGTTATAAATACCAAAGGTAAAGAAACCGACGAAAGCAAACTATATCTTCACAGAGCATATTGCATGTTGCGCGCAATCATTAAAAGCGGCAAAGGAACCGAAGATTCTCCATGGATAGTGATAACGGTAAAAGACGAATACGAACTGATGGATTTCTTTAACGTTAAAGGTCAGAAAGGTCAGAAATTATTAAATATCAACGGAAAATACTGCGATTTGATAGAGTTCGAGATGTGCAGAATACCTGATATAACACAAATGTATTTCGACGTTTCGTTGCCGTTAAACGGACTCAACAAAATGTTCAAATGAAGAAAATAAACGTCATAACGCTCGGGTGCGCAAAGAACCGCGTCGATTCCGAGCATCTGTCGGCGCAACTCGCCGCGTCGGGATACCAAATAGTATTCGACAGCGACCGCACCGACGCCAAAGTCGTTGTGATAAACACCTGCGGCTTCATCGGCGACGCCAAGCAGGAGAGCATCGACACGATTCTGCGTGCCGTGGCGGCGAAGCAGGCGGGGCGAATCGATGAGGTTTTCGTCATAGGCTGTCTGAGCGAACGCTATGCCGACGACCTGCGCACGGAGATTCCGGAGGTAGACCGCTATTTCGGCGTCAGGGACTGGGAGGGTATCGTGCGGACGCTCGGCGTCGAATACAGCGACGACCGACGCACCGAACGCACGCTCTCGACACCGAAGCACTACGCATATCTCAAAATCTCGGAGGGCTGCAACTGGCGTTGCGGCTACTGCGCGATTCCGCTGATTCGCGGCAAGCACATATCCGTTCCGTTCGAGGATATTCTCACCGAAGCGCGGCGGCTCGCGGCATCGGGGGTGAAGGAACTGATGGTCATCGCGCAGGACACGACATACTATGGAATAGACCTCTACGGCAGACGCCGGCTGGCTGAACTGCTCGAAGCGTTGTGCCGCATCGACGGCATAGAGTGGATACGGCTGCACTACGCCTACCCCACCGACTTTCCGGACGACGTGATAGAGGTGATGGCGCGCGAACCGAAGATATGCAAGTATCTCGACATCCCGTTACAGCATATCAGCGATAATCAGTTGTCATTGATGCACCGCCGCCACACCAAGGCGGAGGCATACGACCTGCTCGCACGGCTGCGAAAGGCGGTTCCGGACATTGCGATACGCACCACCCTGCTCGTCGGCTATCCGAACGAGAGCGCGGAGGATTTCGAGGAATTGAAACAGTTTGTACGCGAAATGCGGTTCGACCGTCTCGGCGTATTCCCGTACTCGGAGGAGGAGGGAACGTTCTCGGCGAACAATCTCGAAGACAATGTGCCGCAGCGCGTGAAGGAGTATCGCGCCGAAGAGATAATGCGCATACAGAACGAGATTTCGCTCGAAAACAACCGCCGCCGCATCGGTCGCACCGAACGCGTGATAATCGACAGCCGTTCGGGCGACTACTACATCGGGCGTTCGCAGTACGACTCGCCGGAGGTAGACCAGGAGATACTCATCGAGGCGACCGGACGCAGGTTGCTGCGCGGACACTTCTACGATGTAAAAATAACGGCGGCAGAGGATTACGACCTCTACGCAACGGTAATCTGACGGATAACAAAACTACAAAAACGATATGGGCAAATACATCCTTAAAGAGGTAACGACGAAGGCGGACGAGCAAATCTGGCTTCATGCCGACCGTCGCATATACAAGGGCAACCGCAACTGGGTATGCCCGCTCGACGACGACATACTGAAAGTCTTCGACCCGAAGCGCAACGAACTGTTCCACGGCGGCGAAGCGATACGCTGGACCGCATTCGACACGACGACGGGCGAAACGGCGGGTCGCATCGCGGCGTTCTACAACCGCGACATGGCGGCACTTAACGACCAGCCGACGGGCGGATGCGGATTCTTCGAATGCGTGGACGACCAGGAGTTGGCGAACATGCTTTTCGACGCGGCGCGTCTGTGGCTCGCGAGCCGCGGAATGGAGGCGATGGACGGACCGATAAACTTCGGTTCGCGCGACGCATGGTGGGGACTGCTCGTGCAGGGCTACGAGTTCCAGCCGCTCTACGCCAATCCGTATAACCCGCCGTACTACAAGGAGTTGTTCGAAAACTACGGATTCCGCAACTATTTCAACCAGAACACCTACCTGTGGCGCGTCTACGACGACAGTCTGAACGACGTGGTACTCGAAAAGGCGAAGCGCGTGATGTCTACCCCGGGTTACAGGTTCGAGGACATCCGACATACCGACCTCGAAGAGGCGGCGGAGAACCTGCGCATAATCTACAACAAGGCGTGGTCGCTCTTCACGGGCGTAAAGCCGATGGACAAGGAGGAGGCGCAGGAGATGATGCACGCGCTGAAACCGATAATCGACCCGAACATCATATTCTTCGCATATTTCAACGACGAGCCGATAGGCTTCTTCGTCATGGTACCCGACCTCAACCGCATCATCGGCAAATTCAACGGCAAATTGAACCTGCTCAACAAGATACGGCTGATGATAGACCTGAAACTGAAACGCTGCGACCGCATCTTCGGCATCATTTTCGGCATCACGCCGGAGTTTCAGGGCAAGGGCATCGAGTCGGGCATGATGCGCCACATACTCGAAACCTACATCCGCTCCGACCGCAACCACTACCGGACGATAGAGTTCGCGTGGATAGGCGATTTCAATCCGGTAATGAACCGTATGATAGAACATTACGTCTGCGCGACGCGCCACAAGATGCACACTACGTACCGCTATCTGTTCGACCGCGAGAAGGAGTTCCACCGTTGCCCGCGCATCGGAGTGCGCCGCCGCGAATAACGACAAGACCTAAAAGACTTCACACAATATGAAAACGACACCATTTACCGAATATCACATCGCGAACGGCGCAAAAATGGCTGAATTCGCGGGTTACAACATGCCCATCGAGTTTACGGGCATCAACGACGAACACATGACCGTGCGCGAGAAGGCGGGCGTGTTCGACGTGAGCCACATGGGCGAAATCTGGGTCAAGGGCGAACGCGCGCTCGAATTCCTGCAACACATCACGACCAACGACGTGGCGAAACTCTACGACGGCAAGGTGCAGTACTCGTGCATGCCGAACGGCAGGGGCGGAATCGTGGACGACATTCTGGTCTACCGGTTCAGCGGCACGAAATACATGCTCTGCGTCAATGCCGCCAACATCGACAAGGACTGGGCGCACATCTGCGAGCAAGGCAAGGCGTTCGGGCTTGAAGCGGGACGCGAACTTGAAAACGCATCCGACCGCATCTGCCAACTCGCCGTGCAGGGACCGCTGGCGATGAAAATCGTGCAGAAGATGTGCGACGAGCCGGTCGAGCAGATGGAGTATTACACGTTCCGTCAGACGAAGGTCGCAGGGTGCGAAGCGATACTCTCCATCACGGGCTACACCGGCGCGGGAGGATGCGAAATCTACCTCTACAACGAGGATGCCGACCGCATGTGGCAGGCACTGTGGCAGGCGGGCGAAGAGTTCGGATTGAAGAACATCGGTCTTGGCGCGCGCGACACGCTGCGTCTCGAAAAGGGCTTCTGCCTCTACGGAAACGACATCTGCGACACGACCTCCCCTATCGAAGCCGGTCTGGGCTGGATTACCAAGTTCGTCGACGGCAAGGATTTCATCGACCGCGACCTGCTCGCCGCGCAGAAAGCGAACGGCACGGAGCGCAGACTCGTAGGATTCAGGATGATTGACCGCGGCATTCCGCGCCATGAATACACGCTCGCCGACCTCGGCGGCAACCCGATAGGCTCGGTTACGTCGGGAACCATGTCGCCGTGCCTGAAAGTCGGCATTGGACTGGGATACGTCAAGAGCGAATTCGCGGCAGTCGGCACTCAGATTGCCGTCGTCATCCGCAACCACCTCATCAAAGCCGAAGTGGTGAAATATCCGTTCGTCTGACAGCGGCATCGAATGCAGCAGGCAAGACAATAGGTAATATAGGCATAAAGTCTATATTACCTATTGTTATTTCGCCGTACCGGCTCTTAATTTTCTCCCCACGATTCCGATTCCAGCACCCTCGACCGCTGAATATCGTAACTTTCGGCGGCATCTTTCGCAAACCGGAAATTCATAGTGTACCTAACCCTCACATTCTCACCGTTAATGTCCCTGCCTGGCGACCATCTCGGAGATGTTTTGAGCGTTTCGACAATCACCTTCGCCGTTATGGGATTGTTGGATTTCAGAACATTTATATCCGTCAGTGTACCGTCATAGTCTATAACGAACCGCACCCGTATGGAATACATGGGATGCTGATAGTACGACGACACCAAAGGTCTGCTTCGGGGAGCCATAAACAGTTGAGGGTATGATGAATCCAAAGTTCTGTTACGGGGATAGCGATAATGGTGTCTCATGTTATACCTCACCCAATTACGGAACGTGGACAAATCACCGTTGCGGAATTTAGGCATCACTGCGGTTCTGGTTACGGCGTTGTCGTTCTCCGGTTCGGCACCGATTTCCGCACTCTTCCGATTGGCGTTCGGCTTTATTTCTACATCTACCGTAGGCATCTCCCCGAATTCTTGGCATTGCGACACGTACCTTCTTTTCCCTACCGCCAGCATGTCGCCCGCAGACGCCTGCACGGAGTAGCCGCCCTGCCCATTCGTATATGTACGATGTATGCAGATATGTGCGCCCTCAATCGGGTTGCCGTCCTTATCCGTAACCCGAATCGTGTAGGTTCCCTTTCGGTCGGGACGCACGAAACGTACCCGCTCGTTGAACTTGACGAACACGATGCCGCGCTTCATAATCGACCGCCCCGTAACGGCATATCGTTTCATAATCTCCCCCGCATAGTCGTTAAGCGGATTGTCGGTCGAGCGAATCACCGTCATCTGTTCCGGAGAATAATTATTCAGATTACAGCCGTTTATATATTTGCCGTTCACCACTACATGCGGATTCTTGAACCCGTAAGGCGACGTCTGCCCCGCGTTGTCCAGTCGGCAGACGTTCTGAATATCGGCTTTCAGTATACCCCAATATATCGAATGCCCGTCGGCGACGACCGCGTATGTCGTGCCGTACCGCTGTTTCGTTACGAAAATGCCGTCGGCATTCGTCAGCCCGTCCTCGACGGCAATATCGACATTCGGAATCGACTTCCCGTTTTTATTGTACACCGAGCCCGTATACGTTTTCGCGGGCTGCGCATTATGAACGGACTTTTTCGACCCGTCGTTTTTGGCAACAACGGACGCTGTCGCAGCGACTGCCAACAGAAGCAGCAGCCCTCGTCCGAACAATTTCAAAGGTCTTGATTCGTTCATTTCCATACATTTTAAGGTTCAGATTTTTACAAAGTTAAAAAATTTTTACGGGGGGGGGCAAATTTTCAGACGTTTTTTTTCGATAAATCTTTCGGATTATATACGATTCTATACGCACTTATTCCGATGCCGAATGATTTTGCCTAACAGACCAATCAATAAAAAAGAAATTGTTGCACAGTTGCATAGTATCGAAACTTTTTATATATTTGCACCACAAATAGGGGAAACCCTTTGGATCCTTAGCTCAGTTGGTTAGTAGCACCTGACTCATAATCAGGGGGTCGTAGGTTCAAGCCCTACAGGATCCACGACAAAAACAGGTTGCGAATTATCGCAACCTGTTTTATTTTATCCGACGCAGACCAAAGCAAATTATTAAATCTGAAACAATATCAAACACACAGATATTAAAATCATTCAGACTCTTCTATAAGATTCAAATAGCGTATGACGTCGCGTTTCATCATTAAAGTCCGAGTTCCTTCGATATGAGAAGACATAGACAACAAATCATGTCCGTACTTGCGAACCATAACAGCATTATCCATATCCTTATACAATAAGAACAGTTTATATTTCGGCGTCAGTCTTCGCGGTATCATATTTCCCGCTACACGATAACACGATATCGCATTATCGTAATCGCCCAATTGCCGATACAAATCTCCCATATCGCAATATATCTCGGATGTCGGAGAATAATCCTTTATTGTATTCAAAATACCCAATGCACGTTCGGGTTCGTAATCGTCAAAAACATATTGTGCATAAATATCGGACAAAAAAGGATTATTAAGAATCGTATCAAAATTATTCTCTACATACGTCTCCGCATCCGCACGAGAATACACGGAAAACAATCCATGCACAGCCTTATCGCAATGATGTTTGACTATATATTCTTTGGTCGAAACCGCCAAACAGAATACCGTCACGACAAACAAAATACTACGAAACGGCACTGCATAAGTTTTGATACAAAACGTCTTTGTCCGTATTGCAGACAACAATAACGGCAATAGCACGAGCAGTCCCGTAACGTAAAACGGGTATGAAAACAGACATATCGTCAAATATGCAATCAGAACCGCCTTATATTTATTGTTCCTCGCAGGCACAAGCAGTGCCGAAAATATTACGACAAACCACAACAACAGACCGACAATACCCTGCTCAATCAATATGTGCAGGTACTCATTATACGGATAACTTATGTTATCTGAATATTCGACATAATCGGAATCCGGATTTCGCTCGAAATACTCCGCCTGATACTGCATATATCTTTTATTAAACCCGTCGATTCCATGTCCGAATACCGGCTTATCAACCGCCATATCCATACAAACGCGCCATACAAGCAGTCTGCCATTGGCAGACCGGCTTTTATAAAAATACGACGCCCCCAGCACGACCAGCAATATCGAAATACCGGCAAAATACCTTACAAACTTGTTTTTAAGCAAACGCTTTTCATAACACAAATAAACCGCTCCGCATAAAACAGATATCCAAGCAGTGCGGGAATCCGCCAGTACGATTGCCGGTACATGTATTGCAAGCAACGATACCCAACACATTTTTTTCGATATACCGTCTTTCGAACGCCACAAACAGACGATACACATTATACTTACGACCAGAAAACAACCTAATTGTCCAGGATTGCCGAATGAACCTGTAACCGAGAACAGTGTATGGTTGCTCTCCACATATCCCATCCATTGAGCGATGGAGACAAGAGATTGCCACCCGCCGACCAATGCTACTGCACAAAACAGCATGCGTGGCGGAATCGGAACAAGCCTGCAACAACAATAGCATCCGAATATAAACAGATACGGATATATATTGCAATCCCCGCCCGAAACCAGTAAGCCGTTTACAATTGAATATACAATCCATACGGCAAACGATAAGTCCACCGGATTATATCTATTCGCGAGGCTATGTTTGCCATTGAAATTAATCATATTTTTTTACAAATACATGTCAATATATAAAAATTAGACACCGCCACATGCCGTATTTTATAAAAATAATATTTTACATTGAAAATATTTGCAATATAATAATTATATGCTATCTTTGCAATACAACCATTAATTTTATTCGTTATGAAAACAAAAGTTATCATACTAATTGCTGCATTATTGGCAATCGGAAAAGTATCCGCACAACCTTACGCAGACAAAGACGGACAACCGAATGCCACAAGAAACCAGAATTTGCAGCAGCAGTTCTCTTTCAGCCAAGAGCAAATCGAACGCTACAACAATGCACTTGCAGAAGAGGCGGCGAAATTGAACGATTTATATGCCAAGCCGATAAATCGCACGGAAATAGACAAACAGGAGAAAATAATATACGAAGATTTTAAAAATCAGGTAAAACAGATACTCGATACATATCAGTATATCAAATGGGAGAAGGCTAATCCCAACAACAAAACGAGACGTTACAGGGAGTACCTCGGTCTCGACAATATCGGCATACTGAAACTGGAAAAGATTATTGCGACCTACAAGGCATCGATTAAAAGCATATATGTCGGTCCCAAATTATATACCAATCTAGAAAGAATTGAACTGAAAGCAAATATATATGCCAAACGAAACGAAGCATTGACGGAGTTGATAGGTGCATCCAACGTCGATGAATTCAATCGATACTATGACGTGTATCGTCAAGCACGCATTATGCACAAAGGATGGCCGTCATTGTCATTCAAAGATGTAAAGAAATTGGCAGCACTGCGATTGCAGTTCGAAAACGACCGCAATGTTATTCTCTGCTCCGACATGAGCGAGAATCTTATCAAGAAAAAAGTTTCATCGTTGAAAAAAGAGTATTACGACTCCGTAAAGAACGCTTTCTCGCCCGAAGTTTATGCAAAATTCATAAACGACAGCGATGCCAGAGCGGACTTCATCACGAGGCGCAATTATAAAATGACAAAAGCGCAGTTGGAGAAATACAAAGAAGCGATGAACAACAGAGCGGTAAAACGAATGGCAGTACGCAAAAGCAGTTTATCGAAAGGGGACAAGCACGCCAAATACGATGAGATAAATACGGAAACACGCACACAACTATCCAAATTCTTATCTGCGGAACAAGTAGATGTATGGTGGCGCAATTTACATAAACAACGATAACCAAGGGAAAAGATGAATCCGCTCCGTTCGGCAATATACTGCATAATTTCGATATTATCATTAACAGGATGTATATCGAATGCTTCGTCGTACCATTCAGAAGAGATTGAGAAATTGGAATTACTGGGGAGAAAAGCCGACGACCCACGATTGAAAGAGGCTGTGCGATATACGCTGCGCAACATGGAAAACAAGTATTCCGTATCGGGGCATCTGAGCAACGATTATTTCTCCGATTTCATAGATTCAATCGAAAATACGCAAGGACACATATCATATCTAAACGCACACGATTACAGTAAATCCGACAGACCGAAACACGGCGGTAAGTCATACATAGTGTCTCCGGACAAGGATGAAATCGATGCGGAAAGTCTTCGTGAGAATATCGTTCTGGCTATGAATGCGTGGGACAATGCCGCATGGAAAGACAAATACGACGAGCGCATCTTCTATAAATACATATTGCCGTACAGATTGTCATTGGAGCCGATTGATTTCTCTTGGAGAGAATCCGCATATAACGACTATCATCCGTTGCTGGCAAATAAAGGTGTTGACGACCCGTTAAAGGCGTGCAAGATTATAAATGACAAGATAATATATCTTCATTACGACCTGTTGAGAGCGGCGGATTTGCAGACATACGCGTCTTACAAATCCGCTCCGCGCGGAGGCTGCGAAGGCAGAGCCTTATATACGGCGATGATAATGCGGTCATTGGGATTGCCGGTGGCAATCGATTTCGTGCCGATATGGGGATGTGTCAATAACGGGCATACGTTCAATTCATTGATAATGCCCGATGGCAAAAACATAGGATTCTCCGTTCCGAAGGATTTGCCTGATGGCGGCATTATGGCATGGAAATGTACGAAGGTATATCGGCGGTGTTTCGAGATACAGAAAGATTCTCCCATATATAAATATAGGAATAAGGAACCTATTGCAGAACCATTCAGCAATTACGACATCGAGGACGTTACAAGTGCATACGACATTCCGACCTGCAATGTCGAAATCGACAAACCTCGCAGCGGCATCAACCGTCGGCTCGCATATCTTGCCGCGCCAAGACGAGACAAGTGGAACGTCCTGGCATACGGTGAGAGGAAACGGGGAAAGTATATTTTCGAGAACATCGGCTACGGGTATCAGAACGGAGTGGATATTGAGAAACAAGGAGAGAATTTAGGAGACGGAATAGTCTATCTGCCATTGCAGTTCGACGACAGCAATAACCTTTCGCCTATCGACTATCCGTTCATACTGTCCGACACGGGCATACGCAGGCTGAATCCGGACACTTCCGATTTGAGGGAGGTCGTCTTGACAAGAAAATATCCGCGATTTGCGCGAATAGTGAATTTTGCGGAGTCAACCGAAAGATATATTTTCGAAGGAGCCAACAAACCCGATTTCAGCGATGCGGAAGTGCTGCATGTAATAACCAGCACTCCGTTAAGCAGATTACAGCGTTTCGATGTCAATTCTGCGAAAAAATACAAATATGCCAGAGTACGCAATATATTGGGCGGACTTATGATAGGAGAACTGGCATTTTGCGATGAAGACGGGAATATTATCGACGGCAAGACAATCAATCACAAACTCCTTGACGGAGAACTTACATTAGCCAATGTCTTCGACGGAGATGTACTTTCGTTTATGAAATTCGACGAGAATATCTACAACCTATGGCTCGGCACGGAATTCAATCGCCCGCAACGGATAGGCAGTATCGCGTTCTGTCCGCGAACCGACGACAACGATATAAAACCCGGAGACATATACGAACTGTTATATTGGGACAGCGATTGGATAAGTCTCGGTACGCAAATAGCGGAAGATTACCGATTAAAGTATTCCGACGTACCATCGAATACCCTGCTGTTGTTGCGCAATCACTCCCGGGGCAAAGAAGAACGCCCGTTCACATTCGAAAACGGACGTCAGATATGGTGGTAATTATTACAAAAGAACGGACCCACATATTTATTAAATAATATGAAAAAACACCTTCTATATTTATGTACAATCGGAATATCTCTATTCCTGACCTCGTGCATCGCAGGAATCGAGCGGGATATTTCGATTTCTGCGGGCGAAGATGCGGAAATCACCGTCGAGCAGGCACGGAAGTTCTTCGAACAAGAACTGCTAACCAGAAATGACGACACACCGTCTCCGAACATTCTGTCCCCGGGAGATTTCACGCCGCAGTGGAACAATGCACAGATTTCACAAAACTACCGTATCGCATGCGTCGATGTGCCGATTATTCCGACATATCGCTACCGTGCAATACGCAGCGAATTCCGTCGCGGACAAGCACAGGCATATATAGTCGATGTGTCGCAAAAGGTGGTAATCGTCAAAGACAGAGAGAGCGGTGCAATGGCATCGTACATTATGTCGTTGATTCCGGACAAAGATTTTGCCGCAAAGCATAAAGGCGACATTTCAGACCTGTTCCTTAATGCGAATGACAGAGGCAGGTTTTCGGGCATGATTGTATATACATATCATAATACCCCGATTAGATTAAGCAAGTATGTCGCAGGCAAAAGAGTAGAAGGTATTAGCACTTGTGGTGTTGAGGACATACAACAATATAAAGAACGATTACGGAAAATATATTATGATTTAAGCGGTATAAAGGTTTATAAAAGTTCTTATATTACATCAAGATCCGAATGGGATGGATATGAAATCGATGATGAAGAATCAGATAACAAAAATACTATTGGGAGCGGGTCAGAAGGCGAAAATGGAGGCGGCTCAGGTGGCAATACCGGCGGAGACTCAGGCGAAGATCGTATAATTGGCATTGACGAAGTAATTATCATTGGGCACGGTCCAAACGATACAATAATTGGCGCGCGTGATCCGCAACCTGATCCCGAAAATCCGGAAAACCCGAAACCAGGGGGCAATACGGAAGAAGGAGATATTGGCAATGATGGGGATAACGGCAGCGGCAGTAATGGCAATAATACAGGCAATACTGATAATTCAGCATACGAAAAAGTCATAGCCGATATGGCATCCAAAATCTCAAATGAAACGTTGAAAAAGTTGATGCAGGAGAATACAAACGTACAATTTATTGTAAATAAGACCGTAGATTTATTCAAGATAAATTTTACAATTAAAACTTCTGGCAGCAACACTACTATCAATATTAAAGACATTCAATACAATCCTCAAGAAGTGAAATCTTTGAATAAAACGGGAATTGTTATTGCAATCCTTCATGAATTCATGCATCCTTATCTTGGTAAAATAGGGCAAAGTGGCACTGATGCTGAGGACCATCAGAAATTTGTAAAAGATGGCGTATACATGAACACCATTCGGGAACTTTTTCCAAATGAGGATGATGATTTTTATAATGTCGTTGTATATGCCGGATGCGCAGATTGTAAGGATTTTAACCAATTATCGTTTGAAAGGCAAGACTATATTACTCGTCAACTTGACAATTATTTTTATGACTAAATATTATAAATTATGAAACGACCATTATTATTTACATTGTGCTTATTATATATAACACCTTGTTTCTCGCAAATCGAAAAAGATAACATATTTCTTGTGGGTACATCATCAGTTATTCCGAAAGGTTATGTTGGTATATTTGATGGTTTTGGACGCATAGATATAGAAAAAGAGCGGTTTGATAAAGATGACCCTATTTCCTTTCGAATAGGAAATCCCAAAATAGAATATACAATTGTATTGTACCATTATAATCTTTATAATAAGAACCGTCCTGATTTATATGTTGAAGATATTAGAATAGCCGATTTAAAGTCGGAGGCGTATCCATCTGTGGAAATAATAAATATCGACGAGTTTTTTGCCGGAAAAACAAAAATGGAGGTTTGGAGATGGATGCTATATCATCACTTAAGCAAGACTTATATTTGGGTTGTAGATTACAATTCGGCGTATAAGTCATCCGAAAAATTGTCTAAACCGGATATGATAAAAGTCGTGCAGGTGAGAATATTTGTAGATAACATCCCGGAAGAGTTCAGAAGGTCATATTACTCAACATATCATGCGCTATATGGAGGAAATTAAACTTTAGCAGTTATGAAAAAAATAAATGGATGTATACTTATTGCAGTTGCATGTTTCCTGACCTCGTGCATCGCAGGAATCGAACGGGACATTTCGATTTCAGCGGGCGAAGATGCGGAAATCACCGTCGAGCAGGCACGGAAGTTCTTCGAACAAG
>CAJMKE010000016.1 GCA_905213895.1 uncultured Alistipes sp.
GAGCAAAGGACTGAAAATCCTTGTGTCCCCGGTTCGATTCCTGGTGGTACCACGAAACCGAATTAGAAAATTTTCTAATTCGGTTTTTTATTTGCATACGCAGCATACATTATTTTATCGCGGCGAAAAATTTGGATATTTTCATAATTATTTCGTACCTTTATCCTAAATTACGAAATGTCCCGAATCGACGGTATGGCGCACGAATATGAACACAGACTGATGCAGCGGCTCTCGGAAGGCGATGAAAAAGCCTTTCGCGAACTGTTCGAGTCGTACTATCCGAAAGTGCGCGCATTCATCGATTGCATTGTCAAAGAGAGCGATACGTCGGAAGACATCGCGCAGGACATATTCGCCAAGATTTGGGAACGACGCGAAATTTTCTGGGGGGGGGAAGTGCAGTCGTTCGGCGGCTACATATATAAAATGGCGCGCAATGCGGCACTCAACCATATCCGCCGGACGGTAAATATCAATCTCGCCCAGATTCCGCAAATCGAGGAAAAGGTCGGCGATGAATCTTTCGAGGACGAATACTACGCCCGCGAAAAGGAGTTGTTCATCCGTCTCGTCGTCTGCCGTATGCCCGAGCAGCGCAGGCGAATATTCGAGATGAGCCGCTATCTCGGTCTCGACAACCAGACCATCGCCGACACGCTCCACATCTCCAAAAAGACAGTCGAAAATCATCTGACGCTCGCCCTCAAAGAGTTGCGCAACGCACTCGCCGTGTTCTCGGTGTTCTTCTTCATCGGACAATAACAAATACTTTAACGACCTTAAAGACCTTAACGACTTTAAGGTCATTTTTTTGATTCCGCATTGGGTGTAACGGGCTTCCGATGTGTCTTTATAGTAAAATGAAGAAACATCGCGATGTCAAGAATCAAACAAATCATCGACTCCTACATGGGTCGTCATCAAACCGAAGCCGTACGTAAAGAGTTCGCCGAGTGGCTCGAAGCACCGCAGGACGCACATGAGAAGCAGCGCACGATGCAGAACTACTGGGAAGCACTCGAAGCCGAGATGCCGCAACGGCAAATCGCCGACGCATACTCGTCCACAGCCGAACGCATCCGCAGGCGCAACTCGCTGCGTCCGCGCCGCTCCGTCTTCGCACGCATTTCGCGCGTCGCCGCCGTCGTCGCACTGCCCGTAATGGCTGCCGCACTCACCTACTCCGTCATCTCCCGCACATTCGTACCGAAGACCGACTGGCAGGAGGTCTACGCCCCTTACGGCGAAACGCGCAGCGTCGTGCTTGCCGACGGTTCGCACATCACACTCAATTCGGGCAGCCGTCTGATATATCCCGACAGATTCTCGGGCGACGAACGCCACGTATTCCTCGCGGGCGAAGCCTTCGCCGACATCGCGAAGGACGCCGAACACAAGTTCATCCTCTCGGCGGGCGACATCGACATCACCGTCCACGGAACCGAATTCAACGTCCGCTCTTATACCGACGACAGCGAAGTCGAGGTAGCCCTCATCTCCGGTTCGATAGACATGACCACGAAAAATCTCGCCGTAAACCGCAGCATCCGCATGACGCCGGGCGACATGGCGAAACTCGACAAACGCACGGGCGAAATCGCATCCATACGATTCCCGAGCGGCACATTCGACCGCGGAACGAGCGGCAACAACCTCACATTCATCAATTCGCGTCTGTCCGACATCGCCGCCCAACTCGAACGCTCATTCGGTGTCAAAATCATAATCGACAGCGACGCCCTCGCCGACGAACGGTACTATTCGGCGTTCGTGAACAACGAGTCTCTCGACGACATTCTCGACGCATGGCAGTTGAACGACAACGTCCGGCACCGTCGCGAAGGCAATACGATACATTTATACAAATCCCAAAAATAACCTTAAAACAGAGAAATAAACCGAGTACAAACACACCTGATTCCATTTCCGCGCCGAAAACATGTCGTCCGGAAATCAAAGCGTAAATTCAAGATTAAACCTAACTAAAAACTTAAACTCAATGAAACAGAATCTACTTTCAGGTTTCACACGCAGGCTGTTCGTCATTTGCGTTACGGCTTGCGTCGCGCTCACCGTCCCTCTGACGGCATCGGCGCAGAAAGTCAGTCTGAAATTGCAGAATTCCACTGTACAGCAGGCGGTACTCGCCTTGCGGCAGCAGGGATACTCGATTTCGGTCAAGGCAAACGACGTCAAAATGGATGCGCCCGTATCCATCGACGCCCGCAACGAGGAGTTGCAGAACATCGTGGACGAAATCTTCGCCGGACAGGATGTCAAATGCACCATCAACGGCAAGAGCATTCTCGTCGCCAAGAACACCAAGAGCCATCCGCAGGTCGCATCCTCGCGCAATGTCCGCGTAAACGGACACGTCAAGGACGCATCGGGACAGCCGCTGCTCGGCGTTACCGTATTCGTCGAAGGCACGACTTCGGGCGCAACCACCGACGCGAGCGGTGCATACCAGATAGACGCGCGTTCGGGCGACATGCTCATATTCTCCTACCTCGGCTACTCCGAGCGCAAGGAGGCTGTCGGCAGCCGTTCGGTTATCGACGTTACGATGACAGAGCAGGCTACCTCCATGGATGAAGTTGTCGTAGTCGGTTACGGTACGCAGTCGCGCCGTTCGCTGACCACCTCAATCTCCAAAATCGACGGTTCGGCACTCTTCGACGCTCCGGTTTCGTCGGTCGGCGAGGCTCTGAAAGGCAAGGTTTCGGGTCTGCGCGTCGCAACCAACAATACCGTGTCGGGCGAGGCTCCGCGATTCCTCATCCGAGGCGGTTCGTCGGTGAACCTCAGCAATGACCCTATCGTCATCGTGGACGGTATCACCCGCGACATGAACGACATCAACCCTAACGACATCGAGTCCATCGAAGTGTTGAAGGATGCCGCTTCGGCAGGTATCTACGGTGCGCGTGCATCCAACGGTGTAATCCTCGTAACGACCAAGAAAGGTTCGTCGAACAAGGCTCCGGAGATTATCTTCGACGCCCAGATAGGCTGGTCGTCGCCTGCCCGCAAATGGGATTTGATGAATTCCCGCGAGTTCATCGGCTTCGTCCGCCCTGCCGCCGCCGAAGGTCCTAACGCCACGGCGATTCTGACGGGAGCCAATGCCGCAGGTACGGGCAACACGCTCTCCAACTCGACCTACACCACCCGCTATCTCGACTACGGACAGCCTGTCCCTGCCGGATACCAGTGGATGTACGACCCGCTCGACGCCAACAAGGTAATCATCTTCACCGACCGCGACTATCAGGGCGACTGGTTCTCCAACGCACTTTGGCACAAGGAGTACGTCGGCGTGAACGGCGGTACCAAGAACATGAAGTACGCCGCTTCGGTAAGTTATCTGGGCGACGACGGCGTAATCGCGATGAGCAGTTACAATATCTTCACTATGCACGGCAACACGTCGTTCAAAATCACCAAGAATCTCGAAGCATCGACCACGTTCGACCTGTCGCGCTCCAAGAAGCATCCGCTTATCGGCAACTACTTCAACGCTATCGGTCGAGGTATCATGATGGCTCCTACGCACCGCGATTTCGACGACGAAGGACACTGGATTACCGGCGGCAACAACAAGAACCAGCAGACCGCCGCATTCTACGAGCGTTTCTACGACCGCGAGATGGCGACGACCCGCATGACCGGTAATTTCAATCTCAAATGGACCATCACCAAGGGTCTGACCGCAACCGCACAATACGCCATCTTCGACGAGAACTACCGCGGAAGTTACTATGCACACGGAGCCGACGGCGACACGCCGAACTTCGTTTCGACGACCCGTTCGACGACCGAAACCCGCACGCAGACCACCCGCGACTCTTTCACTGCGTTCCTCAACTACAACCGCACGTTCGCCGAGAAACACCATATCAACATCACCGCCGGTTACGACTACATGATGCAGCGTTACTGGTATCTGACCGCAGCATCCACCGGCTCGCCGTCGGACAAGGTGCCTATCATCGATTCGGGTACGTCGTTCACGGCAAGCAACAAGGACGAAAAACAGGCACTCATCTCCTACTTCGGTCGTGTGAACTACGACTACGGAGGTCGCTACATCCTGTCGGGTACGTTCCGCGCCGACGGTTCGTCCAAGTTCGCCAAAGGCAATCAGTGGGGCTATTTCCCTGCCGGTTCGTTCGCGTGGGTAATCTCCGAGGAGCCGTTCTGGGACGTGTCGAAGACCAAGATGAACACTTTCAAACTCCGTGCATCCTACGGTCAGACTGGTAACAACGGAATCGGTCTCTACGACACCTACGGTGCATTCTCGACCGGAGTCTACACCGGACATCCGACCCTGCTGCCTTCCACCATGCAGAATGCGGGCATGAAATGGGAGACCACGACGCAGTTGGACATCGGTCTCGACATGGGATTCTTCAACGACCGTCTGCGCTTCGTATTGGATTACTACAACAAGCGCACCGACAACATGCTGTTCTCCATCACGCTGCCGGATACGGGTTCGCTCGGTTCGGTCAAGGCGAATGTCGGAAGCGCACGCTTCTACGGACTCGAGGTCGAGTTGAACTCGGTGAACATCCAGAAGAAGAACTTCACATGGACGACGAGCATCACCTACTCCTACAACAAGAACCGCGTCCTCAAACTGCCTGACGAGTACAAGTACACCGACATCAACGGCAAGACCGCATGGCGAATCGGCGGTTACACGATGAGCGAGAGCGGATACCGTTTCGGCGGTACGGCTGTCGGCGAGTCGCTCGGACGCATCTACGGCTACAAGATTTCGCACATCATCCAGACCGAAGCCGAGGCTGACGCCGCCCTCTACGACACGCAGTCGCACGGTTACCGCCGCAGCGACGGACAGTCCATCACCGGCCGCAAGGACGCCGGCGACTACGAGTGGCGCAACCGTCCGGGTTCGAAGCGCATGGCTGACGGCAGAGAGCAAATCGACGCCGAGGATATGTACGAACTCGGCAACGTGATGCCGCACTCGGTCGGCGGTTTCAACAACACCTTCCGCTACAAGGGTCTGACCGTTTCGATATACTTCGACTTCGCACTCGGACACTCGATTTACAACTACATGAAGTCGCGTATGATGCAGAACACTCTCGGAAACTGCAACGCCAATATCGACAAGATGGTCTACGACTGCTGGACCCATCCGGGCGACAAGAGCGCGAAATACGCCCGCTTCTTCCCGAACGACCCTGACTTCGGTAACCGCAACTTCTCGCGCTGCTCCGATTTCAACGTCGAGCGTGCCGACTATCTCTGCCTGCGCGACGTATCGATATTCTACGACCTGCCGGAGAAGTGGACCCGCAAAATCGGCATCAAGAAGATTACACTCGGCGTAACGGGCAACACGCTCTGCTACTGGACGGGCGTAAGCGGCTCCATCAGCCCTGAAACCGGTATGGGTACGGGTTCGAGCGACAGCATGTACACGAGCGTATCGACCGGTGCCAACGACAATTCGAGCATCGCTCCGCCGACACGCAAGGTACTGTTCAACGTAAAGATTACATTCTGATCGAAACGAGTATAACATTCATTAAACGAAAACAGATATGAAATACAAATATATAATCGGTGCCATTTTGCTGGGTGTGGCTGCGACGTCGTGCCACGGCGATTTGGACATCATGCAGGATAACAGACTTTCTGCAAGCAACATGTGGCAGGACGCATCCGACGTTACCACCTCGACCGACGGTATCTACGAGCGTATGCGCGCCAATTTCGTGCAGGCGGAAGTCAACGTATTCTACTGGGGCGAGGCCCGTGTCGGCAACTACATGTGGGGTCCGAGCCTCATCCACCGTGTACAGAACGGTAACATGATAGACGTGCGCATGAGTACCATGAGCGCATCGACCTCTTCGGCTTCGTGGTCGGCACTCTACACGACCATCGACCAGGCGAACGCCGTACTCAAATACGCTCCGCGAGTTCCGATGACAGACGCCGAACGCGGCTACGCCATAGGTCAGGCAGCGTTCGCCCGCGCATACTGCTACTTCTGGGCAGCCCGTCTCTGGGGCGACGTGCCTTTGGTAACCGTCCCTATCGAATCGGTCAGCCAGCCGGAGACCTATCCGGTGCGTGCGCCGAAAGCGAATGTCTATACGCAGATAGGTGCGGACATCCAGACCGCGCTCGACAACGCGCAGTATCTTGGCAACGACAAATACTTCGCCACCAAGGATGCCGTGAACATGCTCAAAGCCGAATACGCCCTGTGGATGTACTCGACGCAGGAGGGCGGCGACACCTATCTCGACATGGCTGATGAGGCTCTGACCTCAATCGGCATCACGTCGGGCAGACTGCTGTCGAAATACGGCGACGTCTTCTCGCGCAACAACAAGCGCAACAACGAAATCATCTTCGCGCTGAACAACAACCAGACCGAGAAGATTCTCGGCGGATACTACCAGTATTTCTACATGCCGAACACCGACGTGGCATCGCAGTATCAGCAGAAGCCGGTGCCTATCAACGCGACCCAGTGGTGGAGTTACTCGCAGAACTTCGTCGACATTCTGCGCGCGAGCAAGAAGAACAACGGCGACAGCCGCGTGGACTGCAACCTCGGCGACGGCAACTACGGCGCAGCGGGACAGAACCTGACTTGGCCCAACAAGTTCCTCGGCGACATGTCGGGAGCAATCACCATTCTCGACAGCGACCTGCTGTACTACCGCTACGCACAGGCTGTCATGATGGACGCCGAGTTGAAGTACTACAAGAAGGATTACGCAGGTGCGCTCAAATCGCTCAACATCATCGCCAAGCGCGCCTACGGCAAGGACAATTTCTACACCGACGAATCGCGCAATGCGGTTTTGCAGGCGATTACGGACGAGTATTTCCTCGAATTCCCTGCCGAGGGCGTAATCTGGTGGGCATTGATTCGCCTCGACAAGATTTGGGACTACAATCCCGAGTTGAAGGAGAAGCAGGCATTGAATCCTAATATCCTGCTGTGGCCTATCACCGCATCGGCACGCAACAAGAACAACAAACTCACCCAGACCGAGGGTTGGAGTTAGAAAACCGTTTTGAATTTATTAGCGGTTTTCCGAACCGCGAACAGATTCAAACAGTTTCCGACAAGTATTTATAATAAAAACTTGAAACAATGAAAAGTATAAAATATTTCAAATACATAATGCTCTCGGCAGCGGTCGTGTTCGCCGCATCGTGCGAAAAGGACGATACGAAGGACGTGGACACGACGACACGCATCGGCTTGTCGCCGGAGCAGGAGAACTTCGCCGCCAACGGTACGACCGAGTCGGGCGAGGAGAGTTTCGTGGGTATCGTAACCGTAGTTCACGGCGACAAGGTGAACAAAATCGCGTGGGATGCCGCAATCGTCGAGGAGGTCGCTTGGGCGAGCGTCGAGAAGACCGTCGTTACGTCCAACTTCAAGGAGACCTTCAACGGCAACGTCCATCAGATTCAGGAGACCGGCATCGAGGTGAAGGCTGAACCGAACACCGAATACAAGCGTTCGTTCACCGTCGAAATCCGCACTGCCGACGGCACCGTCGCTCCGTTCGTATTCACCCAGTTGGGCGAAAAGGCTGATGCAGCCGTTTCGACCACGACCAAGGACGTCGAAATCATCGCCAAGGGCGGTTCGGAGGAGATTGCCTACACCACCAACATGGGCGACGTCTACGACTTCGCGGTCAAGTACGGCGAGGAGAGCAGCGACTGGCTGTCGTGGACGGCAACCGAAGCGGGCAAGGTAACCCTTACCGCCTCGGAGTGGACCAACAAGGAGAGCGTCCGCACCGCAACGTTCACGATTATCGTCGGAACCGACGCGACGAGCAAGGCTTCGGTCGACATTCCGGTCGTTCAGTTGGCAGCCGACGAGTACTACTACATGTACGGTGCATCGTGCAACGGTCTCGCAATCGAAAATGCAATCCAACTCGAAAAGAAGAGTCAGGGCATCTACTCGGGCGAAACCTACTTCATGGCTTCCGCCGACGGCAAGAACCCGATAATCCTCAATCCGGATTCGCGAATCCTCGCATATCCATGCTTCGCACTGGCTGCCGACGGCACGATTTCCGAGATTGCATCCGCCGACGCGGCACTGCCTGCCGGACCTGCAATCGACATCGACGGACGCCGCCGTATTACGGTGAACATGACCGAGCGTACATGGTCGTGGGAGCGCATCACTGTACAGAACTGCATGCCTGACAGCGAGGTTGCCAACTACAAGACCAAGGCTTTCGTCGCCCGCGACGGTTCGATGAAGACATGGATGGTAGAGTTCGTCCGCTGGGACGGCGGCGACATCCGTCCGAAACTCGGCTCGCCGATGGTCGCTACGGCTACCGGAACAGGTGCCGGCGGAACGGGAGGATACGCTGCGGCTAACTTCCCTTCGTCGTGGGACGATGCATCCAAACTCGACATGGCGAAGGAGACCACCGAAATCGGCGGACAACTCGTCGGCACGAACGAACACGGACGAATCTATCTGCTTACCGAGATTCTCACCGGAACCCCTATGGCAGGTGTCGGCATCAACCGCAACCAGCCTATTCCTGACGACTGGACGGCAGGCAACGAAATCGTCGATGCCGTAGGCGACCGCTACACCATCGAGTATGTCAACCACACGAAAGCAGGAACGTTCTCTGGCGACAATGCGGCAGACGAGGAGGCTCACCCGACGTTGAAGATGCAGGTTCAGGGTATCTGCCCTTACGGCTGGCACATTGCCAACGCAGCCGACTGGCTCGACATCGCGTATGCGGCATCCAAGGCTTCGGCAGGACACACGTTCCCTGTCAAAGAGGAGAAAGTTACCTACAAGCAGTTCACGACCATAAGCGGCTCCACCTCGTCGGGAGACGTGCCTGACGCTCCTCGCGGCATCGGCAACCTCGGTGCATGGCTGCGCAACAACACGTATTGGCACGGAACGACGAACGTCTCCGACGGTGCTGACGAATTCGGATTCGAGTACTATCCGCTCGGCTGGCGTTACATGACGCAGGGATTCCAGTGCGCGGGAACGCGTGCGCAGGTATGGGTTCCGCTGATACACAGCGCGACGACCGGATTCCGCGTGAACGTTATCATCAACAATCTGGTAACATCCGCCGAAATGACGAATCTCGACAACGGACAGGCAATCTGCCCTATCCGCTGCGTAAAGAACTATAAAAAATAAACCTACGGACGTCGCAGGTGCGGGGCGGAAAGTCCCGCACCGACGACGACCGGCAAAACGACACTAAAATGATTAAGAAAGTATCGATACTGTTAATGGTCGCCGCAACGGCAGTATTCGCTGCAAGTTGCGAAAAAGACAACTGGCCCGACCAGCCGGATTGGAGTACAATCACGCCGCCCGACCAGCCTACCGGTCCGAGCGAGAAGCCTTCGGAGTGCGACAATATCGTCGTCGCCCACCGCGGAGGCTCGTCCGAATGCGGACAGCCCGACAACTCCATCGCATCGCTGACCTACGCCATGGAACTCGGCTGCTACGGCTCGGAGTGCGACATCTACTGGACCAAGGACGACAACGTAATCGTCGCCCATGCCGACTCGCAGTGCTGCATCAACGGTTATCACCCGTGGGAGGCGACTCTCGCCGAAATCCGCAAGGCTGGCAACCTCAAAAACGGCGAACTGATACCGACGCTCGAAGAGTACATCGACAAGGTAATGGAGAAAAACCCGAAAACCGGTGAGGCATACTGCACCCGTCTGTGGCTCGACATCAAGAACATCACCGTGCCGTCGACCCTGACGCAGTATCCTATCGCCGCCACCCGCCGCGCATGCGAAATCATCGCGGAGAAGAAGGCGCAGAACTTCGTCGAGTTCATCTGCACGGGCAACGCCACCGTCATGGCGTCGGCATTCACCTACGCCAACGCAGCCGGAGTCAATATCGGCTGGATGGCTAACCGCGCCGTAAGCGAATACACGTCGCGAGGCTACAAGTGGGCGAACATCTCCATCGATTATATGAACGACGGCACGCACACCGGCGCACGCACAATCAAGGAGTTCACCGACAAGGGCGTAGCATTCAGCGTATACGGAATCAATTCCGATACGGACATGAACTATTACTCCAACCAGTCGTCCAACTTGAAGGGCATAAGTTCGGACTATCCGAGAAAACTCCTCGGAAAAATGGGTAAAAGATAACCGCGCAAATTTTTCGGAAAATGGTTAAATAGGTTATTATTATGTTTGTTGGTAAGGTCTGACTTTTCCGTCCGACCATGCGCGGAGCAGCAATTTACGCATAATGGATGCAATCCGACATCTTTGCGCAGATTGCTGCAACCGCGTGGAATAGGCGGAACGGACGATACCGGCGGACATGCAAACGTAACACCATACTAAAACTTCATATATCATGGACAAAAAATTCATCAAAGGAGGGCGCAGCGCATACGCGTCGCCGTCTGTCAGAACCTGCAAATGCGTAACCGAACGCGGCTTTGCGCAATCATCCGATTTCAACGACCTCGATTTCGAAAATCGCGATGAAGAGTAATTAAACCTTTTCGTTAAGCCGAGCGCAGGATTCGTCATTCTGAGCGGAACCGAAGGTGCAGCGAAGAATCTTTTTAAGATGTTTCGCTTTGCTCAACATGACGAATCGGAACTGGGTCGAGGCAGGAAAAGGGACATGAAAACAAACCGAAAAAATGTTACGACAATGAAAAAGATTTTATTTGCAGCAACGGCAGCCGCCATGTTGATAGGCTGCTCGAAAGACATTACGACGGATGCCGCAATCGACAACGGCGGCTCCGACATCAACTATTACGGAGGAATCGCGGTCGAAGTCTCGGCAGGCGAAGCGACTCGCGTTACCGTGGAGGGCGACACCGCATCGGCAACGAGCCGCATGGCTTGGGAAGCCGGCGACGAAATCACCATCGCCTACGACGGCAAGACCTACATCTACGTCGCACAGAACGCGGGCGGGACTTCGGCTTTCGCGCCGAAAGACGCCGAGAACGCAATCGCGGCTATCGACCCTGCGCAGGAGGTTGCGGCATACTACAACGTAGCGTCGGTGGATGCGGCGACCAAAACCGCCAAATTCGACATCGCAGCCGAGCAGCACGAGGGCGAACCGACGAACAAACTGCCGCTCTACGCATACGACGCATCGTCGAAATATGCCGACGGCAAACTGGTTCTCAAAATGAATCCGCTCGCTTCGATTGTGGAGTTCGAGGTGAAGTCGTCGGGCGACTGGCATGCCGACGCGCTTTCGGTTGCTCCGTCCGCACGCGCGGCATTCGAGGGATACACGAGCATCGCAGGCGCGAAAATCGACCCTCGCACGGGCGAAACCGACATCACCGAGGCGACCGCATCGAAATCGGCTGTTAAGGTTGTATTCGGCGCGGCGAAGAATTTCAACGGCTCGGCAAACGTTCAGGTCGTTGTCGGCGCGGCACGCTTCGGCGGCATACCGGAAGCGGTAGACGGCGCACCGGCACCGGTTTATGCCGGCGGAGCGGTAGTGAAACTCTACAAGAACGGTCGCGAGAACTTCCGCCGCACGATATGGAAGGCGGAGGAGAAACTCGTCGACGTCTCGACCGCCCGCAAACACATCTACCAGCCGCTCTCCGACATCCTCGCAGGTCATAAAAACGGAATCTCGACCGCCGACGACATGAAGGCGTTCGCCGACGAAATCAACAATGCTGCGGAGACGTTCCCTGTCGGCACGGGCTTCTGCAACGAAGACGGCGTGGTAGTCCTCAACAACGACATCGACCTTTCGGCATACGACAACTGGGCAGCCGTCGGATATAACGGCAGCGGCACCCTCAACGGTGTGGAAATCATATTCGACGGTGTATTCGACGGCAATAACAATACGATTTCCGGACTGAATATCGTACACCGTGCCGATTCGCATCCAATCGAATATACCGATGCAGCCGGAACCGTCCAGACGATATACAACAACAGTGCGGGTCTGTTCGGCGCTATCGGCGGAAAAGCCCAAATCGAGCATCTGACAGTCAAAGGCACTATACTCGAAGATTACACCGACCCGAATGGAACATGGTCTTACGTCGGAGGCGTCGTAGCACAGATGTTCGGCGGAGCACTGAACAACTGTACGAACGAAACTGCCATTACGGTCGGCGCGGACTCTTCTGCCAAAACACGTATCGGCGGTATCGTCGGACGCATCGCTGCCACATACGGCGACTGTCTGGTAGACATGTGCCGCAACAGCGTCAATCAGAACATCTCATTCCCTGCATTCAAGGCACAGCAGGCTGTCGTGGGAGGATGCTTCGGCATAATCGCCGACGATACGGAAGGAAATTCCGTAACAGTCCGCAACTGCGACAACAACGGTACGATAACCCTTTCCGAATCGGGCAAGGATTCGTATGTCGGCGGTATCGCAGGCTATATCACCAAAGCGAACGGTGTAACGGGCATACTCGAAAATCTGCACAACTACGGCAAAGTCAGCGGCGGAAACACCCAGAGTGCCACATTCTGCGTCGGAGGCATTGCAGGTCGTGCCAACTATCACAAACTGTCCAACTGCGTAAACGACAAGGATGCCGACGTTACGTTCACCGAAACCGGCAAAGGCATCTACATCGGCGGTATCGCGGGACTTACCAATAATGGTCAAGAGGACGAAACCACCGTATTCGAGAACTGTACCAACAACGCGAAAGTCTATGTCGGAGCCACTACGGCTTTCATCGGCGGCATCATCGGCTATCTGTGCTACAAAGCCGAAGTCAAAGGCTGTATCAACAACGGCGATATTTCGCTCGGTCAGTCGGCTGCACAACCGTATGTGGGCGGTATCGCAGGCAAGGTCGGCGTTGCCGGTACGGGCTTGATGAACGGAATCCTCATATCGGACTGCGTAAACAACGGCAATGTTTCGAATGAAACGGTATACACCGGAGGTTGGAGTTATGCAGGCGGCGTCGCAGGCGCACTTTACGGCGGTACGAATGTGGATGTATCCGGTTACGGTGCCAAAGTCGAAAACTGTACCAACAACGGCATCGTCAAGATGACGGGTGCCAAGAAGTCCAAGTTCCGCAGCGGCGGTGTCATAGGACTTATAAACCGTGCGACAATCGTAAATTCCACACACAACGGAGTAATCGTTATCGACCGCAAATCGCAGGTTGCCGAACATATCGGCGGTGTCGCAGGTTTCACCGAAAAGAGCAAATCCTCGATAGAATCGTGCATCAACGCCGGTACGGTTTGCTGTACGAACAACTCTACCGTCACTATTTCGGTCGGCGGAATCCTCGGCAACGGCGGCGATGCGAACGTAACAATCGACGGCTGTACGGCTGCCGGCAACATCCTTATGGCGACAGCCGACTGCACGACACAATCGAGAGGTGCCGTATGCGGAGCGACAAACGACGGCATCGTAATTCGGAACTGCAAAATAGGCGGAAAAATAGGTGTCGTAAAGACCGACGGCTCTTATGCTGCCGACGATGCGGCGACTTTCGCACTCAACGAAACCGAAACCGACGATTACTACTGGGAGAAATGGATTATCGGTAATACTGCCGCTCCCGACTACTCCAACAACTCGTTCTACTCGGGCAAATAAACGCCTCCGCCACACACACACACACCGAAAACGGCATCCGCATCGCGCGGGTGCCGTTTTTTTTCGCAAAAGCAGAAAGGCGCGGCAGGGAAAGGTCTTTAAAGTCCTTAAAGTCGTTAAGGACTTTAAGAAAATTTTCGTATCTTTGGCTTCGCCTTATATACTCCTGCTCGGCAAAATCAAAATTCTTTTGCTTTTGCCCTCACTTATTCGTATCTTCGCATCATGGCAAACGAAAACATCGAATCGCATCCGCTCGAACCGTTTCTTCCGCATAACGCGAAGATACTTATGCTCGGCAGTTTCCCGCCCAAGCGGGAACGGTGGTCGATGGAGTTCTTCTACCCCAACTTCAACAACGACATGTGGCGTATAATCGGTCTGCTCTTCTTCGGCGACCGTTCGCATTTCGTCCGCACCGACGCCAAGAGGTTCGACCGCGAAAAGATAGCCGGTTTCTGCCGCGAGAAGGGCATCGCGCTGTTCGACACCGCCGCGGAGGTACGCAGGTTGAAGGACAACGCCTCGGACGCATTCCTCGAAATCGTCGCGCCGACCGACATCGCCGCCCTGCTCGAACGCATTCCCGAGTGCCGTGCGATAGTCGCGACGGGACAGAAAGCCGCCGAAACGCTGGCGGCAGGGTTCGGATGCGGAGTACCGCCGGTCGGAGGATGCACGAATACGGAGTTCGCGGGACGGAGCATCGCATTCTACCGCATGCCGTCGTCGTCGCGGGCATATCCGCTGTCGCTCGACCGCAAGGCGGAGGCTTACGGCAGGATGTTCGCCGCAGAAAAACTGTTATAACGCAAATCAACCCTAAAACTTACTCGATATGAAACTGAAATCATTAAAACTCGCCGCCGTGCTGTTCGCAGGATTCGCAACCGCGTCATGCAGCACCGACGACACTGCCGACACGGTCGGTATCGGCGAAAAAGGCTTCTCGTTCCGCGTCGAAGCGGATTCGCGCGCCACGCTCGACGGCAGACGCATCGTCTGGGAGAGCGGCGACGCAATCGCCCTGGCACTCGAAGCCGACGGTTCCGACGAAACCGCCGTCTACGGGCAGCCGTTCACGCACACGGGCGGCAACGTATTCGCCAATGCCGACATGCAGCCCGACGCATCGAAGACATACCGCTTCTTCGCGATATATCCCTACTCCGACACGTCGTCCAACGCCGTATACACCGAAAAATACGAGACCGAAAGCAGACGTCTGATGACTGCCGGACGCTACGACGCCGGAGCAACGACACTGACACAGTCGGGCGAAAGCGCGTCGCACGTTACCGCCGTTTCGCCGATGTACTGGATGAGCGGCAGCGGCGTCTCGACTGAAAATCTCTCCGTCAGGCTGCACCACACCACGGCACTGCTCGACTTCGAGGTCGTGAACCGCACGGGTAGCGCAATCGAACCCGTGTCGCTGCAATTCTCCGTGCCGAAAGGTCGCGTCATCTGCGGCAAGTTCCGCATCAACGCAGCGACGGGCGAACTCGTCTCGACGGGAACAGAATTCTCGACCTCGACCGTAAAAGTCGAGGGCAGCCGCGCGCTCGCGACGGGAGAGGGCGCGCACTTCTACATGCCGGTCGCTCCGTTCGCGCTCACCGCGGGCGAAAAGGTTACGTTCGTAATCACGACCGCCGACGGAATATCGCAGACAATCGAGAAAACGGTGGCGAAAGACCTGACATTCGGAGCGGGACGCATCCACACGGCTGCGGTCGAGATTGCCGAGGCGAAACTCTGCGAATACGACGCCGCGAATACCCTCGTTTCGGGCAAAGGCGGCGACATATCGCTGCCGCTGACAATCGGCGACGAGCCTTGCACGGTATCGGCTGCGCCTTCGGGCTGGATAGAGAAAGCCGCCGCGGCGACAGCCGAAGCGGGAGCGACGGCAACGCTCAAATTCACCGCGCTCGCCAACCTCGGACCAGAGCGGCGCACCGCGACAGTTCTGGTTACGGGTACGCAGTCGGGTCGCATCCAGCGCATAATGCTCACGCAGGCTGACGGAGGATGGCTGGCGAACGAAAATTCGACATACGCCCTGCCGGCACGATTCGTATTCAACGCCACGACCACCAAGCACAGTCAGACGACATGGACCGGACTCGGATATATCCGCAGTTACATGGGAGCAGGCGACAAGAACAAGGTCGGCGGATACATCTCGCTCGACAGAACGGACGAGAATGCGGCAACGGCGACCACCGCGCGCACGGTAACGAGCAATCTGTTCCTCGCCGACAAGATGGGCGAAGGCGACTGCTGGCTGTTCACGCTGCCGGGTATCACATGCGCGGCAGGGGCGGCATTCGACTTCTACACGACGATGTGCGAGAATGCCAAGGCTCCGAAATACTACGTCTGCGAATACTGGGACGACAGCGAATGGCGATGCGACGAGAAATCGCTCTACACCGCAGCCGAAGACCCGAACCTGCGCTACTCGCTGAAAGTCTCCGGCACGGGAACCTCTACGTCGGCTCAATACACGACGTTCGACAGGTCGTTCCGCCTTGCGAATCCGCTTGCCGACGGTTCGGTGTACATCCGTCTGCGCGTCGTCGGGAACTATGCCGCCGACGGCACTCTGCTCGACGCCGCGAACCGCACCAATTCGGGCGCAGGATTCCCGAAAGCCTCGTTCGTCGGAGCGAACATCGCCTCGCTCGGCGACAAAACGCCGACGAAGAAACTGCGCGTACTCTGCATCGGCAACTCGTTCTCCTACTATTACTACACGGCGAGCCAACTCAAACAACTCGCCTACCGCGAGGGTCTCGAACTCGACATCAACGCATTCTTCAAGGGCGGGCAGACGCTGCAACAGCAGTTGGCTCTGACGCACTCCGCCTACACCGTATCGCTCGGCGGCTACGACATCGCGTTCGTTCAGGACCAGAGCCAGAACCCCGCAACATTCGCAAAAAATCCGAGCGCGAATGCGGTCATAAACGACAGTTGCCTCGAACTTGTCAAGCGCATAAAGGAGGCGTCGCCGCAATGCCGCATCATTCTCGAAAACACATGGGCATATCCGTCCGGCACCTACGGCGGCTTCACGAGTTACGAGGAGTTCGACCGGCTGCTGGCAGAGGGAACGAAGACCATGGCGCAGAATGCGGGTGCATGGATTTCGCCTATCGGGCAGGCGTTCGCCAAGGTACGTACCGAGCGTCCCGACATCACGCTGCTCTACACCGACGACAAGCATCCCGCGGTAAACGGCGCGTATCTGAAATCGTGCGTGAACTGTCTGGTTCTGACGGGCAAGCCGTTCGGCGACGATGCGGCGACCTGCGACACCGACGCAGCGACAGCCGCCTATCTGCGCAAGGCGGCGGAGAGCGTCGTTCTCGGACATGAAAGCGACTATCTGATAGAGAGATAGGTTCCGCAACTGTTAATAAGCAGTATAGGTAATATAAGTAGTATAGGAAGCAACCTGTATTACTTATATTACCTATATCGTTTCTGTGCGAAAAGGCGTAAAACCGCCTAATTGTTAATATTTATTGATAACTCCGCATCATTATCCGTCGCACAGAATCCGACTAATCGCTACTTTTGACGACGGAAAATGCGCCGCTCGATTACTTTAATGTTAGGTTAGACTTTTCGAGATAAAGGCGTCATATCCTTATATTCAACTTAATAACTTTATTTATGAAAAAATCTCTGCTTGGAGTATGCGTCATGCTTATCGGCGCAGCCGCTGCATTCACCGGATGCAAGGAAGACGAAACCGAAAAATTGAAAAGTCCGACGGTAACCGTTACCGAAGATGCCGTAACGGGGACTGATGTCAAATTCACCATCACGACGACCGATGCCGACGAATGTGCCTACATATTCGACACCGCCGAAAATCTGGGAGAAGGAATTCCTGACGCCGCAACCGTACTCGCCGAGGGCGAAAAGGTCGATACGCATCTTGCCGCAACCGTCGTAAAGGAGATAACGCCGGCAACCGAATATATCGTATACGCAGCAGCGAAAAATGCCGCAGGGTTCAGCGAGGTCGCCAAATGCGAACTCAACGTTCCGAACCTCGTAGAGGTGGAGGTATCGAACATCACCAAGAGTTCGTACACCTTCACGATAACCACCGACGGCGACCGCGCCTACAAATACACGGCTATTCCGACGCAGTATCTCGAACAGATATACGAGGCGCAGGAAGCCGCGACCGACTACGAAAAGTCGCGCGCCGCAATGCGCTATCTCGCATGGTACGGAACCAAGGACAGCGGCACCAAGGAGTTTACCCATAACGACAACGAAAACTTCACCGAAATCGAGGACGGCGATGCGGTAGAATATCTGCGCGAACTCATCGCCGGAATGGATTACTCGATAGTAGCAGTCGGCTACGGAGAAAACAACCAGTTCGCAGGAAACGTGATTGTCAAGAACTTCACGCTCACCGAATCGGGAACCCCGACCGGAAAGGTCAAGTGCGAGTTGGTCGGCGAGGCGGGCATCATCAGTGCCAAGACCAAATGCACTCCCGACGAGAACGTGCTTTGGTACAAGCATATCCTTATCAAGAAAGAGAACCGCGACGCATATATCGCCGAGAAGGGTCTCATACAGTATCACTATCTGGTAGCCAACACCGACAGCAGCGAGCATCTCACCGGAGAGGACGAATCGCAGTACAAGAACCTCAACGCCGACACCGAATACGTATTGAGCCTCGTCATCGTGGACAAGGAGCATAACGTGGACTGGCAGGATTTCGAGTTCAAGACAAAGAAAGCCGACGAGCAGAGTGCCGACATCGTCATAACGGGACATACCAGCGACGCCGAGTACATCTACGGCGACCCGTGGAACGCCCTTACGTTCAACACCAAGTCTTCGGAGATAGTCCTGCCGAGCAAATATTTCTTCGGCTATACTTCGCTCGTAACCTACCTCATGAACCGCGGTCTCACGCTGGAAGAGGTTATAGACCAGTACGGCGAATCGTTCAGCCAGTACAACCTCTACGGCATCAACGGCGCGAACGGCTACAATGCCGAATTCTACGAACTCAAACCGGACGTCGCATACACCTACGCGGTGGCACTGACCAATGCCAACGGCAAAGTCAATGTCAAATCGATGGAGTTGCGCACCGAGAAGCGCACAGTCGCCAATCTGTCGTCCTCCTCGCTGTTCGAGGATTTGAAGGGCGAATGGGCTGCCGTCGTTCCCGTTCAGGAGTACAAATGGGAAACGGGCGAGTATCAGAACTACGAATACAAATTCGACGTTACGATAGGCAACGACGGCGAGTTCGGCGACCTCTGCCGCTCCTACAACTGGCTGATGTGCAAAGGCTGGGCGGGTCTCGAATACAAGAGTGCCGACGATTTGCGCAACGACCCTGCGAACGACGGATACTACAAGGAGGTTCCGGAGAATCTCTTCTACAATTTCGGTCCTAAATGGTTCCTCGAAATCGACGCCGACGGCAATGTTACCGTACCGACCAACTCGTCGTACGTTCCGTACCTTATGAATTACGAGGAGGACGCACCGGCTGCGCGTCTGGCAGCCGTAGGCTCCTATGTAAGTTCCGACCCGCTGCCGGTAGAGATTTCGAGCGACAAGAACACCATCATCATCAAGCCTTACATGGGATATTCGGGACCCGAGTACCTGATGTTAATCGACGACGGAGCCTATATGGCACCGTCCGCAAAGACCTCGGGCGACATCGTCCTGACCCGCAAATAGGTTCGGACCGTCCGACAAATATCTTCACACCCCTGCGGGATTTCGTTCCGGCAGGGGTGTTTTTTGTTTCGGGAGACCAGCCGGGCAGACGCCATATCAATCGCCGTCCATTCCGAGCCGTTCGGCAACCTTGTTCCAATCGACCATATCCCAGTAGGCTTCGACGAAGTCGGAGCGGCGGTTGCGGTAGTCGATATAGTAGGCGTGTTCCCAGACGTCGAGCGCAAGAATCGGCTTGAATCCTCGGCGCAGCGGATTGCCCGCGTTCGATTCCGACAGAATCGCCAGCCGTCCGTCCTTATCCTCGGCGAGCCACACCCAGCCCGAGCCGAACAGTCCGTTGGCAGCCTTTGCGAACTGCTCCTTGAACGATGTAACCGACCCGAAATCGCGGACGAGCCGCTCCGCCAACTTCTTCGGCATTGGTGTGGGATTCGGGGTCAGCCCCTCGAAGAAGAAGCGGTGGTTCCACGTCTGCGCCGCATTGTTCAGCAGCGCGCCGTCCGACTCGACGATAATCTCTTCGAGCGGCATGGTCTCGTAACGGGTATCCTTGACAAGGCGGTTCAGATTGTCCACGTATGTTTGCAGATGCTTTCCGTAGTGGTATTCCAGCGTTTCGCGGCTCATCTTCTCGCCGAACGCTTCGAGGGCATACGGCAGAGGCGGCATTGCGAAAACAGCCTCCTCGTCCACGACAACAACAGGCTGTTCCGCCCGCGCTGCGTCGTTTCCGGCATGGTGGTTATGCAGATAGACGTATCCGTTGAGATAGGTCGCGAAAAGAATCCATACGAAATAGGGCGCGAACAGCCATGCGGCGAGTTTGCGGCGACCTGCGGCATATACTATATAGGTAAAGACCAGTACGTCGAGTATCAGTATGTCGATAAATCCGAGCAGCGGATTTCGCATGGCGAAGAACAGCACGCTCCACAGGAAATTGACGACGAGTTGCAGAATCCACAGCCGCACGACGCTCATGTCCCCGCGGACGAGCAGGCAGCCGATGGACAGACCGACGAACAGATATATGATGCTCCAAGCAATCGGGAACGCCATATTCGGCGGGGTTATCGGCGACTTGACGAGCGTCGGATACCACTCCTCGATAGCCGATGACTGCACGTATGACGACAGCAGTCCGACGGCGAAGCACAACAGAACGGGGATAAAATAGGCAAGAAACTTTCTCATGGTCAGAATTTGTTTATCTGCAAGTCGGACAAACAAATTCTGTTCCACGGTGCCGAAAAGGGAGGCGATTAACGACCTTAAAGACTTTAAGGACTTTAACGTCTTTAAGGTCGTTAAGGTCGTTAAGGTCTCGCCCAACACAAATGGGGTTGGCTGACGCCCACCCCATCCGCTCGCCGCGGGGGCACTTCCGCACAAACGACGTCCGTAACAGAACGGACGTTTTGTGTTATACGGGAAGACCCGTTCGCAAGCGACGGTCTTCCCGTATAACACAAAACGGCAGCATCTTGCGATACTGCCGTCGTTTGTGCGGGTGGAAGAAGGGATTCGAACCCTCGACCTTCGGAACCACAATCCGTCACTCTAACCAGCTGAGCTACATCCACCATCTGGACCCGGTTTCCCGAATCGGTGTGCAAAAGTAATACGTTTTTTGTTTCCGTCCAAATTTTTCGGGCGTTTTTTTGGAAATCCAGCGTAAGAACAGCCGACACGACCGACCACAACACGAATAACGACCTTAATGTCCTTAAAGACTTTAAAGACCTTAACGTCTTTTTCGCAGCCCAATATACTCCGTCTTGGCATAATCAAATTAAAATTTGCTTCTGCTCTCGACTTTTCGTACTTTGGCTACGCCTTATATACTCTCGCTCGGGAATGCCCAAATAAATTTGGCATTTCGCTCGCTTATTCGTATATTTGCCCATGATAAAATAAGTTCCGCAAAAGGACGTTTTATGTAAAAAGGCTACGCAAGAAATGAATATTATAAAGATTTTTTTCGCCAACCTCATAGCGGGCATCCGTCGCAACCCACTGACATTCGTGGTATTGTTACTGCTGATGATGGCTGCGCCGTGGCTCTTTGGAGTTATCGCGCTGGTATTCGTCGCAATGGCGCTCGTCGTTCTGTTCTCGTGGCTCTCGATAATTTGGAGAGTGCGCGATGCACAGCGGCAGATGGAGCGCGATTTCGACGAAGCGGACGGAAACCGGCATAGAAACGGCAACTACCGCCGCAGCGGCACGAAAGAGGGCGACGTAACGGTCGTGGCGACCGAGCCGTCGCGCAAGCGCGTGAACGACGACGTGGGAGAATATGTCGATTTCAAGGAGGTGAAGGAGAGTCCCGAAAAGGGAACGACCGATTGACAACGAGCCGCATGCGGCTGAAACACCAATAGAAAAGTGCTGAAATTTTTCGAACTCATAGGCAGATACTGCATCCTGATGGGCAAGGTCTTCTCCCGTCCGGAGAAGATGAGCATCTACCGGCGGCGCGTCGTATTCGAAATCGAGGCGTTGGGCATCAACTCGATAGGGCTTACCGCGATAATCTCGGTATTCATCGGTGCGGCGATAACGCTGCAAATGTCCATCAGTCTCGAATCGCCGTTCATTCCGCAATATCTCATCGGTTATGCGACCCGCGAGACGATGACACTCGAATTCTCGTCCACCGTAGTCGCCCTGATTCTCGCCGGCAAGGTCGGCTCCAACATCGCCTCCGAAATAGGCACGATGCGCATCACCGAGCAAATCGACGCGCTCGAAATCATGGGCATCAACTCGGCGTCATATCTGATTCTGCCGAAAATCATCGCCACGGTGCTTTTCTTCCCGTTTCTCACTCTATTGAGTATGATTATCGGCATCATCGGCGGCTATGCGATAGCGTGGTTCACGGGCATCATGGTGCCGGACGACTACGTCGAGGGTCTGCTTTACAGTTTCGTGCTGTGGGAGGTCATCTATTCGCTAATCAAAATCGCTGTATTCGCATTCATCATAACCTCGATTTCGGCATTCTGCGGCTACTACGCCAAAGGCAATTCGCTCGAAGTCGGTCGCGCATCGACGCGGGCGGTTGTGGCGAGTTCGATAGCAATCATGATTTTCAACCTCATACTCACCCAACTCCTGCTGACGTGATAAAGTGCGAACACATATTCAAGTCGTTCGACGGCAGAACCGTCCTCAACGACATTTCGGTCGAGTTCGAGACCGGCAAGACCAACCTTATCATCGGTCGCAGCGGTTCGGGCAAGACCGTATTGCTGAAAACGCTCGTCGGACTGCACGCACCCGATTCGGGAGACATCATGTTCGACGACATCTGCTACACCTCACTGTCGTTCAAGGAACGCAAGCGCATCCGCAAGGACATCGGCATGATTTTCCAGGGAGGCGCGCTCATCGACTCCTCGACGGTGTACGAGAACGTCCGTCTGCCGCTCGACCTGTTCACCGACAAGAGCGAAGCCGAGAAGCGCGAGCGCGTCGATTTCTGCCTGAGCCGCGTGAATCTGTCCGACGCCCACGGACTTTACCCGTCCGAACTGTCGGGCGGAATGGTCAAGCGTGCGGCTATCGCGCGGGCGATAGTGATGAATCCGCGCTATCTGTTCTGCGACGAACCCAATTCGGGTCTCGACCCGCAAACATCGATAGTCATCGACAATCTCATCCACGACATCACGCGCGAATACGGCATCACGACCATAATCAATACCCACGACATGAACTCGGTGATGGAGATAGGCGAGAAAATTGTATATATCCATCAGGGACACAAATGGTGGGAAGGCTCGAAGGACGACATCCTGTTCGCCGACAACCGCGAACTCAACGATTTCGTGTTCGCTTCGGCTATGGCGAAACGCGCCAAGGAGAACATCACCCACAAGGATTAACCAAACGACAAGGGAATACGAAGAGAAGCCCGAAATTAAAATAAATTAAAATTTTTTTGGTATTTATATACAAAGTATATACTTTTGCACAGCGTTATAAAAATAACAGAATAGACGAATTTCGTTTCTTAAACAATAAAAATTAAAATTATGTCACAGATTAAGATTGGTATCAACGGATTCGGTCGTATCGGCCGTATGGTATTCCGTGCAGCCTGCAACCAGGCTGACAAGTACGATGTCGTAGGCATCAACGACCTTTGCCCGGTAGACTATTTGGCTTACATGCTCAAATACGACACCATGCACGGTCAGTTCAACGGTACTATCGATTACAACGTAGAGAAGAGCCAACTTATCGTAAACGGCAAGGCTATCCGCGTTACCGCAGAGAAAGATCCTGCAAACCTGAAATGGAACGAGGTAGAGGCTGAATACGTAGTAGAGTCTACCGGTCTGTTCCTCACCGAGGAGAAGGCACAGGCTCACTTGGCAGCAGGTGCCAAATACGTCGTTATGTCGGCTCCGTCGAAGGACGCTACCCCGATGTTCGTTTGCGGCGTAAACACCAACACCTACGCAGGTCAGAAGATTGTTTCGAACGCATCCTGCACCACCAACTGCTTGGCTCCTATCGCCAAGGTTCTTCACGACAACTTCGGTATCACCGACGGTTTGATGACCACCGTTCACTCGACCACCGCAACTCAGAAGACCGTTGACGGTCCTTCGATGAAAGACTGGCGTGGCGGTCGTGCCGCTTCGGGCAA
The DNA here is from genome assembly GCA_905213895.1 of uncultured Alistipes sp. Lineage (GTDB taxonomy): Bacteria > Bacteroidota > Bacteroidia > Bacteroidales > Rikenellaceae > Alistipes. The sequence goes on from CAJMKE010000016.1 coordinate 24,075, forward strand.
CATCATCCCTTCGTCGACCGGTGCAGCAAAGGCAGTAGGCAAGGTTATCCCTGAACTCAACGGCAAACTTACCGGTATGTCGATGCGTGTTCCTACCCTCGACGTTTCGGTTGTAGACCTCACCGTAAACTTGGCAAAACCTGCTAAGTACGACGAGATTTGCGAGGCTATGAAGAAGGCTTCGGAAGGCGAGTTGAAGGGTATTCTCGGTTACACCGAGGAGGCTGTCGTATCGTCCGATTTCCTCGGCGACCCACGCACTTCGATTTTCGACAAGGCTGCCGGTATCGCTCTTACCGACACGTTCGTGAAGGTCGTTTCGTGGTACGACAACGAGTGGGGTTACTCGAACAAGGTTCTCGACCTCATCTCGGTAATGAAGGCTTATAACAAGTAATCTTACTGTTATAACGTTATTCAGCGGTTCTCGATTCGGGAACCGCTTTTTCGTTGTCGAACCTCACCGACAGGATTACTTGTTATAAGCCTTCGGCGTGTGTTACCTATCCCCCTAAGTCCCCCTTTCTGTATTTCAATCCTTGTAATAACGTTATTTGAGCGGTTCTCGATTCGGGAATCGCTTTATTTTCCTTAAAGACCTTAAAGTCGTTAAGGTCATTAGGGTCGTTAAAGACCTTTTTTACAATCCTTGTAACAGCGTTATTCAGCGGTTCTCGATTCGGGAACCGCTTTTTCGTTCTCCTTAAAGACCTTAAAGTCTTTAAGGACTTTAAGAAATACTCTTTCCCATATTTTCCCCTACCACACTATCGGCTCCTTGCCGTGGGAGACAAGATAGGCGTTCGCCTGCGAGAAGTGTCGTGAGCCAAAGAAGCCGCGGTATGCCGACAGCGGCGACGGGTGAACCGATTTCAGAATCAGATTGCGCGACGGGTCGGCAATCGCACCCTTACGCTGGGCATAACTGCCCCAAAGCATGTAGACCACACCGTCCTTGCGCTCGGCGATAGCCCTCACGACGGCATCCGTAAACTGCTCCCAGCCGCGACCGCCGTGCGACGCCGCCTCGTGGGCGCGAACCGTCAATACGGAGTTGAGCAGCAGTACGCCCTGCTCCGCCCAGCGGTCGAGATTGCCGCTGATAGGAATCGGAGTGCCGACATCGTCGCGCACCTCCTGAAAGATATTCTGCAACGACGGCGGAAACGCCACCCCGTCGTCCACCGAGAAGCACAGACCGTTCGCCTGACCGTCGCCGTGGTAGGGGTCTTGTCCGATAATCACGACCTTCAACCGGTCGAACGGGCATTTGTCGAATGCGCGGAAAATATTGCGTCCCTGCGGGAAAATCCGTCGCGACGCATATTCGGAGCGGACGAATCCCGTCAGTTCCTCGAAATAGGGTTTGTCGAATTCGGGTTGCAGTATCCGCTTCCAATCCTCGGCTATCTTCACTTCCATAGTATATCTATTTTTGAGTTTAAAGATACTAAAATTTAGCGACAACCTGTATTTTCTGCCGATTTTTTGTTAGTTTTGTATACGGTAGAAAATATGACGGAATGAAACGTACACTGACAATCGCCGCACTGCTGCTGTGCATGGCATGCGGGCATGACGGAAAGAATATGGCTCTCCTCGACGCCGCGGCATTCGAGACCGAAATCGACGGCGCGAAAACGGGGCTGTACACCCTGCGCGGAGGCGACATAGCAATGCAGGTAACGAATTATGGCGGGCGTGTCGTATCGCTGTGGACACCCGACCGCAACGGCGATTACGCCGACATAGAAATCGGCTACGAATCGATAGAACGCTATCTGAACAACTCGGGCGAGCGTTTTCTCGGCGCGGCAGTCGGTCCGTTCGCCAACCGCATCGCCGGAGGTCGTTTCACGCTCGACGGCAAGACGTACACGCTGCCCCAGAACAACAACGGGCAGACGCTCCATGGCGGCGAACTCGGCATCGACCGCATCGTGTGGCAGGTGGAATCGGTGTCCGACTGCGGGATAACGATGCGATGCACACTGCCCGACGGGCAAGACGGCTTCCCCGGCAACCGCGACATCGAGATGAGTTACCGTCTTACGCCGGACAACGAGTTCGTCGTAACGTATGTCGCGACGACCGACGCCCCGACGGTAATGAACCTTTCGCACCATTCGTTTTTCAATCTCCACGGCGAGGGTTGCGGCACGATTCTCGACCATCGTCTGACGATTGCCGCGTCGAACATCACACCGATAGACGAACGCATGATACCGACGGGCGAGATAATGCCGGTAGAGGGTACTCCGTTCGATTTCCGCACGCCGCATGCAATAGGCGATGCCGTGAACGACGACAACGAACAGTTGCGATGCGGCGCAGGCTACGACCACAACTGGATTATCGACCGCGAGGACGACAAGAGCGTAATGAAAGTCGCCGACCTGTACGACCCTGCAAGCGGTCGCGGCATCGAGATATGGAGCGACCAGATTGCCATGCAGTTCTACTGCGGCAACTTCTTCGACGGCTCGTACTGCGGCAAATACGGACGCCCGATAGAGTACCGTTCGGCTGTCGTATTCGAGACGCAGCGTTATCCCGACTCGCCGAACAGACCCGAGTTTCCTGACTGCACGCTGCGTCCTGGCGAAACGTACACACACGTATGCAAATATAAATTCTATACAAAATAAACGATTATGGCAGACATGACACCGACTCCGCATATCGGAGCGAAATTCGGCGAGATTGCCGACAAAGTAATAATGGCGGGCGACCCCCGTCGGGCGAAATTCATGGCAGAACGCTACCTCGAAAATCCCGTACTCGTCAACGAGGTACGCGGAATGTGGTGCTTCACCGGCACACACAAGGGTAAGCGGGTATCGGTAATGGGACACGGAATGGGCGTTTCGTCCATAGGCATATACACCTACGAACTCTTCAACTTCTATGGCGTGAAGAGCATCATCCGCACCGGTTCGGCAGGCGCATACCAGCCCGACCTCCACTGCGGCGACGTCGTAATCGGCATGGGCGCGTGCGACAGTTCCAACTACGGGGCGCAATACCTTCTGCCCGGCACGTTCGCCCCTATCGCCGATTTCGGACTCGTCCGCAAGGCTGTGGAGAAGGCGGAGAGCATGGGCATCAACTTCCGTGTCGGCAACATTCTGGCGAGCGAGACCTTTTACAGCGACGACAAGGAGGCTTGGCTCAAATGGCAGAAGATGGGCGTGCTGGCGGTCGAGATGGAGGCTTCGGCACTCTACATGAACGCAGCCCGCAGCGGCAACAAGGCGTTGTGCATCTGCACGATTTCCGACTCGCTCGTTACACACGAGGAGACGACGGCGGAGCAGCGCGAACGCTCGTTCACCGACATGATGGAGATTGCGTTCGATATTATCTGATAAAAATAAAGTCATTAGGGTCTTTAAGGTCCTTAAAGACTTTAAAGCGGCGAACTTTTCCGTTCGCCGCGCGACCTTAAAGACTTTACAACCCTTTCTCACAAAAAACGGGGTCGGAAATATCCGACCCCGTTTCCCGTTATAGCACCCGGCGGATTATTTGCCGAGCAGTTTCATCACCTCGTTATACACCGTTTCGCCGTTGTAGCCGAACTCCTTGTCGAGAACCTTGTAAGGCGCGGAGTAGCCGAAATGGTCGAGACCGTGGATGTTGTCCATATTGCCGACCAGTCCCAGCAGGTTCACCGGCAGACCCGACGTCATGCCGTAGCGGACTACATCTGCCGGGAGGACCGAATCCTGATACGATTTAGGCTGGTCGCGGAACAGACCCTCGCTCGGCACGTTCACCACGCGGACGCTGACACCATCCTTGGCGAGCAGTTCCGCACCCTCGACGAGAGTTGCGACCTCCGAACCCGTAGCGACCATGACCACTTTCGGTTTCGCGGAATCGACAACGATGTATGCACCCTTCTGCGACTGCATAGCCTCCTCGCGACGCGATGCTTTGAGCGTCGGCAGGTTCTTGATGTTCTGACGCGAAAGGATAAGAGCGACCGGACGCTTCTCTTCGAGAGCGATTTTCCATGCCGCGATAGTATCCTCACCGTCGGCAGGACGCAGAACGACCATCGAGCGTTCGCCGCTGTGGTTGCGCAGATGCTCCATAAGGCGGATTTGAGCCTCCTGCTCTATCGGCTGGTGGGTAGGTCCGTCCTCACCGACACGGAACGAGTCGTGAGTCCAGATGAATATCACGTGCAGACGCATGAGAGCCGAAAGACGGACTACCGGCTTCATGTAGTCGGAGAATACGAAGAACGTTCCGCAAGCCGGAATGATACCGCCGTGCAGAGCCATACCGTTCATGATGCAAGCCATCGTGAACTCCGAAACTCCCGCTTGCAGGAATTTGCCCGAGAAATCGCCCTTGGTGAAAGCCTTGGTCTTTTTCAGGAAGCCGTCGGTCTTGTCGGAGTTGCTGAGGTCGGCGGAAGCGACGACCATATTCTCGACCTGTTCGCCGTAGACGCCCAGCACGGTAGCCGAAGCGGCGCGGGTGGCGGAATCTGCCTTCATCTCTATCGCGCGATAGTCGATTTCAGGGAGTTCGCCCGAAAGGAACATGTCGAGTTTGCGAGCCAGTGCTGGGTTCGCCGCACGCCACTCGGCTTCGACAGCCTTGCGCTTCTCCATCTCGCTGCGCAGTGCGATTGCGCGGTCGGCATACACCTCCCTGCTCTCGTTGAATATTACGAACGGATTCTCCGGGTCGCCGCCGAGATTGCGTACCGTAGCCGCATAGTCCGCTCCGGCAGCCGAGAGAGGCTGTCCGTGGGTGCAGACCTTATTCTCGAAAGAGCCGCCGTCAGCCGTAACCGCACCCTTGCCCATCGTGGTCTTGCCGATGATTATGGTCGGAGCGTCGGTCGCCTGACCGGCCTTGGTGAGAGCCTCGCGAATCTGCGGGATGCTGCCGCCGTCGATTTCGATGACGTTCCAGCCCCATGCGCGGTACTTCATGGCAACGTTTTCGGTATCGACTTCATCCACCTTGGTCGAAAGTTGGATGTTGTTGGAATCGTAGTACATGATGAGGTTGTGCAGACCGAGATTGCCGGCGATACGACCGACACCCTGCGAAACCTCCTCCTGAACCGCTCCGTCGGAGATATAGACATAGGTCTTGTGAGCCATCCACTCGCCGAAGCGTGCTACCATGAACCGCTCTGCGATAGCGGCACCCAGACCCATCGCATGACCCTGTCCGAGCGGACCGGACGTATTCTCGACGCCGCGCATCACGTCCACCTCGGGATGACCCGGAGTGATGCTGCCCCACTGGCGGAACTGCGCGAGGTCCTCCATCGAGTAGTGTCCCGCCAAGGCGAGTACCGAATAGAGCATCGGCGACATGTGTCCCGGGTCAAGGAAGAAACGGTCGCGGAAAGGATAGAGCATGTTGTCGGGGTCGTAACGCAGGAACTCCGCGAACAGCACGTTCACGAAATCCGCTCCGCCCATCGCTCCGCCGGGGTGTCCCGACTTAGCCTTTTCGACCATGGATGCGGCGAGAACACGGATGTTGTCCGCCGCTTTTGCCAATTTTGAATCAGTAGCCATATTTTCCTTTTATTTTGTTTGAATATCCTATTTTATCCTTTTGATACCGAATCGTCGCACAAACGATTCATTTCACAAAAATAACCAAAATTTTGCAGCCGACAACTATTTTTTCGATTTTCTATCGTTTTCTTTTTAAGAATCATCCCGAAGACTGCGGCGATATGCGAACAAAGTCAATCGTCATTCTGAGCGTAGCGAAGAATCTATACGATAACAGATGTTTCGCTTCGCTCAACATGACGAAAAGCAGAATGTGCGGATTCGCAACAACGCCTTTCCTACACAGCCTCTTTCAGTTCGGCGAATGCGGCACGTTCGATTTTGCCGCGGGCGTAGTCGAGCGTTACGCGGAACGACTTCTCGCCCGACGACGGAACTTCGAACATCGTGTCCATCATTATCGCCTCGCACAGCGAACGCAGACCGCGCGCGCCGAGTTTGAACTCGACCGCCTTGTCCACGATATAGTCGAGTACGTCGTCATCGAACGTAAGCGCGACGCCGTCCATCTCGAACAGACGCTGGTACTGGCGCACGATAGCGTTTTTAGGCTCCGTCAGAATCCTGCGCAACGCCTCCTTCGACAGTTTGTCCATATATGTCAGCACCGGCAGTCGTCCGACGAGTTCGGGAATCAGACCGAAACTCTTGACATCCTGCGGCATCACGTATTTCATCAGGTTCTCGCGGTCGATACCGTCGGTATTGACGCGACCGTAGCCCATCGCGCGGGTATTGAGACGCTGCGCGATGCGCTTTTCGATGCCGTCGAACGCGCCGCCGCAAATGAACAGTATATTGCGCGTATCGACCTGAATGAACTTCTGGTCAGGATGCTTGCGACCTCCCTGCGGAGCGACGTTCACCACCGTGCCTTCCAGAATTTTCAGCAGTGCCTGCTGCACGCCTTCGCCCGACACGTCGCGCGTGATGCTCGGGTTGTCGCCCTTGCGGGCAATCTTGTCGATTTCATCGATGAAAACTATGCCGCGTTCAGCCGCCGCGACGTCGTAGTCCGCGACCTGCAAAAGCCGCGAAAGGATGCTCTCGACATCCTCGCCGACATAGCCCGCCTCGGTAAGCACCGTCGCATCGACAATCGTGAACGGCACTTTCAGCAACTTGGCGATAGTGCGGGCAATCAGGGTCTTGCCGGTACCCGTAGGACCGACCAAAAGGATGTTCGACTTGTCGATTTCGACATCGTCGGCACTCTTCTGCGCACTGCCCGACAGTCGCTTGTAGTGGTTGTAGACCGCGACCGAAATATATCGTTTCGCGCTGTCCTGCCCGATTACGTACTGGTCGAGGAACGCCTTTATCTCGGCGGGTTTGAGCATCTGCTCCATTTTGAGGTCGAATCCCTTCGGCTTCTTAGCCGTCGAGAGCATATCGCTATCGACGAGCGACTTGTAGCCGAGTTCGATGCAGCGTCCGCAAATATTCACGCCGCTCTCCATGCCCTGAAACAGAATCTCGGCATCGCTGCGTTTGCATCCGCAGAACGAGCAGCAGTCTTCGCGGCGGTTCGAGCCGCCGCCCTTGTTGTTTCCGTGTTGCGCCATCTCTATTTTTCGCGTTTCGTCAGAACCTCGTCGATAAGTCCGTATGCCTTCGCCTCCGACGACGACATCCAGTAGTCGCGGTCGGCATCGTGTTCGATGGTCTCGACCGGTTTTCCGGAGTGTTCCGACAATATTTCGTACAACTCTTTTTTCGCGCGCATTATCTCGCGCGCCGTAATCTCGATATCCGACGCCTGTCCCTGCACGCCGCCCAGCGGCTGGTGAATCATCACCCGCGAATGCGGCAGTGCCGAACGCTTGCCCGCAGCACCCGCCGTAAGCAGCACGGCACCCATCGATGCCGCCATGCCGGTACAGATGGTTGCGACATCGCAGTTCACCAGTTGCATCGTATCGTAGATACCCAGTCCCGACGACACGCTGCCGCCAGGGGAATTGACATATAGTTGGATATCCTTCGACGGGTCTACCGATTCGAGGAACAGAAGTTGAGCCTGAATGATATTGGCGACATCGTCGTCGATAGGCGTACCGAGGAACAGGATGCGGTCCATCATTAGGCGGCTGAACACGTCGAGTTGCGTAACGTTCAACTGACGCTCTTCGAGAATCATCGGATTGACGTACGATGCACTCGCCGAACGATAGTCGTGCAGCCGCAGGCTGCTGATGCCGCAGTGCTTGACTGCATATTTCTCAAATTCCGACATAACTTCCAATGTTTTTTATGTTTTCAACGATTAAAAAGACTCTGCAAGTTTGATACAAAAACAAACCCGCAGAGTCAAGATACGTTTTTTATGTGCCGAATGTTACAAACTCTGGGCTAACTTGGCGAACTCTTCCGCCGAAACCGACTTCTCTACGACCTTTACTTTCGACTTCACGGCTGCCACAACCTTCTGCTCGTAGAGTTTCTCGTAAATCTTCTGGCTCTGCTCCTTGTTGTCGAGAATGCTCTTGGCGAAGTTGGCGAGCATATCCTCCGGAGCGTTCGGCATGCCGTACTGCGCGAACTGCATCGCCGCGAGTTCCCTGGCTTCCGCCTGCGCCTCCTCTGCCGAAACGGAAATCTTCTCGGCGTTGATAATCTGCTTCTGGATATAGTTCCACGAGAACATCTTCACGAATGCGTCGAAGTCCTTCTCGATGTCCTCCATCGTGAACTTGCCCTCGTTGATGGTGTAGAGCCAGCGTTTGAGGAATCCCTCCGGCATGGCGAGTTTCGCCTTGTCGAGCATGTAGTTGCGGGTCGTCGCAACGAACATGTAGTCGCTCTCGCGCGAAATCTCCTTATTGATTTGCGCATCGATGTATGCGTCGAGTTCCTTGGCGTTCTTCACCTCGCCCTCAGGGAATGCGGTCTTGAAGAACTCGTCGTTCAGTTCGGGATTGGTGAAACGGCGAATCTTCGTGATTTCGAGCGAGAATTTAGGGTTGATGTCTTTGAGTTCGTCCTCCTTGACGTGGAGCATCGAGGCGCGCTGGGCAGGCGTCTTGTACATCTCATTGATGTCGATTTCGGTCTTATAGCCGACCTTCTTGCCGATGAACTGCTTGCGCTCCTCCTCGCCCATCGAGATAAGTCCCACGTAGGCATCCTCGACGCGCAGGTCGCCGTTATCGAGCGTTACGGTCAGAGCCTCGTCGCTCGCAACCTCCTCAACGTCTGCCAGACGACCGTAGCGGCGCAGGTAGTTGTCGAGGAAATTCTCGTGCATCTTCTTGTCGATTTTTATCTTATAGTAGTTGATTTTGTCCTTCTCGGTGAGTTCGACATCGTATTTCGGTGCTTCGCCGATTTCGAAAACGAACTCGAACTCCGTCGAGTTGTCGAAATCGAAATCGCCCTGCTCCTCGGCAGGAATCACGTCGCCGACATAGTCGATGTTCTCCTTCTGCAAATATTCGAACACCGCATTGGATGCCGTGCGGTACGATTGCTCGGCGATTGCGCCCTTGCCGTACATCTTCTTGATGATGCCCATCGGGACCATACCCGGACGGAAACCCGGGATATTCGCCTTGCGTTTGTAATCGTGAAGCATCTTGTTCACAGCCTCGCCGTAGTCCTTTTCATCGACAACGACTTTCAGGAGCGATACGCCCGCTTCCTTTTCTACTTTTGTGATATTCATACTGTTTATGTTGTTGTTTATCTATTATTCGACACAATCCGTCGGGGCGCAAAGATAATAAAAATCCGAAGAAAACGCAACTTTACATCATATTTACTACCTTTGTGCGATATGAAACATGTTATCACACTCGCATTTTGCGCCGCGCTGCTCTTCTCGTGCGGCAGCGGCGGCAAACGGAAACAGCCGGCGGCAACCGTCCCGCCCAAGACATATACCTACGAAGTCGTGGCTTCGTATCCGCATCTGACATCGAGTTACACGCAGGGATTGCAGTTCATCGACGGCGTGATGTGGGAGGGGACTGGCGAATACGGACACTCCAAGTTGCAGACCATCGACCTCGAAACGGGGCGTGCGGACGTCATCGCATCGCTGCCGCGCACCGAGTTCGGCGAGGGCATCACCGTACTGGGCGACAAGGTCTACCAACTGACATGGCAGAACCGCACGATGCACGTCTACGACCGCGCAACGGGCAAGCGTCTGCGCAGCATCCCCTACGAGGGCGAGGGCTGGGGTCTGACGAGCGACGGCGAACGGCTCTACATGTCCGACGGCTCGTCCGTAATCCGCATCATCGACCCGCAGACCTGCAAGCGCACGGGCAGCATATCCGTCCTCTACGAGGGGAAATCCGTACCGTACCTGAACGAGTTGGAATGGATAGACGGTCGCATCTGGGCGAACGTCTACACCCTCGACCAAATCGTAATCATCGACCCAGCCACGGGCAATATCGAAGGGCTGGTAGACCTCACGGGAATCCTGCCCGAGGAGGAGATTTACGCCTCGACCGACGTGTTGAACGGCATCGCCTACGACGCCGAGCGCGACCGCATCTTCGTTACGGGAAAGAATTGGAGCCGCATTTTCGAAATAAAAATCATCGAGAAGTGACAGGCATCGAACAGGCTCTGCGCGAACGCATCCTTCTGCTCGACGGCGGATTCGCGACCGCTCTGACGCTGCCCGACGAGGCATTGCGCGACGGCTTCGACGCGCTCGTACTCTCGCATCCCGACGCGGTGCGCGCGCTCCACGCCGAGTACCTCGCAGCGGGGGCGGACATCGTTACGACGGACTCGTTCCTTGCCGACACGGCATCTCTGGCGCAATATTCGCTTGCCGAACGTTCGTTCGACATCGCTGCACGGGCGGCGGAACTCGCACGCGAGGCGATAGCCGACTGCGGCAGACAGTGCTATGCGGCAGGCTCGCTGCATCCCGTCGATAGCGGCTGTCATGCAAGGCAAATCGACGGTCTCATAGCGGGCGGGGCTGACGCGATACTGCTCGAAAGCATCTGCCGCACCGATGCCCTGACCGACATCGTCCGTCTGATACGCCGCCGCAGTTCGTGGATTCCGATAATCGCTTCCGCCACGACCACCCATCTGCCCGACGCCGAAGCGTTCCTGCGCGCGCTGCCTGCCGACGAACTGCTCGCAATAGGCTACAACTGCTCGGAGGGCGTGCGGAGCATCGCCGCGCAGGTCGGATGGCTCGCCGCCAACGCGCCGTGCGCCGTAATCCTCTACCCCAATTCCGACGAACAGCCCGGCGCATTCGCCGGCGCGATGGAGGAGTACCTGCGGCATGGCGAGTGCAACATCGTCGGCGGATGCTGCGGCACCACGCCAGAGCATATAGCGGCACTCGCAACGAAAATCGGAAAATACTCGCCACGCGAGTTCCGATAGAGAGCCCATTATTGGGAACTCTCCGCGAAAATCGCTACCTTTGCGGTATCAACGACGAAGATATGACACCTATCGAATTTCGCAGACATCTGCACGCACATCCCGAACTGTCGTTCGACGAACATGCGACCGCCTCTTTCATCGAGGATTGCCTCGCGGCGGAGGGCATCGCCTGCCGACGCATCGCCGGCACGGGCGTACTCGCCGAGATTGCGGGACGACCTGCGGGCGGACGCACCGTCGTGCTGCGCGCCGACATCGACGCACTGCCGATAAGCGAGGCGACGGGTCTGGCGTTCGCATCGCGCAACGAGGGTGTGATGCACGCCTGCGGACACGACATCCATGCCGCCGTGCTGTTCGGCGTATTGCAGGAACTGAACCGCTCGCGCGATTTCGACGGGACGGTTCTCGGGCTGTTCCAGCCTGCCGAGGAGTGCAACCCAGGCGGAGCGTCGAAGGTGCTTGCAGAACGCCCGTTCGACGATCGCGAGATAATCGCCGTCATCGGCGAACACGTTGATTCGGGGCTTGAAGTCGGCGAAATAGGCTTCTGCGCGGGCAGATTCATGGCATCCAACGACGAACTGCGCTTCCGCGTGCGCGGCAGGGGCGGACATGCGGCGCAGCGCGGGCGAATCGACGACACGGTAACCGCCGCCGCACACATCGTCACGATGCTAAATGCCGTGAACGACGGGCAGACCGTACTGTCGATAGGTCGCGTCATCGCCGACGGAGCGACGAACGTCATCCCCGACGAAGTGTACATGGAGGGTACGCTGCGGACATTCGACGAGTCGGTACGCCGCACGACATGGCGGATAATCGAGGGCATCGCCGCAAGCGTCGACGCGAAATTCGGCACGAAGACCGAAACGGACATCGACCGCGGCTATCCGTGCGTCGTGAACGACGAGGGACTGACGGCATTCGCACGGAAAATCGCGGAGGAGAGCCACAAAGCCGTCGCGCTGCCGCCGCGCACGACGTCGGAGGATTTCGGACGGTACTGCGCCGAATATCCGTCGCTGTTTTACAGACTGGGAGTAGGGGCAGCCGCAGGGCGGAGCCACACTCCGACATTCGCACCGGACGAGAGGGCGATAGAGGTCGGCATCGATTTCATGCACCGTCTCGCCGTAAAAATCACGACAGAATATGGGAAGAAAGAAGAGTAAACATATCGAGGCGCAGGACCGCGCCGGATTCATAGTAAACATGTTCCGCGAGATGCCGGAACACAGATTCACGCTCAAACACCTCGCCGCCGCATCGGGCGGACCTAACAAGGAGGCGCGCTCGGCGACCAAGGCGATTCTCGAAACGCTGCTCGAACAGGGTTTCATCGATTACGACGGTCGCCGCTACCGTTTGAGCAGGGCGCATCTGCCGCGCTTCACGGGCAAGGTCGTCTCGACTTCGTCGGGCAGCATATACGTCCGCTGCGAGGAGTTGCCGAACGACATATTCGTCCACCCGCGCAACTCGATGCACGCGCTCGACGGCGACACGGTCGAAATCATCGTCGCCAAGCGGTCGAAGCGCGACGACTCTGCGGAGGGAGAGATAACAGCCGTCGTCGAGCGCAGTGCAAAATGCTATGCGGGCGTCGCCGAGGTGCTGCCCAAGGCGATACACGTGCATCCCGACTCGCGCAAGATTCAGACCGACATTTATCTGTCGCCGCGCAAATACCCCGACATCAAGACAGGCGACAAGGTCGCGGTGCGCATAGTCGATTGGCGGGAGTCCGACTCCATGCCGACGGGCGAACTCGTCGATACGCTCGGCGTGCAGGGCGAGAACGACGCCGAGATGCACGCCATACTGCTCGAATACGACCTGCCGTACAAGTTCAAGCCGGAGATAGAGGATGCCGCAGCGGCGATTCCGTCCGAAATCACCGAAAAGGACTACGCCGAACGGCGCGACATGCGCGACGCCCCGACATTCACCATCGACCCTGCCGACGCCAAGGATTTCGACGACGCGCTCTCCATACGCCGCATCGGCGAGGGCAAATGGGAAATCGGCGTGCATATCGCCGATGTAACGCACTACGTAACGCCCGGTTCGGTAATCGACAACGAGGCTGTCGAGCGCGGCACGTCGGTATATCTGGTGGACCGCACGATACCGATGCTGCCCGAACGGCTCTCGAACGAGTTGTGTTCGCTGCGCCCGCACGAGGAGAAACTCTGTTTCTCGGCGGTATTCGTCGTGAACGAGGATACCGAAATCGAGAGCGAATGGTTCGGACGCACCGTCATCCTCTCCGACCGCCGATTCACCTACGAGGAGGCGCAGCAGGTAATCGAGACCGGCAGGGGCGACATGGCGGAGGAGATTCTGACGCTCAACCGCCTCGCGCAGGCGATGCGCAAGGAGCGTTACCGCAAAGGCGCGATAGCGTTCGACCGCCGCGAAGCCAAATTCTCGCTCGACGAGAACGGACATCCGACGGGCGTATACTTTAAGGTACAGAAGGAGGCTAACCAACTCATCGAGGAGTTCATGCTGCTCGCCAACCGCCGTGTCGCGACATTCTGCGCACGCAAGAACGGGCATGAACGCACGATGGTATTCCGCGTCCACGACAAGCCGAACGAGGAGAAGTTCGACAAGTTCCGCCAGTTCATCCTGCGTTTCGGACACATATTCAAGGCATCGAAAGGCGTCGCCGTCGCGCGCGAACTCAACAAACTGATGGCGGACGTGCGCGGCAAGGCGGAGGAGAACGTAGTGTCGATGCTCGCCATACGTTCGATGGCGAAGGCGGTATACTCGACCGACAACATCGGGCATTACGGACTCGGATTCCGCTACTACACCCACTTCACCTCGCCTATCCGCCGCTATCCCGACATGATGGTACACCGTCTGCTGCAACGCTATCTCGACGGCGGCAGGTCGGCGAACAAGGAGGAGTTTGAGAAACTCGCCGTACACGCTTCGGAGCGTGAGGTAATTGCCGCCGAGGCGGAGCGCGCGTCCATCAAGTACAAGATGGTCGAATTCATGACCGACAAAATCGGGCAGGAGTTCGACGGGCATATCTCGGGCATGTCCGACTGGGGCATCTTCGTCGAACTCGAAAATTCGCTTATCGAGGGCATGGTTGCCCTGCGCGACATTCACGGCGACTACTACCGCTTCGACGAGGAGCATTACCAGGTCTACGGACACTCGACGGGTCGCACGTTCACGCTCGGCGATGCGGTGCGCATCTGCGTGAAGAGTGCCGACCTGCGGCGTCGGATGCTCGACTTCACTCTGGCTGACGAAGATGCGGACGACGAGGAACTGTTTATCGACGAAAAGCCGAAAACCAAACGCAAAAGAAATAAATCAGGCAAGTGAACTCGCTGAAAGAGATATTCGCCAAGGCTCGCGACCGCGAACCGCTGACGTTCGGCGAAGCCTGCCGGCTCTACGACGAAGCGACGCTGCCCGAACTGGCGGCGGAGGCTGACGCATTCCGGCGCGAGCAGGTCGCCGACCCCGAGGTCGTAACGTGGCAGATAGACCGTAACGTCAATACCACGAACGTCTGTATCTCGGGCTGCCGCTTCTGCAATTTCCACTGCAAGCCGCACCAGACCGAACGGCATTTCATCACGACAATCGACGAATACTGCGAGAAAATCGAGCGGATGCTCGACCTCGGCGGCGACCAGTTGCTGTTGCAGGGCGGCATGCACCCGCAGTTGGGCATCGGGTTCTACGAAGACCTTTTCCGCGAACTCAAACGCCGCTATCCGCAGGTACGGCTTCACGCGCTCGGTGCGCCGGAGGTCGCCCATATAGCCAAAGTCAGCGGGCTTACGACGCGCACGACGCTCGAACGGCTCGTTGCCGCGGGGCTGGATTCGCTCCCAGGCGCAGGCGCGGAGATTCTCGTTCCGCGGGTGCGCAAGGCGATTTCGCCGAACAAGCCCGATGTCGAGAGTTGGCTCACGGTGATGCACGAGGCGCACGAAATGAATCTGCCGACCTCGGCGACGATGATGTACGGTCATATCGAGACGCCGCACGAGCGCATCGAGCATCTGCTCCGCATACACGACCTGCAAGCCGCCGTGCCGGCAGGCAATTACGGCTTCATAGCATTCATCCCGTGGATTTTCCGTTCGTCGGGGACGCAACTCGAAGCGCAGGGCATACGGACGCACTTCTCGCCATCGGAGTATGTGCGCATAATCGCCGTAAGCCGGCTGGTGCTTAACAACATACGCAACATTCAGGCTTCGTGGCTCACGGTCGGCAAGCAGACGGCGCAGATAGCCCTCCACAGCGGGGCGAACGACATGGGGTCGATAATGATTGAGGAGAATGTGGTTTCGTCGGCGGGAGCGCACAACAGTTTCGACGCCGAGGGCATTCAGGCGGCAATCCGCGAAGCGGGCTTCATCCCGCGCCTGCGCGACCAACTCTACCGATACCGGTAACAGGGAAAAGGTCTTTAAAGTCCTTAACGACCTTAAAGACTTTAAGGACCTTATAATAAGCCAGTCGGGCTGCACGGAATTTCCGCGCAGCCCGACCTGTTGTAAAACCCTCTCTGCGATTAGATGCTCGATGCAATCATGAACGTTGCGGCAACCGTAAGGATTGCGTACAACTCAGGGAATGCAGCCAGAATCAACGTCTTACCCATGACGTTGTGTCCGTTGCCGATAGCGGCGATACCGTTGGCGCAGACCTTGCCCTGATAGATGGATGCGGCGAGGTTCACGATACCTACCAGAATACCGATACCGAAGATTGCGGCACCCTGCAACATGGTGATGTCGTCAGTCAGAAGGCTGTAAATGTTGTTCACCATGAAGAAGCAGACGAAACCGTAGAGACCCTGCGAACCAGGAAGTGCCGACAGGACCATGTAACTACCAAACGCTCCTCCGTTTTTCTTCATTGCGCCGACTGCCGCCTGACCGCAAATAGCGGTGCCGACTGCCGATGCGATACCTGCAAGACCTACCATCAGGGCTACTCCGATGTAGGCCAGAATCAATGCTGTTGAATTCATAGTTGTTTGATTTATTAGATTTTAGTTATTTGATTTATTCCGTTTTTTTAAGCGGTTCGAACTCGCGCGAAGCCATTTCGAATCCCGCGTTCTTGTAAAACTCGACGAACGTCAGACGCATCGGGTGGACGAACGACGAAATCGCCGACATGAACAGGTTGATGCCGTGTCCGATAAGGATGATTGCCGACGCACCGACGATTTTCAGTGCGACGACCCACCAAGCCTGACCGTCGATACCGTTTTCAAGACCCGTCATACCGAGCGCAAGGCTGTTGAACACCAGCGCGAGCACTCCGCCCGACAGACCGATTGCGAACAGTCGGATATACGAAAGCACGTCGCTGAGCAGACCCGTAATATTATTATAGGTGTTCCACAATCCCGCACCGACATTGGCGAAGATGTTCTTGCCCGGCGAGTTGAGCAGCAGCATCAGCACCAGCGCGACGCCGACTACGCAATAGTAGGCAATCGAGCCGAAGCCGAACCACTCCGCGCCGAACTTGCCGGCAACTGCGGCGGCACACGACGAGAAGATAAGCAGGAACCACCCCAGCGAACCGAGCGCATATCGGAAACCGAACGTTCGCGTCGTCAGCCAGATATTGATTGCCATACCGAGCAGTATCTGCACGATACCTATCATCATAGACACCGAGAAGAAATCCTCCTGGAAGTTGATGAATTTCACGCCCTTGAAAATCGAAGCGTCGGAAATCGTCATTCCGAAGAACGAATTGGCGAAGAATCCGAACACCACGCATGCCACACCGCATACCGTCGTGAGCCAGCCGACCTGACGCATCTTGTCGCCGCCTTTGAGCAGCAGCGCGATGCCTGCGGCGAGAATCATCGCGCCGTAGCCCGCATCGCACAGACAGATTGCAAAGAAGAGCATGTAGAACGGTGCGAAGAACGGCGTAAGGTCGATAGTGCCGTATTTCGGCAGAGCATACATCGCGCCGATAACCTCGAACAGACGGTTGAAGCGGTTGTTTTTGAGTTTCACCGGAGTGTCGTCCTCCGGAGTAGGCGCGCTCTTGACGTAGACCACGTTAGGATAGGCGTCGAGTGCCGCATCGACCTTCGGTGCGTTCTCCTCCTCAGCCCAGCCCTCCATGACGAGCAGCATTCCGTCGGCGACGTTCTCGGCGGTCGCCTCGATGCGCACGTCCTGCAAGCGCACTTTCAGGGCGGCGAGTTCCGCCTCGATTTCGCCGCGCGCATCGGCGCAGGCACTCAACGTGCGGTCGAGTTCGCGCATCTTCGCGATATTCGCCTTCATCGCCTTTTCGGCATCCGAAACGCTCATCGACGGGGCTTTCTGCTCCTGAGCGTCTATGGAGACATCGCCCGTGCCGTCGCCGATGACGACGAAGCGTGCAACCGAACCCTCGTCGGAGACGAGCGAGATATTGTACTTTTCGCCCCACTCGGCAAGATGCTTGTCGAACGTGCTTTTCTGCGTCGTGAAGAACCGCATGTGAACGCCAGCATCGGCGAGACGACGCATGTCCCCGACCGAGAAGTCGCCCCATGCGCCCCACTCGTCGACGATTTTCATCAGCCGCGAGATTTCCGCCTTCACGGCAGCCGTGTCGGCTTGCGCAGCGACGTACGTTTCATACGCCGTACCCTTCGCAAGCGGCTCGGTGCCGCTCTCGTAGTCGTCCCCGCCGACGAATGTCGTAAGGAAATCGAGTGCCTTCACGCGGCTTTCGATGTCGGTCAGCAACTGGCGGTCGTCGTCCGACGGCTCCCAGCCCGTAGTCGTAATATCGACCAGACCCATTCCGCGCAGGGTATCGATAAATCGTTCGCGCTCGGCAGCGAGCAGAACGATGTCGTATTTCATCATCTTGACTATCATATCGCATTGCCCTCCCTTGCAGCAGCCTGTTGGCGGGTTTTAACGATTTTCTGTGCCGACTTGGAGAGGTTCTCCTCGTCCTCCATGAACCGTTTGATTTTGCGTATGGCGTCCTCGTACCCCGGTATCTGCACCTTTTCGTAGAGGTTCACCTTCTGTGTGGTCTTGCGGCGCGCATAGTCGAGCAGTTCCGTCTGGCGGTTGTAGACCTCGAACTCGATACCCAGACGGGCAAGCCTTTTCAACACGTCCAGTCCGTCGCCGAACCATGCCGGCGAGGAGAACATGTCGAACGGCTTCTCGTCGAAGACGACGTCCTCCAACTGCGGAATGCGGACACCCGCAATCTTGTGCGACGACAGCACCACATCCGTAACGCGCAGCAACGTACAATCAAACTCACCCCAGAGTGCCGTCATGTAGTCGTACTCCGCCACGAGCGCGTCCAACCTGCGGCGGTACTCCGCAGCCGAGTCCTTCGCGCGCTTTACCTCGGAGCGCAGGGCAGACTCCTTACTCTTTATGGTAGGGAGTGCCTTCTGGCGCATTTTCAACTGTTTGCCGAGTTCGCCGAGCGAAGTCTTGTTATATTGAAATTTGATTGCCATCGCGTGTTATGCTTTCCAGTATTTTTCGATGAGTTCCGCCTTAATCGCAACCTCCTCCTTGGTGAAGTACTTGGCGAAGAGCGACCACGCCGTGTCGAGCATCTCGGTGATGCCGATGTTCACGTCGATTGCGAGCAGTTTCTCCGAATAGTCGTGGGCGAACTTCAACGCGCGCTCGTCGTAGTCCGACAAATCGAAACCGTTTTCGAGTTTGGTCTTCGCATTCGCAGCATCCGAGTAGAGGCGCACGCAGGCGTTCATCACCTGCGGATGGTCTTCGCGGGTCTTCTTGCCGATCACGAGCTGCTTCAGACGCGACAGCGAACGGAACGGGTCGACGATGACCTTGCCCGTATCGGAATCGTTCCTCAGGAACAGCTGGCCCTCGGTGATGTAACCCGTGTTGTCGGGGATGGCGTGCGTGATGTCGCCGCCCGACAGGGTCGTCACGGCAATGATCGTGATCGAGCCGCCGTTGGGCAGCTGCACGGCCTTCTCGTAGATCTTGGCCAGGTCGGAGTAGAGAGAACCGGGCATCGAGTCCTTCGACGGGATCTGATCCATACGGTTCGACACGATGGCCAGCGCATCGGCATAGAGCGTCATGTCGGTCAGCAGGACGAGTACCTTCTCGCCCTTGTCCACCGCGAAGTACTCGGCGGCGGTCAGCGCCATGTCGGGGACGAGCAGCCGCTCCACGGGCGGGTTCTCGGTCGTGTTGACGAACGACACGATACGGTCGAGCGCACCGGCATTCTCGAACACCGACTTGAAATAGAGGAAGTCGTCGTTGGTGAGTCCCATGCCGCCCAGGATGATCTTGTCGGCCTTGGCACGCAGCGCCACGTTGGCCATCACGGCGTTATAGGGCTGGTCGGGGTCGGCGAAGAAGGGGATCTTCTGCCCCGTCACGATCGTGTTGTTCAGGTCGATACCGGCAATACCCGTTGCAATCAGCTCTGAAGGCTGGATACGGCGGAACGGGTTTACCGTCGGGCCGCCGATCTCGCGCGGCTCGCCCTCGACGATCTCACCGCCTTCGA
>CAJMKE010000017.1 GCA_905213895.1 uncultured Alistipes sp.
AAAGTACATTCTGAATGTTCTTATTGCCCGAATTTACAATCGGAATGTGGACGCACAGAATCACCATCTTCGTCTTCGGTACGAATGACAAATCCTGACGCAGCCACTGATACTGTTCGTCCGTAAATCCGAGCGAATAGTTGGAAGCATTCGTATTGCTGTTGTAGATAATGTCGCGCATACATACGATATGGACGTTACCGCGGTTCCACGAATAGTTGATAGGACCGAATACCGTTTCAAACTCGCGCTGGCACTTGATGTTCGTCGTGCTGCTCGTCGCATCCGCCGACAGAGGGTTATTGGTATAAAAATAGGTATAGTCGTGGTTGCCCATCACCTGGAATACCGGCATACCCATATTGCTTACCGACATCGCATCTCGCATTGAAGGCATGTTGCTTACCGTATTGACCCCGTCCTGCGAATAGACGATGTCGCCGAGCGTAACGCCGTAGCAAGGCAGGGTTTTGGTAGCCGCATGCTTCTTGACATCGGGAACACTCTCCGCCCTGAATCGGTTGATGTGGGTTCCCGGACGGCACTGCGGGTCGGCGAAACAGAAGAGATTGAACTCCGTTTCCGCACCGTTAGGCAGTTTCTCGACCGTGAAGTCGTAACGCCTGCGCGTCGGCGAATAACGCTCGAAGAAGCAAGGCTGACCGTAGGAGTTTACGCCCACCTTGCAGTCCTCAGGAATCGAATAGAAGATATACCATGTGTCGCTCTTCGCAATCAGCGAATAGTATCCGCTCGCGTTGGTTTGGACAGCCGAGAAACCGTCGCTGACGACAACTCCCGACAAAGGATTTCCATTGCTGTCCTTGACGAATCCGCAGGCGACAGGACCGGAGATGGCGGAAGCGGAGGTAATCAGAATATCGTCGATGCAGAATCGTGACTGCGAATCGCCGCCCGCCATGAACTGTACGCGGTCGGAAGGTGCGACCGACGAGAAACCGACGGTGAACGTCTCCCAGCCCGGCAGGCTGCGACGACCGCCTATCGTTACCTCTTTCGTATCCTTCACATTGCCGCTGTCGTCGAGCAGATTCACATGGATGAACGACGTCTGCTCCTTGGCTCCGTCCACGAACGGGCATGCCTTGAACGAAACTTCGATTTGCGCGCTGTTTCCCGAGAGATTGCAGAGGTAAGGGGTGGTAATCCAGCCCTTCTCGCTCGCCGTACCGAGTTTCACGAAACCCTGGCGCACGTGAGCCGCATTGCTGCTCCACTCTTCGAGTCCGAACAACTGATTGATTTTGGCGGAATATGATGTCAGCCTGCTGCCGTCGGTAGTCGGCGATGAAGCCGCAACGGTATATGCCAGAGCGTCCGTCAGCGCATTCGGAGAGTACGAACCTACGGTAACGCCCGACAGCGTAACGCTGTTAGCCATATTTATATAGTCGCCGCCCCAGCACAACTTGTCGAAGCCCTCGAACAGCACCTCGCGGCTTCCTGCGGTACGCAGAGCCGAGGTTGTAACGGCTGCCGGCTTCGATATGTTGCCTGCCAAGTCGGTTACCGTAACATAATATTTCGTTTCAGGTTCGAGATACGGGAATGTGAAACGTGCGGGCCACTCGATATAGGTTTTGCCCGACGAAATCGTCGTCGTATACTCCTGATATTTGTTAGCGCAAGCCGAATCCTTATAGATTGCGACCGTATATTTGCGCGATGCCTGCTCGACTTCGCTCCACTCCACGGTAGCCGAGTAAGGCGATGCCGCAACCTGTTTCGCGACCGGAACGTCGGTCGATGTCGCGCCGTCGTACTTGACGAAATCGACTTTCACGTCGTCCACATGGAAACGGTTGTTTGCGGAAGATACGCTCGCGGCGTTGGAGAAGATGATGATTCGCGAGGTCGCCGTAACGCCGCTTAACTCGACGCTGTAAGTGTTCCACTCCAACTTCTTGTCGAGGTCGAACGTCTTGCGGTCCACCTCGGTATATTTCGACAACTTGTAGTCGGAATCCACCGTGCAGCCGTCCACTGCACATACTCCGACAGCCGTACTATCGTCGGCTGACAAGGTTCCGTAGGTGCATGCCTTGAACGTAACGCGGACGGTCGCCTTGCCGAGCAGTGCGGACAACTCCGGTGTAACGATGCCGGCACGGACTTTCGTAATACCGAGTTTGAGATAACCCGGACGCGCCAGTATCGCGGTAGACGTGGCAGATACCGAAGCGTCGGCAGGATTGCGCCACCAAGCCCAGTCTCCCAGACCGCAACTGTTCACTACCGACTTGTATGTCGTGAAGAACTGCTGCTCACGGTCGCGTCTCGTATATTTATATGTAGTTTGCGAAGCCGACGTCCAGTCGCCCCACGCAGTACCGTCGGCAATGTCGGTAAGCCCCGAATACGACGACGGAACGTATCCTGCGGCGAGTGTGGTTATGTCGCCGTTCCATACGAGTTTGCCGAAATTCTCGAACAGAATGGTTTCGCCTTCGTTGCGGGCAGCGGAAACGACTTCTCCGCAATCTGTCGGCGCGGTCGAAACGGTGAGCATCGCCGATTTCTTGGATGTAGTCAGGTTCTTGACCTGCACCTTATAGACGGTATTCGGGGTAAGTCCCGAAAATACGAATCGCGGAGGGCAGGTAGGATTGCTTGCCGAATAAGGGAACAAGGCGTTGTTCGTAACGCACATATCGTCGTTCGGCTGCCATGCGACGAGCAGTTGGTTACGCTCGTCGTAAAGATAGAGTTCGTACGAATCAGCCGTATCGACAGAATAGTCGGTCGGGAAACCGTGTGCCGACCACCCTACCGAAACCGTGGTATCGGTGGCACGGACAAGATTTACCGTCAAAGTCGAAGCGTTGCTCTCGAAGAGATATTTGCCGTCCGCCAGTTCACCCGCAGTCGCGACTTGCGCGAACGACGATTTCACGAGCGGGAAATTGTAGACCATACCCGCCTGCAAAGCCTTGGTCGGTTTGCGGCAGAAAGTATATTTGCCCTTGCTCGTCGTAACGTCGTAATAGACGTTGCCCGTGGTCGCGGTAAAATCGACAGGGGCAATCAAAGCCCAGCCGTCCGAGGATACGCCCTTCGCCGGCTCGGCATAGTTGAGAGTAACGTTGCGTTTGTTGAGCGTGCCGAGAGAATGTCCCGCCAAATCGACGCTGCCGACACCGGACAGATAGCCGTCCTCGACGCGCATCGTTATCGAATTGACAGTTTCGTCGGCATCGACCTCGACCCTGAATCTCGCGATAGCCGCCACAGTATAGAAGTCGAACGACGACGCGTCGGCAGTAACGCCGACCATGATATTGCGCGCGCCCGTATCGGCATCGGCGGATGCACGGTAGATCTGGATGTTCGGCAGCGTAACTTTCGCTTCGCCGGCAGTCATCTCGACAGCCGATGCGGGATAGACCGCATACATGGTCTTCGACTGCGACATAATCGAACCGGCGAACACTCCGTGAACGGACTTCGCGCCCGATTTGAGTTTGAACGTCGCCGTCTTGGCAAGGTCGGTTACCGCGATTTCGTCATCAGCCCGCCACAGCATCTGGATGGAGCCGTCCTCCTTCTGCTCGGCAATCGTGCGGCTGTCCGGACGCTCCTCGATAAATGCGTCGAGCGAGGTTACGCCGAATCCGTCGGCGACATCGATACTTTCGTCGGTATGCGAGCATGCCGTCATTGCGAAAACGACGCACACCAGTGTAAAAAATGCAAATCTTTTCATAATCGCCTCCATTTTTCAGTTATCCCAAGCGTCGCCGCCATCTCCGTAATTCATATCCGGGTCCGAAACCTCGAACCCCCTCTCCAAACACACCCTAACGGACTGAATGGTCGGTTGTTGATACATTTTCATATCGTCGGTAAGTTAAGTAATTTAGGTTATATCTTTACAAAGATATAAAAATATCCATTATCTTTGCAAAAATTTTCGGAAACAGTAAAATTTTACGATTATGAAAAAGGCATATGTTTTCCCGGGTCAGGGAGCGCAATTCAGCGGTATGGGCAAAGACCTGTACGACAATGTTCCGCAAGCGAAGGAACTGTTCGACAAAGCGAACGAGATTCTCGGATTCGATATTACGGAAATAATGTTCAACGGCACTGCCGAAGAACTGAAACAGACCAAAGTTACGCAGCCGGCGGTATTCCTCCACTCGGTGATTCTCGCACAGTCGCTCGGCATCGAGCCGGACGCGACGGCAGGACACTCGCTCGGCGAGTTCTCGGCTCTCGTAGCGGCAGGCGCACTGTCGTTCGAGGACGGTCTGCGACTGGTTGCAAAACGCGCCGAAGCGATGCAGAAGGCTTGTGAGATGCAGCCGGGTACGATGGCGGCAATCATCGGTCTCGACGACAAGACGATAGAGGACGTGTGCGCGGGAATCGACGGCGTAGTGGTCGCAGCAAACTACAACTGCCCGGGTCAGTTGGTGATTTCGGGAAGTCTCGAAGCAGTGAATGCCGCATGCGAAAAACTCAAAGCGGCAGGTGCGCGCCGTGCGCTCGTACTGCCTGTCGGCGGAGCGTTCCACTCGCCGCTGATGGAGCCGGCACGCAAGGAGTTGGAGCAGGCTATCGCCGAAGCACCGTTCCGCACGCCGAAATGCCCAATCTACCAGAATGTGGATGCCAAACCGCATACCGACCCCGAGGAAATCAAAAGGAATCTTATCGCCCAACTCACTGCACCGGTACGCTGGACATACATCGTCCGCAACATGATTGCCGACGGTTTCGCCGATTTCACCGAACTCGGACCGGGCAGCGTATTGCAGGGACTTATCAAGAAGACCGATGCCAACGTCTCGGTAGAGTCGAAAGCGAATCTGTAATCTGCAACGGCTTACGTCATTCGGCGGGGCTGGCGTTTATAACGTCTGCCCCGCCGATTCGTTTCCGACTGCGGCACGGGCAATTATTTCTTAATATTTTGCATATATTTTATAAAAAATTTAATATAATATTGCATCGTGTAAATCTTTTTTACTATTTTTGCCCTGCAAAAAGATTTTAACGGTAAGTTCGATTATGAGTTCACTTATAGATTTTTTCAATAATCAGGCGACGGAGAACAAGGGATTGTCGCACAAAAACAACGTAATCAAGCGCAGCATCATCGCCTACATGGCGATAAACGGCGAATCGACGCTCGCCGAACTTACGAAAGAGTTGAGAATAAGCGTTCCGACAATCACCAAACTCGTTCAGGAACTGGTCGAGGAGGGAATCGTAAACGATTTGGGCAAGGTCGAGACTCCGGGCGGAAGACGTCCGAACGTATTCGGGCTGACCAACTCGACGATATATTTCGCAGGCATCAACGTCGGTCGCGACCGCATGACGTATGTCATAACGGATTTGCAGAACAACATCATACAGGAGGTCGTGGACGACACGTTCGAACTGACAGACCGTCTGCAATGTCTCGAAAAAATCTGCTCGAACATCGAAAACTTCATAAACAACTGCGGCATCGAGAAGAACAAGATTCTGGGAATCGGAGTATGCATCGTAGGTCGTGTGAACACCCAGCAGGGACGTTCGTACAAATACTTCACGAACAGCGAGGAGTCGCTGCACGACATCATCGAAAAGCGCATCGGCATCCGCGTACTCGTCGAGAACGACACCCGTTCGCGGTGCTATGCCGAGTACACCTGCGGCAAGTCGAAGGACGAGAGCAACGTCATATACCTGCACCTCGGTCTTGGTGTGGCTATCGGAATCGTCGCCGACGGCAAACTCTACTACGGAAAGAGCGGTTTCGCCGGCGAGTTCGGACACATTCCGTTGTTCGACAACGAGAAAATCTGTTTCTGCGGCAAAAAGGGCTGTCTCGAAACCGAGATTTCGGGTATCGCCATCGAGGAGAAGATGCGCGAACTCGTCAAGGGCGGAGCGAACACCATCCTGCGCCAGCGATACGAGAACAACGAACAGATACACATCAACGACATCATCGCCGCCGCCCGCAACGACGACAACCTTTCGATTGAACTCATCGAGGAGGCGGGCGAAAAGGCTGGAAAGGCGGTTGCGTTCCTGATAAACATATTCAATCCGGAGACGGTCATCGTCGGCGGAAATCTCGCCGCGGCGGGCGACTACATCATGCTGCCGCTCAAATCGGCGACCAACAAGTATTCGCTCAGCCTCGTCTACAAGGACACCAAGTTCCGTGTGTCGAAGATGAGCGACAATGCTCCGGCATGGGGCGTCGCGATGCTTATCCGCAATCAGGTAATAGGTTTATAGGGCATGTTGCTCCACGGAGAAAAATGCAGTCTGCGTAGTGTCGGGTCGAGAGACATCGACACTATTCTTTTGTGGGAGAACGATTCGGAAGTCCGCCGCTTCGGCGACAGCGAAAAGATATTCACCCGCGAAGACATCGAGACGTTCGTGCGGAACCAGCAATACGACATTGCGGCGACGGAGCAGCGGCGATTCATGATAGACGCCCCCGACGGGAGGAGCGTCGGCGCGATAGACCTGTTCGACTACGACGGCACGACGGCGGGTATAGGCATTCTCGTATACGCCCGCGCAGACCGCCGGAAGGGATATGCCGCCGATGCCATGCGGACGTTGATACGATATGCACGGAATTTGAGGATTTCGGTTCTGCACGCTTCCGTCGCCGCCGACAATACGGCGAGCCTGCGGCTGTTCTGCTCCTGCGGCTTCGTGCGTAGCGGCGAATCGGACGGAACGGTCCGGTTCGAGATGAGACTGTAAAAGATTTTGGGAGATAAAGTCTTTAACGACCTTAAAGTCCTTAATGTCTTTAACGACTTTTTCCTATATTTGCACTGCAAAACAATTGACAAAATGAGAATCATATCGCCATCAATACTCGCAGCCGATTTCGGCAATCTGGGACGCGATGTCGCAATGCTCGACGCATCGCGTGCCGAGTGGATACATTTCGACGTCATGGACGGAGTGTTCGTACCGAACATTTCGTTCGGATTTCCGGTACTCAAATCGGTGCGCAGCGCGACGAAAAAGGTATTGGACGTACATCTGATGATAACCGACCCTATCCGTTACACAAAACGTTTCGCCGAAGCGGGTGCGGATATCGTAACGTTCCATTACGAAGCGACGGAGGACATCGCCGCATGTATCGAATCGGTACGTTCCGCCGGCGCGAAGGTCGGCATAAGCATAAAGCCGGCGACCGATGTCCGCGTACTGGAAAAATGGTTGCCGGAACTCGATTTGGTGCTTGTCATGAGCGTGGAGCCCGGTTTCGGCGGACAGTCGTTCATCGAAGCGTCGATAGACCGAATCGCCGAACTGCGCCGAATGGCAGATGCCTGCGGTTCGCACTGCCATATCGAGGTGGACGGCGGAATCTCGGCAGCCAATGCCGCCAGAATTTTCGCGGCGGGTGCCAATGTCCTCGTCGCAGGTTCGTCGGTATTCGGCGCGGCAGACCCGAAGGCAGAAATAATCAAAATGCTCGAAGCGCGATGATTTCGATAGACAATCTCTCCGTAAGTTACGGAGGCTGGACGCTTTTCGACCAGATTTCGTTCCTCATCAACCCCAAGGACCGTATCGGTCTGGTCGGCAAGAACGGAGCGGGCAAGACAACGATACTCAAACTTATCGCCGGAGAGCAGATACCGACATCGGGTGCGGTAACGCGCAACGGCGAATGCACCATAGGCTATCTCCCGCAGCAGATGAAGGTCGCCGACACGACAACGCTGCTCGACGAGACCGAAAAGGCATTCGACGAGGTGCTGCGTATCGAAGCAGAGATAGAGTCACTGACGCAACAGATTTCCGAACGCACCGACTACGAATCGGCGGAATACGAATCGCTGCTTCACCGGCTCAACGAAGAAAACGACCGCTACCATATCCTCGGCGGCGACACACGCGATGCCGACATCGAAAAGACGCTGCTCGGTCTCGGATTCCGCCGCGAGGATTTCCAGAAGCCGACGAGCCAGTTCTCGGGCGGCTGGCGCATGCGAATCGAACTGGCGAAACTGCTGTTGCGCCGCCCGTCGATATTCCTGCTCGACGAGCCGACCAACCACCTCGACATCGAGTCGATACAGTGGCTCGAAGAGTATCTGCGCAACTACAACGGTGCGGTATTGCTGATTTCGCACGACCGCGCGTTTCTGGACAACGTAACCACCCGCACCATCGAATTGTCGCTCGGCAAGATATACGACTACAAAGTACCCTACTCTCAGTTCGTAGTACTGCGTGCCGAACGGCGTGCGCAGCAGATGGCGGCATACCAGAACCAGCAGAAACTGATAGAGAAAAGCGAGGAGTTCATCGAGCGTTTCCGCTACAAGCCGACCAAGTCGAATCAGGTGCAGTCGCGCATAAAGCAACTCGACAAACTCGAACGCATCGAGGTCGAGGAGGAGGATTTGGCGACGCTGAACATAAAGTTTCCGCCTGCGCCGCGTTCGGGGCAGATTGTCGCCGACATAAAGGGCGTCGGCAAGGCGTTCGGCAATCACCGTGTGTTCGCAGGAGCGGAGTTCACGATACACAAGGGCGACAAAATCGCTCTCGTCGGGCGCAACGGCGAGGGCAAAACCACTTTCGCGCGGATGCTTATCGGCGAAACCGAACCGACGGAGGGCGAAATCAAGATAGGAGCGAATGTGAACATCGGTTACTATGCCCAGAATCAGGACGACCTGATGAACGGCGATTTCACGGTTTACGACACTCTCGACAGAGTTGCGGTCGGCGACATACGCACCCGCCTGCGCGACATTCTCGGAGCGTTCCTTTTCCGCGGCGAGGATGTGGACAAGAAGGTCAAGGTGCTGTCGGGCGGCGAACGTTCGCGGCTCGCCATGGCTCGTCTGATGCTCGAACCGCACAACCTGCTCGTACTCGACGAGCCGACCAACCACATGGACATGCGCTCGAAAGACATTCTGAAATCGGCGATACAGAAATTCGACGGAACGGTCGTAGTCGTATCGCACGACCGAGAGTTCCTCGACGGAATGGTAGACAAGGTCTACGAGTTCCGCGACGGAGGGGTACGCGAGTATCTCGGCGGAATCTACTACTTCCTCGAAAAACGCAAAATCGAGAATCTGCACGAAATCGAGCGCAAGTCGTCAGCCTCTTCGGAGCAGTCGTCGAAAGCCGAATCCGCCACGGGCAAACTCTCCTACGAGCAGAAGAAGGAGCAGGAGAAGGCGATACGCAAAATCAGGAAGAACATCGAATCCATCGAGAACGAACTGGGCGAAATCGAGAAACAAATCGCCGATTACGACGCCAAGTTCGCCGCTGCGACATCTTACGATGCCGACGACTACAAGGCATACGACGAACTGAAAAAGCGTTACGACCATCTGATGCACGAGTGGGAAAAGGCGAACTACGAGTTGGAGATAACGGAGGGATAGAGAATTTCGGACTTGTAGCGAAGATAATATTAGCGACCTTAAAGTCCTTAAAGACATTAAAGGCTTTAAGGTCGTTTTCGCTTATTCCTTGTCCGGCAGGCACTCGTCGCCGAGATATTCGCGCACGGCATCGGCGAATATACGCGCCATGCGGGACTGAATCTCCGAATTCTTGCCGCGTGTAGGATGCCAACCGTAAGTTACACCGTCGATAACCTCCGTGTTGCCGTATTCGTTTTGTGCGAATCGTATTGAAATCTGCTCTCCTGTTACGGGGTCGGGTTCGTCTTTCGTGAAACCGATATTTTCGTCGAATGCACAAAGATGCGTGTAATCCTTCCAACGCTCAGCCAGACGGCGAATTGAAGTGTTATAGGCTACACGGGCATCGTGCCAATAGGTACACAGCATAATCTTCACCGGCTTTCCTCCCTCGATGCCGAACCACCTCGAATCGGGATTATGTTCGAGCGCACGGCATTCGTCTATATATTTGCGGATGATATAGTCGAACGCCTGCGAATAGTCCATATTTTCGTTCACGTCGTAATCGTGATAATCTTCGAGTAATTTGCTTTCGTCGCATATATTCTGATTATGGACGTGCATTACCGCTAAAAGGTCGAAAGAGTCGATTTCCTCGAACGAAAATTCCCCCCCCCTAAAAATCCGGACTGCACCGTCAGAGGGTCTTATACCTGATATAGCGCGATTTATAGGCGTCAATCCGAGTTGTTCGCAGGCAATTTCGAACCAAGTATTTTCCGGTGCGACAATCGAAGCACCTATCATGTATATCGACTCCGCCTTGCGCGGCTGCGGTTTTTCCACCTCCGTATGTTTGTCGCTGCACGATGCCAAAACGGCAATCGTCGCCGAAATCATCAAAATAATGCGAATGATTTTCATAACCTCTCGGAATTTCTCGAATGTTCTGCAAAATTATAACTCTTCGACGGATATTCCAATATATTTCAGTATTTTTGTTGCGAAAACATATTTCTTATGGACAGCAATTTAGTATTCGGAATACGTCCCGTCGCCGAAGCAGTCGAGTCGGGAAAACAGATAGAGAAGATATACATCCGCAAGGGCGCGGACGGTCAGTTGATGAACGACTTGCGCGACTTGTGCATACGCCAACGCCTGCGCATTCAGGAGGTGCCGGTCGAGAAACTCAACAGACTGACAAAGGGCAATCATCAGGGTGTGGTCGCGCAAATCGCCGCAATAGAATATGTCGGCGTGCAGGATATTCTCGACCGCGTACCTGACGACGAAACACCGCTCATCGTGATGTTCGACGGCGTAACCGACGTGCGCAATTTCGGAGGTATCGCCCGCTCCGCCGAGTGTGCGGGAGCGCACGGCATCATCACGTCGCTGAAAAGTTCAGCCCCCGTCAATTCCGAAGCGATGAAGGCGTCGGCAGGAGCGTTGAGCCGCATTCCGGTATGTCGCGTAGGCTCGATACGCAACACCATAAAGGCATTGCAGAGCGAAGGTTTCCAAATCGTCGCAGCGACCGAACACAGCCGCAAACTGATGTACGACGCCGACCTGCGGAAACCGACCGTAATCGTCATGGGTTCGGAGGACAACGGCATTTCGAAAGAGGTGCTGAAACTATGCGACGAGCAACTGGCGATACCGCTTATCGGTGCGATAGAGTCGCTCAACGTTTCGGCAGCCGCAGCCGTCATGCTGTTCGAGGTCGTAAGACAGAGAATAGGCGACTGATGATTTTAACGACATTAAAGTCCTTAAAGACTTTAACAATAATGGGCGGCAGCGAGAAAACTGTAACGGTAGAGGGCATCGGCGAGGTACGTCTGGTACGCTCGGCGCGCAACCGCCGGATTTCGCTGTCGGTACGCCCGTCGGGAGAGGTGCGATTGAGTTATCCGTTCGGAGTGGCTGAACGGCGGGCATTGGCGTTTCTCGAAAGCAGGGCGGACTGGGTGTCGCAGGCTAAAAAACGTATGGAGGAGCGTAAATCCGACATCCGCACCTATACGCCGGCAGAGATAGAGGAGTTGCGCCGAGCAGCGAAAGCGACACTGCCGGCAAAAGTCGAATATTTCGCACGAAAGTTCGGATTCTCTTACGGCAACGTTACGATTCGGGCGGCGCGAACCAAATGGGGATGCTGCACGAGCCGCAATAACATCTCCCTGTCGCTGTTTCTGATGACGCTGCCCGAGCATTTGCAGGATTACGTCATAATTCACGAACTCTGCCACACCGTCCACCACGACCACTCGCCGCGCTTCCATGCGCTTGCCGACAGATGTCTCGGCGGTCGCGAAAAGGAGTTGCAGCGCGAGTTGCGCGGGTATCACACGGCATAGAACGAAATGGAGATACGCAAAACAGTTCAGACGGACATACCGGTCATAATGGAGATTATCGGCGATGCGCAGGAATATCTGCGTTCGTGCGGAGTGGAGCAGTGGCAGGACGGCTACCCCACCGCCGCCATAATCGGGGATGACATCGAAAAAGGAATCTCCTACGTCGCGACCGAAAACGGCGAAATTATCGGAACGGCAGCCATATCGTTCGACGTAGAGCCGAACTATGCCGAAATCCGCAACGGCAGATGGCTGAACGACGAGCCGTATGCCGTAATACACAGAATCGCCGTCGGCAACCGGCATCGCAGCCGAGGGGCAGCCGCAGGCATGATGCGTTTCGCCGAACGGTTATGCGAAGAACGCAGAGTAGGCAACATCCGAATCGACACCCACGCCGACAACAAGTCGATGCAACGATTATTGGAGCGATTCGGTTACGAATACTGCGGAGAAATCACGATTCTGTCGTCCGGCGCACCCCGCAACGCATACATGAAAAGAGTGGGCTGCCACGCGGGACAGGAAAGTATCACGAATCCTTAACGACCTTAAAGTCTTTAAAGTCGTTAAGGACTTTAAGGAACGCGTCTTGTCAGAACAATTTCTTCTTGGAGGTCGTTACGACGAAATCTTTCAGGTAGAACGGCTCAAAATACGCCGTATCGACGAACTCGCCCGCCGCGAACGCACGTTCAGCCAGAACAGCCATTCCGCGAACCGACGGCACGACGTCCGCAAGCACCGCATCGGCAAGCACATCGGTACATTTTGCCGCACCGCTGCCGAAAATCACGAACTCGCCGCACGACTTGCGATAGTCGGCGAAAGAATCTTCGGTTACGACCTCTGCCGAAACCTCGCTGCGGGCATTTCCCGCCGTATCGAACACCTGCGCATAGACCTCCATTCGCCGTGCATCGACCATCGGACACAGCAGTGCCGACGACCAGTCGTCCACGTCGATTATGCCCGCCTCGTAGTCCTCACGGGCGACCTCAGCCAACGCTTCGAGCGAGTTTACGGCGATAAGCGGGGAGCCGATTCCGTAGCACAGACCCTTGGCGAACGAAACGCCGATACGCAATCCCGTATACGACCCCGGACCCTTGCCGACAGCCACCGCCTCGATGTCATCGGGCGATATGCCGGTCTGCCTGAACAATTCGTCGACGAAAACACCGACCTTCTTGGCATGGTCGCGACCCTCGTCGCTTTCGCGCAACGAAATCAGTTCACCGTCTTTCGCGATACCGACCGAACAGATGTCCGTTCCGGTCTCTATACATAAAATCAATGCCATTGTCCTATATCTCTACTTAAAGCGTTTGAGAGCCTTGTCCATTTCGCGTTTCGCATCGTTCTCTTTCAGATACTCGCGCTTGTCGTACGACTTGCGACCGCGCGCAAGCCCGACGACGATTTTAGCCAGTCCGCGGTCGTTCAGGAACAGCCGCAGTCCGACAATCGTCAGCCCCTTGTCCTGCGTCGCCCGCGAAAGTTTGGCGAGTTCCTTGGCGTTGAGCAGCAGTTTGCGGTCGCGTTTGGGAACGTGATTGTTGCACGAACCCCACGAATATTCGGCGATATTGACACCGCGAATCCACAATTCGCCGCGGTCGAAATAGCAGTAACTGTCCACCATCGATACCTTGCCCATGCGTATCGACTTTATCTCCGTACCGACCAGAACGACGCCTGCGACGTACTCTTCGAGTATCTCGTAGTCGAACGTCGCACGCTTGTTGCGAACATTTATGTTCCTGTAATCCGCCATATTTATGTTTGTACACCGACGCATCGGGCGTCAATCGAACTGCAAATATAACTCTTTTTCGTCAGTTTGCGAAATTATCGCGACAAACGGCATTGCGCCGTTCGGTCGCGGATATGCGGAATTAAGTCCGCGGGAAACGTCGGCACGGCACAGGATTTGATACGTTATACGCCGAAGGGTGGTCGGTAAAGGTAACTAATTCTTTTATCTTTGATATGTTTTACACATCTTTCTGTTTATTTTCTGTTTGCACACCGTATGCGTAGCGATACGCGTACACCCCGACCGCCCTTCTTTTTTTCGCGTAATCATTGTATTTTAACAAATTATGATTATATTTGCACCCGAACAGAGTTAATGGCACGATGTCCCGCAATCATCCGGAAATATCGCTGATGCACATATCCTCCTTCCGAATTTTCGGGGGGGGGATTTTTGCTGTCTAAACATCAAACAACCAATATTTTACAGACACTAACGCGTACTTCGTCATCTTTGAGATGGCGCAGTCCGCCGTACGTATACGGAAACAAATATTCGATTTACTAATTTATAAACAGTTAAAAGTATGAAAAGAAAAAAATTCTATGATTTTCCGGAACTGGAACTCACGGAGTTCAGGTCCGAAGAAGGTGTATTCTCTTCGCAAATCGAAGGTGTAAAAGATGACGACGGATACGGAGAACTCGAATAATCACTAAACAAACCCAAAAAACAATATGAAAAAACAATCGATTCTATTTTTTGCTCTCCTTGCGGCAGTATCATGCCAGAAGGAGAATACACAGGACATCGCGCCTGTTTTCGATTCAAATGTCGAACTGCGTGCATCGTTCGACGAGCAGTCGTCGCGTATCGCAACCGAAGACGGTCTGACATTCTCGCTCGAAGAGGGCAAGGAGAAAATCGGCGTTTACATCCAGAACGACGGTATGAATGCTCTCGAAAACGTACTCTATACGGCAGGTACGGCTGACGAGCAGGGCTGGATTTCGTTCACCACCCAGATGCCGGTTCAGGTACAGTCCACCTCGAAATTCTTCGCATACGCACCGTACAGTGCAACTACCGTAGATGTCAGCGGCTCGACGGAAGGCGGAGCGACCGATGGCGGCGCAATCGAGCCGGCGGCAGCAGGTAGCGGCTGGAACGGCAAGCGCGCCATCAACCTGCCCGATTTGCAGGAGCAGCCTGCCGCAGGCGTTAAAACCGACATCGCCAAATATTATTCGGTAGTTGCCGCTCCGGCAACACCGGTTGCTCGCGATGTACTCGATTCGTATTCGGTAAACTTGCAGTTCTCGGGCGTGTTCGCACTCGTGCGTTTCGGACTGAACAATTTCACGGAAGGAGAAATCAAGATTTCAAAACTCGTGTTCTCTGCCGAGAATGCCGCTCTGACCGGTTATTTCAGCGTAGATTTGACGCATGAGAATCCGAAACTCTCCAATACGGAATACGTTCCGGAGGCTGTCGCCGGCAAGACGTTCGACAAGGTTACGGTTACGCTTGCCGAGCCTGCAACTATCGCTGCGCAGGAGATGGCTGAGGTATATGCTGTCGTAAACGCATGTGCCGTTACCGCTCCGAAACTGACGGTTTACGCGACCGATGCCGAAGGAAAAGACATCGTATTCGAGAAAACTCTCTCCGACAAGACATTCTCACGCCAGCAGCGTACTGCTATCGGTGTCAAACTCGAAAATCCGATTGTTGCCGACTATGCGCAGGAGGTTATCGACGCTCTGAAAAACGGCGGTACGGTGAAAATTGAAAAGGATGTCGATTTGTCGGGAAAGGCTGTTACCGCGCCTAATGGTGCATTAATGATAGAGATTCCGGAGGGAACGGAAGTAAATCTGAATATTCCTGCCGGCGTAACGGTAAAACTTGCAAATGAGGGTGAGAATATCCGACTGTTCAACTACGGAAACGTTACCATATCCGGCGAAGGTAGCATAGAAGGTGCATACGGAATCATGCGTAACTACGGTACATTAACCGTTGAAAGCGGTAATTTCAAGACGACCAACACAACCGGCGGCACTGCGCTTTGCAACGAAAACGGCGGCACCATGATTATCAACAATGCCAATATAGATGCTGCATACTACGCATTATACAATGATAATGGCACGATGACAATCAATGGCGGTACGTTCAAATCAACATCCAATAACAATAACAGTAATGGTCAAGACCCTGCTTATTGTGTATGTATATGCGGTGAAAACGCAGAAACGACCATCAATTATGCGGTAATCGAAGGTATACAGGGAGGATTGGCTGCAATTGACAATGCGACATTGACAATTCATGACGGTATATTCTCGACATACTATCCTGAAAATGGAGAAACATATTTGAATCACTATGCACTGTACACGGCAAATGTCGGAACAGCAACCGTTAACGGAGGTAAGTTCTATTCGGAAGGCAGCAAAGTATGTATATACACCGGAGATAATGATGTCGAAGGACAAGAGAACGGTGTTATCTACCTTAAAGGCGGATATTTCGAAGATATGGGACACAATCAGTTCTCGGGAGAAACCATTAAACCTGCCAAAGGTTACAAATGGGTTGAACTTGCCGAGCCATTGGTAGTAACCAACGGAAGCAACGGCAAAACCAACACTTACTACTATCAAATCGTAGAGGGTGAAGACCTCGGCTACAAAGAGGTTGACGGAGGATACGAGATTTACAGCGCGAAAGGTCTGCAATGGCTTGCCGAGCAGGTGAACGGCGGCAACAATTTCTCCGGTAAAACAATTACCCTCACCGCCGATATCGACCTCGAAAATGCCGAGTGGACGCCGATTGGCTCCAAAGCCAATCCGTTCGCAGGAAAATTCGACGGCGGAAACAGAACTATTTCCAATCTGAACGTGAACAATCCGGAAGAAGCGTTCAAAGGCTTGTTCGGTCGATTGGTGGACCCTGGTACTATCTCGAATATAAATATCGACAACGCCTCCGTCAAAGGACTATCGCAAGTCGGTGCAATCGTAGGAAGTGCATATACGGGTTCGATATCGAATTGCCATGTATCGGGCGACATCGCCATCGAAGGCAACTATCAGGTGGGCGGTATTGCCGGCAACGGTTATGCCACAATCAGCGACTGCTCCGTAATCGGAAATGCGGGAAGTTATGTCAAAGGCATCTATAAAGAAAATAATTTAGAGGGCGATGCAGTAGGCGGCATTATCGGATACGCATGTGAGAAACACACCGAAAACGATGTAATATCAGGCTGTTCGGCAACCATCGACGTCGGCGGAACCCGCAAAGTCGGAGGAATTGCAGGACAATGCGGACACACGGCAAACCTCGGCTCCTGTACTTTCAGCGGCAACGTTGCAACCAATGCGGATGAAGCATACATTGCAGGCAATGCCGGCAAGATAATGGTAGGCGGATTGGTCGGCGAACTCACCAGCGACGGTGGAACTCCGGCATTATGTGCCCTGTACATCCGCAACTGCACCGTAGCAGAGGGTTCGACCGTAACGGGCGTGGACGCCAAAACGACAGGTGCGATACTCGGAGGTTCGAGAACCGCAGGATATACCCTTAACGAGGAGAACAACACCGCAACAGGAGTTACTGTTACTCCGACCTTTGCGGAAGGCATCGAACTGACTCCTGACGGAACATATAATATCGTAAGTGCTGCCGGTGTAAAATCGTTGGCGGAACTCGTTAATGCCGGCGACAACTTCGAAGGCAAAACTATCGTACTGACAGCGGATGCCAATCTCGGCGGCGAAGAGTGGATGCCGATAGGCAACGGTACGCGGAAAAGTGCAGGATACACCGGCAACGCATTCAAAGGAACGTTCGACGGTAACGGCAAAACCATTTCGGGGCTGAAAATCGCCAATCGTTCGGGCTCGGACGCAGCAGGTCTTATCGGAGTATTGGACGGAGGTACGGTGAAGAACCTGACGTTAGATGTAGACATCAACGTCAGCGATAACAACGACCTTGCCGCAGGATGCGTCGGATTGCTGACCAACAACGGTATCGTCGAGAACGTTACCGTAAGCGGCAATGTCAAAAGCGTAAAAGCGGCTGCCGGCATCGTAAGCCGCGTAATCAAGAGCGGTACGGTACGCAACTGCCATAACCACGCAACCGTCAGCGGCACGTCATACAACATCGGCGGTATCGTCGGTGCGGCGTACTACGACAACGAGGGCATGACTATCGAAGGTTGCACCAACGACGGTGCAGTAAGCGGAACATATGCAGTCGGAGGTATTGCAGGATTATCCGCAGCCGAAGTCAAGAACTGCTCGAACAGCGCAACGGTTACCGGCAACGGAACATCTGTCGGCGGCGTAATCGGCGAGCAGCAGAATGCCGGCAGCATAACCGGATGTACCAATACCGGTAACGTAACGAACAAGACCGAAGCATACGGAAACGGTGGTATCGTAGGTTGGATTCGTTATACCGGAGACACTGCCGCTTATCCGAACAAGAGCATCATTACCGTAAGCGGATGCGAGAATCGCGGAAGCGTTTCGGGCGGAAACGATGCCGGCGGTATCGTCGGTACGGTATATAGTTACGGTAATATCAACAACAACGAGAACTATGCGCCGACGCTTTCCGCGAAATCGTTCGTTGCGGGAGTAGTCGGAAACGCTCAATTCACCGAAGGACACCCCGGTATGACCGATGAAGAGCATGTATACGTAACCGACAACTATTCGGAAACAACGCTGGACAACATGACCGGCGGTATGAAAGCCAAGTTCGTATACATCAACAATTCCGACAAGACGACAGACAGCGGAAACACTCCAGACGACGGCGTACAGGTTTCAACGGCAGAAGAAGCAATCGCCGCAATCCAAGGGGGGGGGAAAGTTACGGTCGCCGGAGCAATCGATAAAATCGATTTCACGACACTGAACCCTACCGCACCGGTAGAACTCGTACTGAACGCTAAAGTAGGCGAAATCGTACTCGGTTCGTCTGCGTCGAATCCGGCGCAGACGACCATTACGGTCGCCAAAGACGTGGATTATCCGACGTTCTCGGTTGCCGAATACAAAGACATTCAGAACCTGACGATAATCGGCGACCCGACATCGTCGAAGGCTTGTACTTCGGGTATAAATGTGCGTAGCCAGAAAATCACAACTGTAAAGAACATTACTATAAAGGGTGTCCGTTTCCAAGGCAAAGGCGTGAATCTCACATTCACTGCCGACCCTCAAACCACGCAAAATATCGTAATCGAAGATTGCGAGGGAATAGATATGGTAGAGTCGCTATTCCAGACATCGAACAATGAGTATGTCAACACTCACGTAGGCGACATCACGATTCGCAATAACAAGGCGACTTTCTCGGCAAGTGCCGCTAATACTGTCAATGCACTATACATTTGCGTTACTACGACAGGTACGGTTCTTATCGAAAACAACACATTTATCAACCCGCCGAAGCACGGAATCATGGCGAGCAGCAATGCCTGCGAAAATTTCATAGTACGCGGCAATACGTTCACCAATCCGGTAGAGGACGGAGTGAAAATCGACTATCCGGTAAATAACGTACTTATCGAAAACAATACGATAACTCCGACCGAATACGGCATTCGTGTCGCACGCTTCAAGAGCGACTACAATCCGACCGTAACCATTACCGGCAACAGCATCGATATGTCGCAGGCAAAAGATGCGACTTTCAACGGCATTTCGATAGCCGGAAGCGCAGCGAACGGTCAGGCAAAACTCGTCATCAAAGAGAATGTCAAGGTCGCCGGCAATGTTACCGAGTGGCTCAGCATTAATTCGGCACTCGTGCTTAACGAGGGCAGCGACGTTGCAACGCCGTTCAACAACTAATCGTCCGACGATTTACAGCAGAATCCGCACCGAAAATTTCGGTGCGGATTTTTTTTGTGGAGAAAAAAAGGGACTTTAAGGTCATTAGCGTTTTTTTGGTGGGGGGGGGAAAAAAAAAACTGCCGGAGCCACAAAGCAATCCTACAAGATAAGCCGGTCGAGTTTGCGGGCGATAATCACTTTCGCCTTGTTGAGTTGCGAAAGTCTCTTCATCAAATCCGCCTGCTCATCGTCGCTCTGGTCGGGACGTTTCAATGCAGCCTGCAATTCGTTTATCATGCGCGAAACCGTCTTCGACTTGAACAGCATGATGACTTTCGGAACGCCTTTCGACAGCATCTCCGATTCGCTCGTCATGTGAACCTCCTTCTGCGTCCATATCGCACTCTCGACATAATTCTCCTCGGAGGTCATTATATCGACAGCCGCATTGCATACATCCGGCTCGGGATGGTTCACGAGTTCGTGCATCTCCACCTGCCGTCCCGCAGCGAGAGACCGGCGGAAAACGGACAGAATCTCGTCATACGCCCGATTTTCGAGGTGCATGTCGTCCGCATCGAGTTCGCGGATAATCTCCGCCGCGACATTGAGCGAAACTATCTTGCCGCTCTCGCGGAAATCAAAATTCTTGTCGCCGTAATGGAGCAGATAATATACTATTTCGCGTTCGAGCGCATCGGTGCTGCTGCCGACGGGGGTATTGCCTATCTTCTCGTCGGCATCCGCGGCGGAAGCGATACTCTTCTGCTCCTCACGATTGCGAAACGACTGCTGGCGGCGCACGAAATCCTCCGCCTCCCTGTCGCCGAGCGACATCATCCGCTTGCGGGCAACCTCGCCGACGAGCAGATTTTCGTCGATGTCCATTATCTTGGCACACTCGCGGATGAAAAGCGACCGTTGGATATTGTCGGGAATCTGGGCGATGGACTGCACCATGTCGGAGATGACTGCCGACCGTTTGACCGGGTCGTCAGCGGCAT
Source organism: uncultured Alistipes sp. (assembly GCA_905213895.1). Lineage (GTDB taxonomy): Bacteria > Bacteroidota > Bacteroidia > Bacteroidales > Rikenellaceae > Alistipes. The sequence continues at coordinate 20,404 of CAJMKE010000017.1, forward strand.
CGCGCAGGAGAAGTTTCGCCTTGAAGGTTATGAAATTCTCCTCGTTCGCCGAAATATAAGCCTGCACCTCGCCTGCGGTATGGCTGCGGGCGAACGAATCGGGGTCTTCGGGTTCGGGAAGCAGAACGACACGGACGTTCATGCCCTCTTTCAGAATCATGTCGATTCCACGGAGCGAAGCATGGATACCCGCCGAGTCGCCGTCGTAGATGACGGTTATATTCTTCGTGAATCTGCCGAGCAGGCGTATCTGTTCGGTCGTAAGCGATGTTCCGGACGATGCGACGACATTCTCCACGCCCGCCTGGTGCATCGATATGACGTCGGTATATCCCTCGACCATGATGGCGAAGTCCTGCTGCTGGATAGCCTTCTTGGCGAAATAAAGACCGTAAAGTTCGTTTTTCTTGCTGTAAATTTCGCTCTCGGGCGAATTCTGGTACTTGGCGACGCTCTTGTCGGTACGCAGGGTACGACCGCCGAATGCGACGATACGACCGGAAATGTTGTGTACCGGAAACATCACGCGCTCGCGGAAGCGGTCGTAGACCCGACCGTCGCTCTCGCGCTTTATCGAAAGACCCGTCGAGAGCAGAAACTCCTCCTTATAGCCCGCAGACAGGGCGTCCTGCGTCATCTTGTCGCCTTTCGTCGGGCAGAATCCCAAACCGAATTTCTTTATCGTAGCATCGGAGAAACCGCGTGTGCGGCGGAAATAGGTCATGCCTATGCTCATGCCCTCGTCGCTTTGGTGGAGGTATTCGGCGAAGTAGTCGGCAGCCCACGAATTGAGCGTAAACATACTCTCGCGGTTGTCGTTGCGGCGGATATCCTCCTCGGTCATCTCCTTTTCGCGAACCTCGATGCCATATTTTTTCGCGACGATTTTCAGAGCCTCGGGATAGGTTACGCTCTCATGCTCCATGACGAAAGTAACGGCATTGCCGCCCTTGCCGCATCCGAAGCACTTGTAGACGCCTTTCGACGGCGAAACCACGAACGACGGCGTCTTCTCGTTATGGAACGGACAGCACGCCTGATAGTTCACGCCCTTGCGTTTGAGCGTAACATAGTCGCTCACGACGTCCACGATGTCCGCCGCGGCATAAATTCTGTCTATGGTTTCACGGTCAATCATAGCAGAGGCAAAGATACGAATAAGCGAGAGCAATGCCAAATAAATTTGGCATTGCCGAGCGGAAGTATCTAAGGCGAAGCCAAAGATACGAAAAAAGTCTTTAAGGTCGTTAAAGACTTTAAGGACTTTAATCGGGAGAGGATGTTTTTCGCAGGCGACGGCGATATTCGATTTTGATTTTAGGATTATGAATTATACATTTGCAGTATGGATTTCAAACTCGTTTCCGATTACAAACCAACCGGCGACCAGCCGGAAGCGATAGCCGAACTGATAAAGTCTATCAGGGGCGGGTCGGACCATAACACCCTGTTGGGAGTTACGGGTTCGGGAAAGACATTCACCGTGGCGAACGTAATCGCCGACCTGAACCGCCCTACGCTCGTATTGAGCCACAACAAGACGCTTGCAGCGCAGTTGTACGGCGAGTTCAAGAACTTTTTTCCGGACAATGCGGTTGAGTATTTCGTTTCGTATTACGACTACTACCAGCCCGAAGCCTATCTGCCGGCGACGGACACCTATATAGAAAAAGACCTCGCCATAAATGCGGAGATAGAGAAGATGCGGTTGAGCGCGACCTCCACCCTGCTGTCAGGACGGCGCGACGTGATAGTCGTATCGAGCGTATCGTGTCTGTACGGTATCGGAAATCCCGCCGACTTCCACGCGACCTCGATAAACATCAAGGTCGGCGACGTGGTGAGCTACAAGCACTTTCTGTACCGGCTCGTGGAGGCTCTCTACACCCGTACCGAACTGGAACTGCAACCGGCTACGTTCCGTGTGCGCGGCGATACGATAGACATCATGTCGGCTATCGGCAACCAGTGCTACCGTGTGATGTTCTTCGACAACGAAATCGAAGCGATACAGTCCATTGACGCTGTATCGGGGCAGCGGCTCGACACGCTGAACGAAGCGACGATATTTCCGGCGAATCTGTTCGTAACCACGAAAGAGCGGATTGCGACCGCCGTCAATCAGATATACCTCGACCTCGGCAAGCAGACGGAGTTTTTTGAGCGCGAAGGCAGAAGCACGGAGGCGCAGCGGCTGAAACAGCGCGTGGAGTACGACCTCGAAATGATAAAGGAGTTGGGCTACTGCCCGGGAATCGAGAACTATTCGCGTTACTTCGACGGCAGGCAGGCGGGAACGCGTCCGTTCTGTCTGCTCGACTACTTCCCGAAAGACTATCTCATGGTAATCGACGAAAGCCACGTTACGATTCCGCAAGTAAAAGCGATGTTCGGCGGCGACCGTGCGCGAAAGGAGAATCTGGTGGAGTACGGATTCCGTCTGCCCGCCGCGAAAGACAACCGTCCGCTGAAATTCGAGGAGTTCGAGCAGTTGCAGGGAACGACGATATATGTCAGCGCAACGCCTGCCGACTACGAAATCATAAAGAGCGAAAGCGTCGTCGTAGAGCAGATAATACGTCCGACGGGGCTTATCGACCCGCCGTTGGAGGTGCGTGTAACGCTCAATCAGATTGACGACCTGCTCGAAGAGATAGACCGTTATGTAAAGCGCGACGACAAGATAATCGTTACGACGATAACGAAGCGGATGGCAGAAGAGTTGTCGAAATACCTCGACCGCGTCGGGGTACGCAACCGCTACATCCACTCGGATGTCGATACGCTCGAACGGATACAGATACTCGAAGATTTGCGGGCGGGAATGTTCGACGTGCTTATCGGAGTGAATCTGCTGCGCGAGGGAATCGACCTGCCCGAAGTGGCTCTGGTCGCGATTCTCGATGCCGACAAGGAGGGAATACTGCGCAATGTCAGGGCGATAACGCAGATTGCCGGACGTGCGGCACGGCACTCGAACGGAAACGTCATCATGTATGCCGACAACTGCACCGACTCGATGCGCATAGCGATAGAGGAGAGCAACCGCCGCCGCGAAAAGCAGGTGCGATACAACATGGAACACGGAATGCTGCCGCGCAAGGCGCAGCGAAGCGGAACCGGACAAAGTCTGCTGCTCGCGAATACGGAGAACGACGGCAGCGGAACTGCGATTTACGACATGCCGGAAGAGCGGATACAGTATCCTGCCGCCGCGGACGTCGCCAAGGGATATGCCGCGAGCGAGAATATAGACGCACTGATAGCCAAGGCGAAAGAGGATATGGAGCGGGCGGCGAAATCGCTCGACTTCCTCGCTGCGGCACGCTTCCGCGACCGCATGTACGAACTTCAAAAGTTAAAGGAGGAGGCTCGCGGATAGACCGTCATCGGTCGGCGAACGTATAGTAGCGACCCGCGATATAACTGTACACCGTACAAATCAGAGTGGTAACCACTTTCGACGGCGTAGCCCACAATCCAGCCTGCTCGACGAGCAGTTTCATGCACACGTAGTTGAGCAGTATCGACCCTGCGACGGTAAGCAGATACCGCATGAGTTGCCGCCGTTCGGAGACGTTCACGGTACGGAACGCCACATTGCGGTTGAGCCAGAAGCCCGTGAAAAACGTTATCGGGAAGACTATCGCCAATGAAAGGATATGGGGCGAAACCACGACGAATCCGAAATCGACGAAACGTTTGCAGACAATGAAATGGTAGATGACGAAATACCACACGGCATCGAGCGTCATGTTCAGCGCACCGCACGCTCCGTAACGGAATATGCGCTGTGGCACCGCGTTGGTGAACGGCGGTACGTAGAAAAAATCTATCGCTCTCGTTATTGCCGAAGCCGCAGACATCACTTTCTATAAGTATAGACCCACACTTCGCCGAAACTCTTCGAACGCTCTTTCAGATTCTCGACGATACGCACGCACTCGCTGCGGGTCGGACGCTCGTACAGTGCGACCATATAGCGGTCGCCGTAACGATAGATTCGGCTGTCGATGTCGTCGAAACGGCGGTTTACGGTCTTCATGCCGTCCTCGGCATTGGCTAACTCGACATAGACGCCCCACACGGCATAACTGTATCCAGCCGTCATAGGAAGTACGCCGTTAAGACCTTCGAGCGGACGTTCGGATTCGGCTGCCGGTTCCGGTTCGGCGGCTTGTATCTGCTGCTCCTCCGCTACTACGGCTGAAAGTTCGTCGGACGTGGCATTGGAGGTCTCCACCGGTGCGGGAACGACGGCTTCGACGACGAAAGTCTGCGGAGTGTCGTCCTTGCCCATCATTGATGAGAACACCTGTTCCGAATAGAATATGTAGCCCGCCACGCCGACTGCGAACACGATGCACAACAATGCAAATGACAGCAGGATGTAGTTGGTAATCGGATTTATCCTCACCTCGTTTCTTCCTTCGGGATTTGCCATATTATCGAAATTTTTATCGGTTATGAACTTTCCGTCGCGTATCTCGCCTACCCCGCCGATAATCACGACGTCGCCGGTCGAGGCATGTTGCAGCCACTGGCGGTAGATTTCGGTTGCCCTCTCCTGCGACACGTTCGCCTTCGACGCGATAATGTCGGTAAGCACCTCCCCGCGCAGTTCGCGCGAAAAGACGACATCGGCAAACGGCGGCACGAGCCGACCGGACGATATGCGCGCGGCACCGTTGCGGCGCACGATAAGGCTGCCGACATCGGGCAGATACAAATCGTGTCCTCCGGCAAGGGTGTTGAATATCAGATTGTCTATTTGTGCGGTCATTTCCCGTTCTTGTGTTTTCCTTTCGCCGCTCCGCGCTCCGCATCATCCTCTACCGGCGGGCGTTTCATGGCATACCATATCATGAACGCTCCGAACAGAATGAACGGAATACTGAGCAACTGTCCCATATTGAGCATCATTCCCTTCTCGAACGCCTCCTGCTCGACCTTGATGAACTCGATGAAGAACCGCGTCAGGAATATGCCTATAAGTCCTGCGCCGAACAGCAGTCCGCGACGCTTCGGGGCATCGGTGCGCATGTACAGCCACCACAGCACGACGAACGTCAGCACGTAGCACAACGCCTCGTATATCTGCGTCGGGTGCTGCACCGGAACCGCCTCAATCGGGACATTAGGATAGAGTCTTACGAACTTGAATCCCCACGGCATATCGGTAACGCGACCAACAATCTCCGAATTGAACAGATTGCCCAAGCGTATCAACGCTCCGCATATCGACGCGATTATCACGAGACGGTCTGTCATCCACAGCGGCGACACCCTGTTTTTGCGCGAACAAAGCCAGATGGCAATCAGAATGCCGATTGTCGCACCGTGGCTGGCAAGTCCGCCGTCGCGAATCTCGGTAATCATCGTCCACGGACGCGGAAGATAATATGCCGGGTCGTAAAACAGACAGTGTCCCAGTCTCGCTCCTATAATCGTGCCAAGCGCGATATACAGAAATGCGGAATCGGCGAGTTCCTGACTTTTGCCCTCGCGTTTGCAGAAATAGGAGAATATCCATCCTCCGAGCAGAAGTGCCAATGCCCACATCGCGCCGTAATAGCGTATGTCGAGCGAACCTATATTGAATAAAGTGGGATTGAAATCCCATACCACTGCCAACAAATCGACCATTTCTTCTTATTTAGACCGATGCGCCGCCTGCACGGCAGCGCATCGGAGGGTTTATCTACAACTGTACCTTTTTGAGCGTGAACGTGAACGTGCTGCCCTTGCCGAGTTCGCTGCGCACCGAAACGTGTTCGCCGTGAGCCTCTATTATGTGCTTGACAATCGCAAGACCGAGTCCCGTACCGCCCTGCTCGCGCGAACGTCCGCGGTCGGTGCGGTAGAACCGCTCGAACACGCGCGGAACATCGCTCTTGGCGATTCCCAGTCCGTCGTCCTCGACCTCGACGAGAACCTTGTCGAGCATGTCGCGGAAACTTATCTTGGTATGCCCGCCCTCCTTGCCGTAGCGGATTGTGTTGATAATCAGATTTTCGAGAACCTGTCCGATATAGAATTTGTCGGCAGATACCCAGAATCTCGAAGGGAGGTTGGCGGATTCCTTGACGGTAATCGAGATATTGCGTTTCACAGCCTCCATTTCCGACAAGTCGGCAATCTCCTTGGCAAGAGCAACAACATCGAAACTCTCGAACTTCATCTCAGCCATGTCGCTCTCCAAACGCGAAATCGTGTCGAGGTCGCGGATGATGTTTATCATACGGTCCACGCTCTTTTCGGCGCGTTCGAGATACTTGCGGTTCACGAGTTCGTCCTCCAATCCGCCGTCAAGCAACGTCGAGATATATCCCTGAATATTGAAAATAGGGGTTTTGAGTTCGTGAGCGACGTTTCCCAGATACTGTTTGCGGAACTTCTCCGCCTCTTTCAGGCGCGAAATCTCCTTGTCGTTGTCGTCAGCCCATGCGTTGAGTTCCTCCGAAATATTTTCGACGCGCTTGTCCTTCAACTCGCCGATGATTTCGCCCGTATGGACGTCGCGCGAGAAGACGACGGAGTATATCGGTTTGAGTTTGTACGCTACATACCCTATCATCATCCACAGAGCGAACAACGAAACCAGTACGAAAGTCAATACGGCAGCCAAAGCCACCACCCACCATTGCGCATGGAGCAGAATGGTAACCGCCAACATACAGATGCCTGCAACCGCACCTATAAGCCATGACGCGCTCTCTTTCGTTTTAATCTTCAACATAACTAATTCTTAATTATAAGTTTACCTTTAACAGCATATACCTCCCGAATATCGGACAGGCGTATAATCATATTATCGTAATTCTCCTTGTTTGCAACCTCCAACATCAGTACGGCATCATCCGATGTGGAACGTACTTTACGCAAAGTTACTAATTTTTGTCCGATAATCACATATTCATTGCCCAAAATCATGGATTCTGTCTCTATCTTTTTGAGAAACAATATCGTTCCGTCGGCTATCGATGGTTCCATGTCGTCGCTGCAATAGCGGATGGCGAAATCCGCCGACCTTATCTGCGGCACGAACATATACGAATCGGGCTTCCGGACGCCGACGACCTCGGGAACGGTCCGCAGGTCGCAATTATAGAACGGAATCTGCATCGCGCAGTTGTCGTCGTCGCCGGCATACATCGAGCCGTAGCCCGTCAGCAGCCAAGGTTTGCTGATTTGCGGGAACTTATCGACTATGCAGTCCGCCACGTTGCGCGAAATCCCGTTCTTGCCGTTCTTGATTTGGTAGAGCGTTTCGCTGCGCAACAATCCTATATGGTGGGCAAAAGCATTGATAGTCATTCCCGACATCTCGATGACCTGCCATATCCGCGCCCAATTTGCATTTATATTCGCCATACATCACTTTTTTCGCATACGCGACTTCGTCGCGAATCCCACAATCCGGCAAAATCAAAAAATATTTTGCTTTTGCGCTCCTATTTCCCGTATCTTTGGCTGCGCCTTAGATACTCCCGCTCGGCAAAATCAAAATAAATTTTGTTTTTGCGCTCGCTTATTCGTATCTTTGCACCACGGCTCCGTAGTTCAATGGATAGAATTTAAGATTCCGGTTCTTACGATATGGGTTCGAATCCCGTCGGAGTCACAATGCACGGCAACGGATATATTGTAAATCAGCGAAGTACAATATATCCGTTGATTTTTTATATCTGCAATATGCAGGCGGCAACATACTTTTCGTTCCGCCGGAACACATGCAGCGTACTTATTTAGCAAATATAGTGTTTTTTTGTCGTACACGCAGGATATTATTCCTATTTTTTAGAAAAAATCACTATTTTTGCGTTATATAATACAATTATAAATGGTCGCAGGAAGAAACATACGGAATTTGGAGAGCGACAGCGAATTCGAAAACAGGATACGTCCGCAGGAGTTGGACACATTCTCCGGACAGGACAAAATAGTCGACAATCTGCGCGTATTCATCAAGGCGGCTTTGATGCGCGGCGATTCGCTGGACCACGTTCTGCTGCACGGACCTCCGGGATTGGGCAAAACGACGCTCGCCAACATCATCGCCAATGAAATGGGGGCGCAGATGAAGGTTACGTCGGGTCCCGTACTCGACAAACCGGGGGATTTGGCGGGGCTGCTCACCAATCTGTCCGCAGGCGACGTACTGTTCATAGACGAGATACACCGTTTGAGTCCGATTGTGGAGGAGTACCTCTACTCCGCAATGGAGGACTTCAAGATAGACATAGTACTCGACAAGGGTCCGTCTGCCCGTTCGATACAGATAGAACTCGCCCCGTTCACGCTCGTCGGCGCGACGACCCGCAGCGGTCTGCTGACATCGCCGCTGCGCGCACGATTCGGAATACAATGTCATCTGGAATACTACGATACCAAGGTCCTCAACCGCATAGTAAAGCGTTCGGCTTCGATACTCGGCATATCGATAGACGACGATGCCGCCACAGAAGTAGCCCTGCGCTCGCGAGGCACACCGCGAATAGCGAACGCTCTGTTGCGCCGCGTAAGGGATTTCGCGATGGTAAAGGGCGAGGGGCATATCGACCTCGAAATCACGAGAATCGCGCTCGAAGCACTCAACATCGACTCGCGGGGATTGGACCAGATGGACAACAAGATACTTTCGACGATAATCGTCAAGTTCAACGGCGGTCCGGTCGGCTTGAACACCATCGCCACGGCTGTCGGCGAAGAGGCGGGAACCATAGAGGAGGTCTACGAGCCGTTCCTGATAAAGGAGGGATTCCTCAAACGCACTCCGCGAGGTCGCGAAGCCACCGAACTGGCATACAGACATCTCGGGCTTACCCCGCCGACGATAGAAGAGACGCTGTTTTAGCAGAAAATATGTCAGAAGGCTAACGACTTTAAGGTCGTTAAAGACTTTAAGGACCTTAAAGTCGTTTATGGTCTTTGCGCGGCGAGCCGTCTTCCGATTTCCGCGACGGTCAGTCCGCGGAAATCGGGAACCACGAAATCGGCACCCGCATCGAGAAGCGCCTGTCCGGATATGGTCGTCGTTATGCCGACCGTGCGGCATCCTGCGGCTCGTCCGGCTTCTATGCCAGATACCGCATCCTCGAAAACCACGCAGTCGGAGGGGTCGAGATGGAGTTTGGCGCACGACTTCAAGAAAATCTCCGGGTCGGGCTTGCAGCGCGTTACATCGTCGGCGCACACGTAAGCATCCATACGGCTGAACAAATCGCCCTCGCGCATTATGAACTCCACATTCACGCGAGGTCCTGCCGAACCTACGGCGCATCTGACGCCGCAACGTTTCGCGTCGGCGAGCAGTTCGTCGAGACCGGCGGTAAGTTTCACGTTGCCGGCATAAAGTTCACGATAGATAGCCTCCTTTTCGTCTGACAGAAAATCCAGTCCGAAACGTTCGATAACCTCCGCCGGAATGGTCTCGGGCATGATGTCGCGGTTGTGCCAGCCGTAATAGCGCGACGTTATCGGACGCAACAGTTCGTATCCGTGGCGTTCAGCCTGCCTGTCGAATGCAAGAAAATGGAACGCCATGTTCTCCACCAGCGTTCCATCCATATCGAAAACAAATCCCTTCATATCAGTTAGTGTTATAAAAACAGTGCTTCGACCTCACCGAACGTAAGCGTATAATCGCGCACGTCGCCGATTGCCGCCGGCACTATCAGGTGCAGTGAGTCGCCGTCGCGTTTCTTATCCTTCTTTATCGCTTTGAGCAGTTTGCGCATATCGGCAGGCAATGCGGTATCGAAACCGAAGCGGTCGAGAACCGACACGATGCGTCCGGCATCGCCCTTGCCGAGAACGCCCATACGTTCGGCGACCGATGCCATATAGCCCAACCCTATTGCGACGGCTTCGCCGTGATTGATTCCGCGCACCGTTTTCTCTATCGCGTGCGCAATCGTATGCCCGAGATTGAGTTTGCGCCGCACGCCGCCTTCGCGCTCGTCGGCAGCGACTATCGCAGCCTTCACCCTAATCGCCGATTCGACCACGCCGCGCAGCAACTCCTCGTCCTTGCGCAGTCGGTCGAACTCCGTATTTTCGAGCAGGCGGAACAGCGGTTCGTCGCCTATTACAGCCGCCTTGATTATCTCGGCAAGCCCCGCGCGGAACTCCCTGTCGGGAAGAGTGGCAAGCATCGAGGTGTCGCATACGACGAACTGCGGCTGATTGAACGTGCCGGCGATATTCTTATATCCGCCCACATTCACTCCGTTCTTGCCGCCTACGCTCGCATCGACCTGCCCGAGCAGAGTCGTCGAAACGAATCCGAAACCGACCCCGCGCATATATGTCGAAGCGACGAATCCCGCGACATCGGTAACGATTCCGCCGCCGACACCGAGAATGAAACAGTTGCGGTCGGCGTTCATGTCCATCAGCGCACGGAACACCTTTTCGACCGTTACGAGAGTTTTGGACTGTTCGCCTATTCCTATAAGTATATGTTCGTATGACGAAATCAGCCGATGATGGCACCGGTCGATATTGCTGTCGGATATGACTATGACCCTGCGTGCAGGGAGCAGTTCCGGCAACAACTCTTCGGCGCGACCCACGTAAACATCGCTCCTGCGCGTAATCTGTATGGTTCGGTTCATCTGAACTGACGGTTGAATAGTTGAACAAAAATAGTACATTTTTGATTTATAATTGTTACCTTTGCGCAATAATTTATACATCCGTATGCAAAAATTACGCAACATTGCAATCATTGCCCACGTAGACCACGGAAAAACGACGCTCGTAGACAAAATGATAATGGCGGGAAATCTGCTCCGCGACAACTCCACCAAAAACGGCGACCTGATACTCGACAACAACGACCTCGAACGCGAACGGGGCATCACGATTCTGTCGAAAAACGTATCGGTAATATACAAGGATTACAAAATCAACATCATCGACACACCGGGACACGCCGACTTCGGCGGCGAGGTCGAACGGGTGCTGAACATGTGCGACGGCGTGCTGCTGCTCGTGGACGCATTCGAGGGTACGATGCCGCAGACGCGCTTCGTGCTGCAAAAGGCACTTTCGCTCGGCAAGAAACCGATAGTCGTCATAAACAAGGTAGACAAGCCGAACTGCCGTCCGGAAGTCGTGAACGAGCAGGTGTTCGACCTGATGTTCACGCTCAACGCCACCGAAGAGCAACTCGACTACAAGACCATCTACGGCTCGGCCAAGCAGGGCTGGATGTCGCACAAGGCTAACGAAAAGACCGACTCCATCACTCCGCTGCTCGACGCCATAATCGACGAGATTCCGGAACCTAAAACCGTCGAGGGAACGCCGCAACTGCTCATCACGTCGCTCGAATACTCGCCGTACATCGGTCGTATCGCCGTGGGCAAGGTAACCCGCGGAGAACTCCGCGCGGGAGAGAACGTAACGCTCGCCAAACGCGACGGCAAAACGATGGTCAAGACCAAAATCAAGGAACTTATGGTATTCGACGGTCTGGGCAAGGCGAAGGTCGATACCGTAAAGTGCGGCGAGATATGCGCGCTGGTCGGCATCGACGGGTTCGAAATCGGCGACACGATATGCGATTTCGAGAATCCCGAGCCGCTTCCGCCGATTAAAATCGACGAGCCGACGATGTCGATGCTCTTCACGATCAACAACTCGCCGTTCTTCGGCAAGGACGGAAAGTTCGTTACGTCGCGCCATATCAAGGAGCGTCTCGACCGCGAATTGGAGAAGAATCTCGCGCTTCGCGTCGAAGCGGGAGCGAATGCCGACTCGTTCATCGTCTACGGTCGGGGTGTGCTTCACTTGTCGGTATTGATTGAAACCATGCGCCGCGAGGGTTACGAATTGCAGGTCGGACAGCCTAAAGTAATCATCAAGGAGATAGACGGTCGCAAATGCGAGCCAATCGAGGAGATGACGGTCGATTGTCCCGACGAAGCCGCAGGCACGGTAATCGAACTCACGACGAAGCGCAAGGGCGTGCTTACCAATATGGAGTCGGGCAACGGTCGCACGCGGCTGGAATTCGACATTCCGTCGCGCGGCATCATCGGTCTGCGTTCGAACATGCTGACGGCGACTGCCGGCGAAGCGATAATGTCGCACCGGCTGAAAGGCTTCGAGCCTTACGTAGGCGAAATAGAGATGCGCACCAACGGTTCGATAATCGCATCGGAGACGGGTACGGCATACGCCTACTCCATCGACAAGTTGCAGGACCGCGGACGCTTTTTCATCGCACCTATGGAGGAGGTCTACATGGGACAGGTCATCGGCGAGCATACGCGCAGCAACGACATCACGGTAAATGTAACGAAAGCGAAGCAACTTACCAACATGCGTGCGTCGGGTTCGGACGACAAGGCTGTAATCGTTCCGCCGAAGGTATTCTCGCTCGAAGAGGCCCTCGAATACATCAAGGAGGACGAATATGTGGAGGTTACGCCGAAGGCGATGCGTCTGCGCAAGATACTCCTCAACGAGGTAGACCGCAAACGCGCCGCGAAATAACGGACGGTACGGATTAGCGACTTTAAAGACCTTAAAGACCTTAAAGACTTTAAGGTCATTTAACGGGAAGCCGTATTCCGTGCGGCACGGGCGTTGCAGGCTATCGTCGTAAGAGAAACGAATGAAAACAAAAACCAAAACCGATATGGACAAGAAAATAGGAATCGCCAGCGACCATGCGGGCTACGAAATGAAGGAGTTGCTTACGGGCTATCTCGCATCGAAGGGATACGAGGTGTTCGATTTCGGCTGCAACTCGGAGGAGAGTTGCGACTACGCCGACTATGCGCATCCGCTCGCCGAAGCAATCGAAGCCGGCGAGTTCGAACGCGGAATAGGCATCTGCGGTTCGGGCGAGGGAATGGCGATAACGCTCAACAAGCATCAGAAGATTCGCGCGAGCCTCTGCTGGATACCCGAAATAGCGCACATAACGCGCCAGCACAACGATTCGAACGTATTGGTATTGCCGGCACGGTTCATCGACAACGAAACGGCGATAGCGATTCTCGACGAATGGCTGACGACCGAATTCGAGCGCGGCGGACGCCACGAACGCCGCATAGCGAAGATTGCCGTGAAATAAATCGGCGGTCGGCACATAAAAAAGTCCCTCAACAAGGGACTTTTTTATTTATAAATGGTTACCTTTGTATATAATGAACCTGTAAACTACACAACCTGACAGATTATGAAAATATCCAAGTCCCTTTTGGGCATGTCGCTGGCGGCACCGCTCGCAGCCTGCAACAATACCGCAAAGCAGCCCAACATCATCTTTTTTCTCGTAGACGATTACAGTTGGGCTGACAGTTCGGTCGCATACGGCGACCGCGTGTTCCCCGAGAACCTGCGATTCGACACTCCGAACATGAAACGGCTGTCGGAGATGGGCGTAATCATGACGAGTGCATACGCATGTCCCGTATCGACGCCGACGCGCACCTGTATGATGACGGGAATGCACGCCGTACACGAACACATCACGAGTTTCACCGCACCGCTGCCCGACATTCCGACCGACGGGGCAGGCGGAGGAAAACTCGCCACGATTTACGACAACGAAGAGGACCCGTTCATCCGCGGAGAGTGGAACTGGAACGGCATCAGTCCGGTGGAAGGCGTAAGGCAGACGCAGTATGCGACGCCTATGGTACAGTTGCTTCGCGACGCGGGATATTACACCGTACATGTAGGCAAGGCGCACTGGGCAGCATCGGGAACTCCGGGTGCGACACCTTACAACATGGGATTTCTCGTCCAAATCGCAGGTACGTCGGTCGGACACCCGCAGTCGTACCAAAGCGAGGACCACTACGGCAACAAACCGGGCATGTGGACCTACGCGGCGGTGCAGAATCTGGTGCAGTACTACGACACCGGCACTCACCTGACGGATGCGATAACCAAAGAGGCTCTTCGTGCGGTCGAGTACCCTATTTCCAAGGGACAGCCGTTCTATCTCTACATGTCGCATTTCGCCGTACATACGCCGATTCAACCGGATTCGCGCTACTATCAGAAATACCGCGACCGCGGAATGGATGAGGGACAGGCACGCTATGCATCGATGGTCGAGGGCGTGGATGCAAGTCTCGGCGAGATTATGAAGTTCATCGAGGACAAGGGAATCGCCGACAACACCATAATAGTGTTCTATGCCGACAACGGCGGACACAGCGTCGATTACTCGAAAGGCGGCGAACCGCACACGCAGAGCCTGCCTCTGCGCGAGGGCAAAGGCTCGTGCTACGAGGGCGGAATCAGAGTGCCGATGATGTTCTACATTCCGGGCAGGACCGCAGCCGGAACGAGAATAAACACGCCGGTAGCCGCCGAAGACATCTTCCCGACGATTATCGAAATGGCGGGTATCACCGACCCGAAGACGGTGCAGACCACCGACGGTCAGAGCCTCGTGCGTCTCGTTACCGACGGTTCGCAATACGTTGCGAAGGCTGCCGCCGAAGGCAAGATAACGAACCAGATGGAAGCGACGCATTTCGTCGTTCCGGAATCGGTTTCGGGACTCGACCCGCTGCGTCCGATAGTGTCGCACTATCCGCACCAGTGGCGAGTGGAAGACCAGCCGGACATAGACTTCCTGAGCGCGATTCGCGAGGGCGACTGGAAACTCGTATACCGCATGCACGACTTCAAATTGGAATTGTACAATCTGAAAGATGATATCGGCGAGCATAACGACGTCGCGGCGGAACACAAGGACATAGTGGACAAACTCGCAAAAGACCTCGGCGACAAACTGCGCGGCTGGGATGCGACGATGCCAATCGTCCGCGCCACCGGCAAGCCGGTTCCGATGCCCGACGAATTGTAGCGGAACGTACATACTCGGATTTTCAAGTCCCGATAGTCTTCGAAGATTATCGGGACTTGTTTTTGCCACACAAATAACGATACTTCCATATTAAAACATCGATATACAATATCCATATATTTTTATAATATCATATTACGATAATATAATAATTATTTTATAAGATTTTCACCGCTTATCGATACAACAATTTCGATTTATTCATATTTTTGCACCAAAGAAAGGTTAGACATATTTTTTTCAATCCACAATACCGAATTTATGAAGAAAATCGAAGCGGTCATCCGTCGAACGAGGTTCGAGGAGACGAAAAGCGCGTTATTGGAGAACGGTGTCGAATGGTTCTCGTACACCGACGTCCGAGGCGCAGGTCATGCACGCAACCGAAGAGTATACCGAGGCGTAATATACGAAACCGACATAATCGAACGGGTGATGCTGACAATCATCGTGCGCGACGAAATCTGCGAACGCGCGCTGGACATCATCATGACGACCGCCCGCACGGGTGAAATCGGCGACGGTCGGGTATGGGTTTCGGACATCGAACACTATTACAGCATCCGCACGGGTCGCCGCGACGACGAAATTTCGCACAAGGGCGCGCCCGCAACAAAAAACGAATAATTTTCACTCAAAAAACGAAAGACAATGGAAAACCTGGCAATGGCGGTAGACACTATATGGGTGCTGCTGGCTGCGATACTTATATTCATGATGCAAATGGGATTCGCGATGGTCGAAGCCGGATTCACCAGAGCGAAGAACACGGCAAACATACTGATGAAGAATCTTCTCGATTTCTGTTTCGGAACGATACTGTTCTGGATACTCGGATATTACATAATGTTCGGTCCGGACGGGTTGTTCGGGCTTATCGGCAATCCGTTCGGCGGCACGCAGTCGCCCGACAACATTCCCGCATTGGCATTAGTAGTCTTCCAGACGATGTTCTGCGCGACGACGGCGACAATCGTTTCGGGTGCGGTAGCCGAGCGCACCAAATTCTCGGCGTATTTCATCTACTGCATTCTGATAAGCGCGATAGTCTACCCCGTATCGGGACACTGGACCTGGGGCGGAGGCTGGCTCGCGTCGCTCGGCTTCCACGATTTCGCGGGCTCGGCGGTCGTACACTCGCT
The DNA here is from genome assembly GCA_905213895.1 of uncultured Alistipes sp. Taxonomy (GTDB): domain Bacteria; phylum Bacteroidota; class Bacteroidia; order Bacteroidales; family Rikenellaceae; genus Alistipes. Next base: position 36,391 of record CAJMKE010000017.1, read on the forward strand.
CGGCGGCTGGCTAGCACTCATAGGTGCGGCAGTAGTGGGTCCGCGCATAGGCAAATACTGCAACGGCAAGGTGCGTCCGATACTGGGACACAACCTGACAATCGCGACGCTCGGCGTATTCATACTATGGATGGGCTGGTTCGGATTCAACCCCGGAAGCACAGCCGCGATAGCGACCGAGGAGGCGCAGAACACGGCATCGCTCGTATTCATGAACACCAATATCGCCGCCGCGACGGGCGCGCTCGCATCGCTGATTCTGGCTTGGCTGCGCTACGGCAAACCGTCGCTGTCGCTATCTCTCAACGGAGTTCTGGCAGGGCTGGTCGGCATCACGGCGGGTTGCGACGCCGTTTCGCCGGTCGGAGCAGCGTGCATAGGAATTATCTGCGGAGTGGCGATGGTATTCGCGGTGGCATTCTTCGACAACATCGCAAAAATCGACGACCCCGTCGGCGCAATATCGGTTCACGGCGTATGCGGTTCGCTGGGAACGATACTTACAGGATGTTTCGCGGTAGACGGCGGATTGTTTTACGGCGGAGGATTCCATCTCTTCGGAGTGCAGATGCTCGGTGCATTCTGCTATTTCGCATGGGCAGTACTGTGCGGAGCGATAATATTCGGCACAATCCGGAAAACGATAGGAATGCGTGTGGACAGGCGCATCGAGGAGGACGGGCTCGATTTCTACGAACACGGCGAGACGTCGTACAATTTCTGATGACAACCCCTTTAAGGTATGTCATAACGGATAAAATGCAAGGCATTAAGGGTGAGGATGACGGGAGTTTACTGTCCGTAAATGACCGAGTCCGAATCCCGAAAACAACGCAGCAGTTTGCCGTTATGACATACCGTCTTCTTTATATCAAATCGCCAATGCACGCAATCGCATTGTACACCGCATGCAGCAGAAACGTCATGCCGAAAGCCACCATGCACCTCCGCGGCGGCGGAATATCGCATAATTAAGCGCGAAAGCGAAACCTATTACCGACATCAGCACGAGATAGTTCCAGTGCGACGACCCGAACAGCAGTGCAGATACGACAATTCCCGTCGCATAGCGTCTGCGCATCGGCATGAACCGTAGCAGCAGGACCGACAATTCGATAATTCCCCACTGAAAGAACAGCGTTTCCAGCAACGGGGCGACAACCACGCTCACTCCGAGCATCAACCAGACGTTCGGAATATCGAGAGGTGCATCATCTTCGAGAAGGTCGAACCAGGAGACGACAAGATTCACGGCAATCATCGCCGCCAGAAGCGATAAGGTTATCACCCACCACGGCAGACGACGCTGCAAGGCATCGGCTCGCTCGACAAATGACGAAAACATGATTCGATGTTATTTGAAACTCAAAAATACATTCACGGGATAGTGGTCGGACGGCAGGCGGACGGTGCGTTTCTCCGCCTTTATCTCCTTCGGAGCGTCGTTCAGGCGGCTGTTTTCACCCGATTCCCTGCTCCAAAAATGGTAGGTCAGAACACCGTAACGGTCTACACGGGCATTGTCCGACACCCATATATGGTCGATGCGGCGGGTGGTGAAGTTCTGCGGCTTGAAACTGTTGAACGTTCCCGTCGGAGCGAAGCGGAACTCGGCAGCCTCGTAGGAATCCTTCAAGAATCCGCAGTCGGCGAAGATGCCGTATATCTCGTTGTCCTGCGCGACATTGAAATCGCCCGTAAGAACTACCGAAGCATTTTTGCCGCACATCTCGGCGATGCGTGCCACGACGAGTTTCGCGCTCTCGCGACGCGCGACAATGCCGATATGGTCCATGTGAAGGTTAAAGAACCAGAATTTCTTGCGCGAAACCTTGTCCTTGAAGTATCCCCAACTGCACACGCGCCTGTGTCTGGCATCCCACCCTTTCGACACCTTATCGGGCGTCTCGGAGAGCCAGAACGTACCGCTGTCGAGCAACGTGAAACGCTCTTTCTTGTAGAAAACGGGGCTGTATTCGCCGCCCTGCGCACCATCGTCGCGACCGACGCCTACGTAGTCGTAATCTTGCAGGCGGTAGAGCATGTCCGAAAGTTGCTCGTACTTGACCTCCTGCGCGCCGAAAATGTCGAAGTCGCTGAACCGTATCACGTCGCACAGGCAATCAACGCGCTGCGACCAGCCGTTGCCCGACTTGTAGTCGGCATCCGTAAGCAGGCGCACGTTATATGACGCCACATTGAGCGACTGCGCACACGCACAGACCGCTGCGGCAACGAATGCCGCGAGTGAAAGGAATCGTTTCATAGTTTTTCGGTATGGATAAATATGTTTTCGTCTATCAAACAGTTCGTCATGTTGAGCGCAGCGAAACATCTTTTTCCAGATTCTTCGCTTCGCTCAGAATGACGAGAAAAAACGGAATCAAAAACAAACGACGGTTCGTCGGCGAAGATTCCGAAAACGGCAGACCCCGAACCCGACATCGACGCATATTCGGCTCCGTTGGAGAGCAAAAAGGCTTTCAGCCGTCCGATAATCGGATGGGCGGCGAAGACATGCGGCTCGAAATCGTTCTTGACCGCTCGCGACCACTCCCCGACCGGTCGCGACAATGCGTCGGCAAGCCGGATTTCGGGCATATGCGGACGGACACCCGCATACGCTTCGCGAGTCGAAACACCTTCGGCGGGTTTCAGAATCACAAGATATTTCCCGTCGAGCGGCAACTCTATCGGCGTAAGAATTTCGCCGCGACCGCAGCACAACTGCGGCGTATTGCGGACGAAAAACGCCGTATCGCTGCCGAGCGTCGCCGCAGCATCGAGCAGTTCGCCCTCCGATAGCGACAGTCCGAAAAGTCCGTTCAGCGCAAGGATAACCGCCGTGGCATCGCTCGACCCGCCGCCCAAACCCGCACCGAACGGCACATGTTTGTCGAGCGTAATCGACGCTCCGCCGATGCCGTACCGCGACTGCATCAGCCGATAAGCCCTGACACAAAGGTTGTCCTCGTCGGGGCAATCGACCGCGATGCCGTTCTGCACGAATCGCAGAGTGTCGGACGGCACGATTTCGATTTCGTCGTAAAGCCCGCGGACGGGATACATGACGGTTTCGAGGTCGTGGAATCCGTCCTCACGGCGGCGCAGGACATCGAGACCGATATTTATCTTGCAGTTGGCGCGTACTTTCATGGCAATCAAAGCAATATTTTCCTCAACCGGTCGCAACTCGCCTTGGGGTCGTGGCGGTCGAACAGGAACGGTACAATGCCGAACTCCGCCGCCGCGTCGATATTGGCTTGGCGGTCGTCGATGAACATGGTGTTGCGCGGTTCGAGGTCATAGCGCGACAGCAGAATTTCGTATATGCGGCGTTCGGGTTTCACGGTATGCTCCTCGCACGAAATGACTTCACCGTCGAAAAATGCGTAAACGCTGCGTTCGCGGAGGTAGTCGATGAACTCGCGCGACATATTGGACAGAACGTAAAGTTTGTAGCCGGCGTTTTTTAAATCCTCGATAAGATTGCGGGTCCAGATTATCTCCTCCTGCATTCCTATCGCCGTGCGCATGTGCTGCTCGGCGACCTCGCGCGGACAACCGTGATATTCGCACAAAGCGTCTTCCGCCTGCTCGACAGTCAGCGTGCCGCGGTCGTACTCCTCCCAGAACAAAGGCATCTCCGGCAGCGTAACGAACGAAAAGAAATCGACGAACTCCTTGGTACACTTTCGCGGGTCGCGGGCGAAAACCACTCCGCCCAAATCGAAAACGATGTTTTTCATACTCTTGAAATCTTGTGCGAAGATAACGTTTCGGGGCGGAAAATCCAAGAAAACCGGCAAAGTCTTACGGCACAGCACCCGTTTTCGGCAGTGCCTAATTTTTCTTAAAGGCTTTGAAGAAGAAAAAACCGTTAAAGTTTTTTGTGCGATTTAATTTGTCGTTTTACGAAAAATATCTATTTTTGCACTGTCTATGAATCCATTACGCAATATAATCCGCAGCAGTTTCCCGAAATTTTTCGGGGGGGGGATTTTTGCTCTGGTCATTCGACCGACAACGACAGATTCACAATACTAACAAATCATATTAAAGTCCTTAAAGTCTTTAAGGTAGTTAAAGACACTAAAAATCTTTTAACTATGGAGAAACTATGTCTTCTCCCGTATCTCACGCCGCAGGTACGGGCAATCTCGCTTTCAACGGAGCGGGGCTTTGCAGCGAGCCTCGAAGACCCAATTACAGACCCAGAAATCGAATGGTAACCATGAAGAAACTTTTACTTTTTGCAGCCGCGGCGACGATGTTCGCAGCCTGCTCCAAAGACACGACCGAGGATACAAACGTACTGCCCGAAAACGTACCGCCGCACGATGTTTTGCAGGTATCTGTCGACGACGAAGACGAATCGCGAATCCAACTCGACAACGGAAAAACCGTATGGACCCAAGGCGACAAGGTCTCCGTATTTTACAAGACTACCGGTAACGAATGCTATCAGTTCACCGGCAATACCGGCGATACGAGAGGCTCTATCATGAAAGTCAGCGGCTCGGCAGGCGCAACCGCAATCGACAAGAATATAGTAATCTATCCTTACAACAAGGATTACGAACTCGATTTGATGAATAATACGGTCTCCGTGGTTATCCCGTCCACGCAGCGTTATGCCAAAAACAGTTACGGTGTCGGAGCGAACGTCATGATTGCTTCGAGCAGCAACAATTCGTTCACGTTGAGAAATATCTGCGGCTGGCTGAAACTGCAATTCACCGGCAACGCCATAATAAATGCCATAAAGATAAAGGGCAACAACAACGAACAACTGGCGGGAACAGCAATCGCAAACTACGAAGATTTTCCGACGTTCCTCTATGGCAATCTTGCCAACTCGGGCGACGATATAGGCGGCATAATCCTGCCGCCCGGCGAGTATGCACGAGAGATTACTCTCGACTGCGTCACAGGACTGATGCTTTCCGATGTCCCGACCGAGTTCTATATCGCCGTTGCACCGCAAACTCTGTCGAAAGGAATTTCGATAACCGCGGAATGTTACGGTAATACTTCCAAAATCAACAAATCGACAAGCAAATCGATTACGATTGCCCGCAACCACATCGTGCCTGTCGCGAATATCGATATCGATGTACCTGTTCCTAATAAATGTATTCTTTACACATCATCTGACGGTAAAATAGTTGAGCCTAAAAATTCTGCTTTTAACGCAACCATCGTATCCAATACTTACAATAATGGCATAGGCATGATTATTTTTGACCGAAATATTTGGGGAATTGGCAATAATGCTTTCAAAGGTTGCACAGAACTGACAAGCATAACTATTCCAGATAGCGTTGCTTCGATTGGAGATTCTGCATTCTCAGGTTGCAGCGGTCTGACAAGCATTAAAAT
>CAJMKE010000018.1 GCA_905213895.1 uncultured Alistipes sp.
GGCGCCACTGGGGCCCCCGCCCTAATTAAACACTTTACGGATTTTATGGGCTTAAATGTGTACGCCCCCCACTATGGGCGGCGGCAAATCCTATCTCTCCTCCGCGCTGAGCAGTCCGCAGGCTGCCTTTATATCCTCGCCGCGCGAAGCACGGATTGTAGTCATTATCCCGCGCGCCGTCAGCGAATCACGAAAAGCGACCATCGCCGCATCGTCGGGCGAAAAGTAGGGCGAATCGGGAATCTTATGAAATCTGATTAGGTTTATGCGGCACTTTATCCCGTTCAGCAGGCGGCACAACTCGCGCACGTGGCGCGGCGAATCGTTCAGCCCGCTCATCACGATATACTCGAACGACACGCGCCGCTGGTGCGAAAAGTCGTAGTCGCGCAGTATCGCCACGACGTCCGCTATCGGATACGCCCGCTCTATCGGCATCACCTCGGCACGTTCGTCGTGAAACGGATTGTGAAGACTCACAGCCAGATGAACGTTGGTGGAGTCGAGGAACCGGCGCAACTCGCGGGCGACGCCGGCGGTAGAGACCGTGATGCGCGTCGGCGACCATCCGTAGCCCCACTCCGACGTCAGCACGTCGAGCGCGCGCAGCACCTCGCCGGTATTGTCGAGCGGCTCGCCCATGCCCATGAACACCACGTTGGTAAGGCGGTCGCGCTCGGGCAGCGAGGCTATCTGATTGAGGATGTCGCATGCCGACAGCGAGTGGCGCAGCCCCAGACGCCCCGTGGCGCAGAAACGGCAACCCATGCGGCAGCCCGCCTGCGACGAAACGCACAGCGTCGCACGGTCGCCGTCGGGAATGTATGCCGACTCGACGAACTCGCCCTCCGAAGTGCGGTAGAGATATTTTTTAGTCCCGTCAGCCGAGGTCTGCACCCGCTGCGGAGCGGACAATCCGACCGTGTAACGCTCGGCGAGCAGCGCGCGGTTGCGCAGCGAAAGGTCGCTCATGGCGTCTATTCCGGTCGCGCCGCGGCGGTAGAGCCAGCCGGCAATCTGCCCGGCGGCGAAACGCGGCATACCGAGTTCGGCGCATATCGCCTGCAACTCCGCAATGCTCTTTCCGTAAAGTTGTTCCATTCCGTTCCCAATGATAGTCTTTCGGCATTCCGTTCGTAGCGACCCGCCACCCGTCATGTTGAGCGCAAGCGAAACATCTATGTTTCAGATTCTTCGCTTCGCTCAGAATGACAAATCATCCGTCATGAAGACGATTCGGCGACGGCGGAATACTGAATCACAATTCCCGTAAACCGATGCAAAAGTAGAGAAAAAACATCATTTTTTGGCGTCGGCTGTAATTTTTTGAATTATTATACCTATATTTGTAACTGAATATGCCTTGCAGAGGTCGCTGCGACCCCGAGGGCTGCAATCGAACAAACGTAAAATATACTTATAAATGGAACTCAAAAAGAACCCTAAGGTAGACCTCCAAAACAAGCGGGGCATATTGCTCGAAATCGGCTTGATTGTTGCTTTGGCAGTCGTAATAGGCGCATTCCTTTACACGCCTAAGGAAGTTCGCGTCGAGAAAATCGACATGAATTACGGTCCGGTAGAAGAAGAAATCACCGAAATCACCCGTCAGGACCAGAAACCGCCTGAGCCTCCTAAGAAGACCGAGATTACGGTCATCACCGACATTCTCAACATCGTTACCAACGATACCAAAATCACCACGGACATCGGTTTCGCCGAGTTCGAGGAGGATATCGAAATCGTACAGCAGGTAGCGGTTCAGGAGGAGGAAATCGAGGAGGAGCAGATTTTCTACAAAGTCGAAACCATGCCTTCGTTCATGGGCGGCGACCTCACCACGTTCCGCAACTGGGTGCAGGGCAAGGTGAAGTATCCGCAGTTGGCGCAGGAGAACAATATCTCGGGTCGAGTACTGCTGATGTTCGTCGTCGAGAAGGACGGTTCGCTGACCAACATCGAGGTTCTCCAAACTCCGGACAGTTCGCTGTCGGAGGAGGCTATCCGCGTGTTGAAGACCTCTCCTAAATGGACGCCGGGCAAGCAGCGCAACCAGTCGGTTCGCGTGAAGTACACGCTGCCTATCGACTTCCGTATTCAGAACTAACGGCAACGCATTCGGAATCAGGCTGTCTACATTTTGTATGGCAGCCTTTTTTCTCATAAAAACCACGCTTGATGACAGACAACAGAAACAAGACGGCACCGACCGAAGCGCAACCGGCGGCATCCGACACCGAACGTGCGGTACTCGTCGCCGTCATCCGCGACGGGCAGGAGCAGCGGCAGGCGGAGGAGTTCCTCGCCGAACTCGAATTCCTCGCCGAGACCGCATCTATAACGACCGTGCGCCGGTTCACGCAGCGCATGGCGCAGCCGTCGTCGCGCATCTACGTCGGACCGGGCAAACTCGAAGAGATTGCCGCCTACTGCGAGCAGGAGTGTATCGACGTGGCGATTTTCGACGACGAACTCTCGCCGTCGCAGACACGCAACATCGAAAAGGCGATGCCATGCCGCGTCATCGACCGCACGCGGCTGATTCTCGACATATTCCGTTCGCGGGCGCAGACCGCCTACGCCAAAACGCAGGTCGAACTCGCCCATTGCGAATACATGCTGCCGCGTCTCGCCGGCTTGTGGACCCACCTCGAACGACAGCGGGGCGGCACGGGAACCCGCGGCGGAGCGGGTGAGCGCGAAATCGAGACCGACCGCCGAATCGTGCGCAACCGCATCGCGAAACTCAAAGAGGATTTGCGCAAAATCGACCGCCAGATGGCTGTGCAGCGTTCCAACCGCGGCAGCATGGTGCGCGTGTCGCTCGTCGGCTATACCAACGTCGGCAAATCGACGCTGATGAACCTGATTTCCAAAAGCGAAGTCTTCGCCGAGAACAAACTCTTCGCCACGCTCGACACCACGGTGCGCAAGGTCGTGTTCGACAACCTGCCGTTCCTGCTCTCGGACACGGTAGGTTTCATCCGCAAACTGCCGACCGAACTGATCGAGTCGTTCAAATCGACGCTCGACGAGGTGCGCGAAGCTGACCTGCTGATTCACGTGGTCGATATTTCGCACCCGCAGTTCGAGGAGCAGATAGACGTCGTGAAACAGACGTTGCAGGACATCGGGGCAGGCGACAAGCCGGTGTACCTCGTCTTCAACAAAATCGACGCCTATACCTATATTAAGAAAGAGGAGGACGACCTGACGCCCGCCACGCGCGAGAACCTTTCGCTCGACGACCTGCGCGAGAGTTGGTTCGCCAAGCAGAATACGCCGTGCATCTTCATCTCGGCGCAGGAGAAGACCAATATCGACAAGTTCCGCCGCGACCTCTACGGAATGGTGCGCGAGATACACTGCGGACGCTATCCGTTCAACAATTTTCTGTATTAGACAACTTAAAACACCGAATAACCATGCTGCATATCATCGACCAACAAAATTCGCTGCTCAACAAATTCATCGCAGAGTTGCGCGACAAGGAGATTCAGAAAGACTCGATGCGCTTCCGCCGCAACATCGAACGCATCGGCGAAATCGCCGCATTCGAGGTTTCCAAAGAGTTGAACTACCGTTCCAAAATCGTCGAAACGCCGCTCGGCAAGGCGACCGTAATGTCAATTAGTGACACAGTGGTTCTGGCGACTATTCTGCGTGCCGGACTGCCGTTCCACCAGGGATTCCTCAACTATTTCGACGACGCCGAGAACGCCTTCGTGTCGGCATACCGCAAAAGCACGTTCGACGGCAAGTTCATAATCAAGGTCGAGTACATCTCGTGCGGAAGTCTGGAAGGCAAGACGCTGATTCTCGTAGACCCGATGCTCGCCACGGGTTCGTCGCTCGTCGCCGCCTACGAGGCTCTGTGCGAGAAGGGCGGACAGCCTGCGCACACCCACTTCGTGTCGGTGCTTGCGAGCCGTCAGGGCGTGGATTACGTATTGGAGCATACCGACCAGGAGCGCACGTCGCTGTGGTGCGCCACTGTGGATGACCACCTCAACGACCGCAAGTACATCGTCCCGGGTTTGGGCGATGCAGGCGACCTCGCTTTCGGCGAGAAAATCGGATAGGACAAAAGAGGGGCAAAAGAGGGCTGACGTTTTCGTCAGCCCTCTGCTTTAAGGACCTTAAAGACTTTAAGGACTTTAAGGTCATTAGGGTCGCGCCGCCGATTCCGGCGGCTTCAACATCATCTCTTTACCCCTTGCGGAAACTGAGTGCCGCCCAGCCGTCGCGGTGAACGGTGCGACCGTCCGCAAGTCCGCGCTCATACGCCGCCTCGCGCATGGCGTCGATGTCGGCATCGAGAAATCCGCTCATGAATATCTCGCCGCCGTCGTTCAGGGCGCGCAGGTAGGCATCCATATCGTGCAGCAGGATATTGCGGTTGATGTTGGCGAGGATGAAGTCGTAGTGCCGACCCTCGACAGCCGAAGCGTCGCCCAGCATCGGTGAAATCCGCTCCGCCACGCCGTTCGTGCGGATATTCTCACAACAGTTCTCGTAGGCGAAATCGTCGATGTCCACGGCATCCACCGCCGCGGCGCCGCGCTTCACGGCGGCGATAGCCAGCACGCCCGTTCCGCAGCCCATGTCGAGTCCGCGGCGACCCGCGACGTCGGCATCGAGCAGCATCGCGACCATCATGTGCGTCGTGGCGTGATGCCCCGTGCCGAACGACATTTTAGGCATGATGACGATTTCGAAATCGCAGTCGGGGCGGGCAGGATGGAACGGCGCGCGAATCATCGCCCGTCCGTCCACGTCCACCGGTTCGAAATTGCTCTCCCACAACGCATTCCAGTTCTGCGCCTCAATCTGCACGTAGCGGCTGTCCGTGATGCCGTAGCGGCGCAGTATCCCGTCGGCGTCCTCCTTGCAATCGACGAGCCGGCTCTGCGGGATATATGCTTTGAGCGTGCCGCGCTCGGCGACGAAACTTTCGAACGGCAGTTCCGAGAGTTCCGCTGTCAGTATCTCCGCCGTTTCGGAATCGGAAACGGCAATGTTGAGTTCAACGTAATCCATTATTATGTAAAATTTCGTATCTTTGTATTCAAGTTGCGCAAAAGTAATCATAAAATGGCGGAAAGCAGCGAAAAATGGCGAAAAACGGCGGTTTCCTACCGCTCCTACATCCGGTTGGAGAAGCACTTGTCGCCGAACACGGTCGAGGCGTACATGCGCGACCTCGAAGATTTTTCGCACTACATCATGCACTGGTTCGACGTGCCGCCGGTCAAGGTAGAACCGTTCATGATAGAGCGTTTCATGGCTTTTCTGTTCGACCGCGACCGCAAGAAGACGTCGCAGGCGCGGATGTTGAGCAGCATAAAGAGTTTCTACAACTATCTGCTGCTCAACGATAAAATCGACGTTCTGCCGACGGAGTTCATCATCGGTCCGAAGGCGGGACGTCATGTTCCCGACACACTGTCGATAGAGGAGGTAGACCGCATCATAGGCTCGGTGGACGTGCAGACGACGAACGGGCGGCGCAACCGAGCGATACTCGAAGTCCTCTATTCGTGCGGGCTGCGGGTATCGGAACTCACCTCGCTGCGCATGTGCGACCTCTTTTTCGGCGAAGGCTACATACGCGTCGCCGGCAAGGGCGACAAACAACGGCTCGTACCCGTGAGCAGGACGGCGCGCGAATACATATACTCCTACCTCGACGACCGCAAGGAGAAGAAGTGGGGCAGCAAGAACAGCGTCTTCCTCAGCAACCGCGGCAAGGCGATAACGCGCATCATGGTGTTCAACATCATCCGTCAGGCGGTCGAGCGGGCGGGCATCGACAAGCAGGTCAGCCCCCACACGTTCCGTCATTCGTTCGCGACGCATCTGCTGGCGGGCGGGGCGAGCATCCGTCAGGTGCAGGAGATGCTGGGACACGAGAGCATAGTTACCACCGAAATATACACCCATCTCGACACGTCGCGGCTGCGCGAGACGGTCGAAAAACTGTCGGTCTGAACTGCGATGAAGAGTTACAAGGCACGCGGAATAGTCCTCAACACCGTCAAGTACGGCGACACGTCGATGGTCGCCCATCTGCTCACCGACGCTTTCGGGCGGCAGAGTTACATGGTGCAGGGCGTCAGGTCGTCGAAGGGCAGGGGGTCGAAAATGGCTCTTTTCCAGCCCATGTTCGCTCTCGAATACGAGGGTCTGTCATCGCCGAAAATGGAGATGCACCGTCTGCGCGAGGTACGCAACGGCATACTGCTCAAATCGATGCCTTACGACGTGCGCAAATCGACGATTGCGCTCTTCATGGCGGAGTCGCTCTACCGCCTTATCGGCGAGAGCGAGGCGAACCAGCCGTTGTTCGACTTCGTGTGGGGGTCGGTAGAGGCTCTCGACGAGTTGCAGGAGGGGGTCGCCAATTTTCATCTGTGGTTTCTCGCCAACATCAGCCGCTTTTTAGGATTCAGCCCCGGTAACGAGTATACGGCGGGGTCGTGGTTCGACATGCGCGAGGGGTTGTTCACGCCCGTGATGCCGCTGCACGACAACGTGATATGCTGCGAATACGCCGAAGTGTTCCGCGACCTGCTCGAATGCGACGTGCGCTGTCTGGGCGAAATCGGGCTGAACCGCAAACAGCGGGTTGAGATTCTCGACGCGCTGGTCGCCTACTACACCGTCCACCTCGACTCCATACGCCATGTGCAGTCGATAAGGATATTGCAGGAGGTTTTCTGAAAGAAAGCACAATACTCCGAGAGACATTAAGGTCGTTAGGGACTTTAAGGACCTTAAAATCCTTAAAGACGAAAAAGGCTGATGCGTTATCCGCATCAGCCATAAGCCCCGAAACCGGCGGCATCCGGTTGCCGGAAGTCATCGGAACTATTTCGCGGCGTTCACGAAATCGCCGTTCTTGTCGAAATTGAGGACGGTCTTGTCGGAAAGATAGACCTTATAGCCGTCGGTCGTGGTCTTCATGCCCGTAACCGGCTTGCCCGAATAACGGTTGTTCACGTAGGTGCGGATGTTGGCAGGAAGAGCCGATGCAGGCACCGAACCGTTCTTCATGACAATCTCCGAGCATTCGCCCGAACCGCCCTCGAACGAGACCTTATTGCCGCTGTTGAAATAGACGGTGTACTTGTTCCATGTCGATTCGCGGTCCATTTCGACATTCTTGACCTTCTCCGACGGGAAATTGCGGCGGATGAACTCCTGCGAATTGGCAGGCAACTTGTCGAAATCGACGTTTTGAGGTGCAGCGGTTGCGCAGAAAACAGCCGCAGCCGCACATGCCAGACAGAATAAAAACTTTTTCATAAACATAAATTTTAATTTGTAAAAAGGCATATTCCGAAAAGCAAAATATATGCCACTTTCGGGTACGAAAGCGGCATGGAGTGGGCTTATCTGGCACGCAGTCTGCCGACCTCGATATAGGACTCCGCGCCGCGGCGGTGAAATATCGTTACGTCGCACGGCACGAAATCGTCCTTCGTACACCTCCACAAATCCACGAACCGCTGCGGCGAACGCTCGGCGAGCGGGAACCACGAACTCTGAATCTGCACCGCCACACGGTGTCCGCGGCGGAATGTGCGGGCGATGTCGGGCATCGTGAACGCGACTTCTGTCGGGCGGTCGGGGACGAACGCTTCGGGCGATGAAAAGCCGTTGCGGTAGCGTCCGCGCATGACATCGCCGCGAACGAGCATCATGCAGCCCGCCTTGTCGCTGCCGTCGTCGGGATATACGTCGATGAGTTTCACGACGAAATCGGCATCGTCGGTCGAAATCGACGTCGCGAGCGTTACGCGCACCTCGCCGACGAGCGTCATGTCCTCGGCGAGAGGTTCGGTAACGAATGTCAGCACGTCGGGGCGGGCGGCGGCGAAACGCTGGTCGGCGACCATATATTCTTTTCGCCGCTTCGTGTCGCACTTTTCCATGTAAGGTACGGGCGACGACGGGTCGGAACGGTATGTGGAACAGCCGCCCCTGCGCGACGGACGGTCGGTCGAGAGCGCACCGCCGCCGGCGAGATAGAACCTCACGGGTTCGGCATCGGCGGGCATCCACCCGTCGTACTCCGCCCATCGGTCGCTGCCCGAGATGAACACAGATACCGGCGGTACGGCGACGGCAGAGGAGTCGCCGCGCAGATGCAGGTCGAAGAATGGGCGTTCGAACCACTCGACATAGTATTTCCAGTCGGCTTCCCTGCCGAAATCGAACCCTCCCAGCCGCCGTCCCGCGCTGCGCCACGCACCGTGGCTCCACGGTCCGACGACAAGCCGGCAATCGGTCTGCGGAGACTGCGCACGGACAGCCTTATAGAGATTCCACGCGCCGAAGCAGTCCTCGGCGTCGAACGTTCCGCCGACAATCAGCAGTGCAGGCTTCACGTCGCGGCAGCGGCGGCGCAGGTCGCGCGCCTGCCACCACTCGTCGTAGTCGGGATGGGCAGCCATATCGTTCCAGAATCCCGCGGGTTCGACCATGCGGAGCATGTCGGCGAGCGAGCCTGCCCGCAGGAAAAAGTCGTAGATGTCGGGCGACATGTCGTGCCGTCGCGACGGCGGCATCTTCGCACACGGAGTGTGTCCGTCATGGCTCATCTTGGGCAGAAATCCGAATGCGTCGGCGAGCATCAATACCCCGTTGTGGTGGGCGTCATCGCCCATGAACCAGTCGGCGACGGGAGCCTGCGGCGATGCCGCGACGACGGCGGGATGTCCCGACAAGGCACCGAGCATGGCATAGAACCCCGGGTAGGAACTGCCGAAGAAGCCGACGCGACCGTTGGTGTGCGGCAGGTTATGCACGAGCCACTCGACGGTGTCGTAGGCATCGGTAGTCTCGTCCACCGCACCTGCGGGACGGATGTTTTCGTACTCGCCCTCGCTCATGTAGCGTCCGCGGACATCCTGAAAGACGAGGATGTAGCCCGCATCGACATAGCCGCGGAGATAGCCCTTTTCAAGCCCCTTAGGGAATTTGTCTTCGCCGTAGGGGGCGCAGGAATAGGGCGTCCGCTGAATCAGAATCGGTGCGGCGACAGCGTTTTTGGGGGTGTAGACCGTCGTATGGAGTTTCACTCCGTCGCGCATTGCGATACGGTATTCCGCCTTGTCGCACACGTCGGCGACGCTTTGAGCCGCCGCAGGCACGAGCGGTGCGAGCAGCAGAACGGCGATAACGAAAAATCTCACAAGCAGCATGATGTGTCATTTATTTTCCGTAAAGATAGCGAAAATACGTTATCCGTAAAAATGGTACGGCAAACCGTAATGCGTATAACGGCGATTCGCAGGTTTGCACCTATTTTTGCAGCAAAGAACAAAAGACCTTAAAGTCGTTAAGGTCTTTAAGGACTTTAACGAGAATTATGAAAAGATTCGTTATTTTATCGATTGCCGCGGCGGCGATGCTCTCGGCGTGCGGCGCAAAAAAGAGTGAAAATATGGAGAAGGAGTTCGTACAAATCTTCCCGCAGGGCAATCCGCTGCCGGAGAAGTTTTCGCAGTATTTCATCGGGCAGGCGTATCTCGCTCCGCTGAGCGACAATGACGCTCTGGGAACGCACATCTCGAACGTTACGTTCGAGCCTGCATGCCGCAATAACTGGCACAGCCACACGGGCGGACAGTTGCTCATAGCCACCGCTGGTCGCGGATTCTATCAGGAGCGCGGCAAAGCGGCGCGCGAATTGCACGCAGGCGACATAGTGGAGATACCGGCGGATGTCGAGCATTGGCACGGTGCCGCGCCCGACAGTTGGTTCTCGCATCTGGCGGTCGAGTGCAATCCTGCGACCAACGTCAATACGTGGCTCGAACCTGTGGATGACGGACAATATGCCGCTGCGACGGGCAGCCGAGAGAAGTTTGGGTTTGGGGATAAAGAGGCAGGCTGCCCCGATGCGGCACACAAAGGATGGGCGCGGACGTCGCTGGAACCGCTGCGGAGCGATGACCCCGAACTCGCCGAGATTCTCGGGCGGTTCGCATTCGGCGACGCAAACGAAATCGGCGACATCGACCTGCGCACGCAGTTGCTCGCCACGCTCGCTTCGACCGTGGCGCAGAACACCGTCGGCGAACTGCGAATAGTGATACGCGCCGCGCTCGACGCGGGAATCGCGCCGCTCGAAATCAAGGAAACGATATACCATGCAGTGCCTTACGTCGGCATCGCGAGGGTGCGCGACTGTCTGGAAGCCGCCAACGAAACTATGCGTTCGACTGGCGTCGCGCTGCCGACAGCCGGACAATCGGTCGTTACCGCCGAAACCCGCTTCGACAAGGGGCTGGCGTTGCAACGCTCGCTCTTCGGCAGCCATATAGATGCGGGCTACGCTTCGTCGCCGGCGGATTTGCTGCACATCCAGAAGTTCCTGTCGGCGAACTGCTTCGGCGACTATCAGACGCGACCGGCACTCGACCCTGCGACACGGGAGTTGCTGACATACTCGATTCTGATTTCGCTGGGCGGTTGCGAACCGCAGGTCAAGGGGCATATCCGCGGCAATCTGAATGCAGGCAACGACCGCGCGAAACTGATTGCGGTTACCACACGTCTGCTGCCGTACATCGGCTATCCGCGGACGCTCAACGCATTGCAGTGCCTGAAAGAGGTTGCGCCGGAGAAATAAAGGACTCGGGCGGCAGATTGCCGCAATAAAGCAGAGGGCAGGCGGAAACGCCTGCCCTCTTAAAGTCTTTAAGGTCGTTAAAGTCCTTAAAGCCGCCGATTCAGAATCGGCGGCGAGACCTTACACTAATCGTCCACGCCGATGAAGTTGTAGCGGATGTCGAACTTCACGTCAAGTCCGTTCGACAACTCGACCTCGTACTTGCGCGGGGTACGGTCGATGGCGACTATCGCGGCATCGGGATAGTGGGTGCGGATGTAGGTCGCAATGCGCTCGGGAACGATTGCCGACGGAACTGCCGCAGGCTTGGTATCGACCTCCTTCCAGTCGCCGTTCTTGTCGAATTCGAGTTTCGTGCCGTCGGAGAACACCACGTCGTAGGAGACCTTCATCAAATCGCGCTCCTCCTTGGCGTATGCCACCTTATGTTTCGGGAAATGAGCGGTGATGAACGTCTGTGCCGACGCCGGAAGTTGTTCGAAGGTAATCGGAGTGTCGTTGTCGGCACTTGCCGTCAGGATGCCGAACGAGAGCATCGCCGCGGCGAGAACAGATAGTCTTTTCATAATATCGTACAAGTTTGATAATTTACATCTTCACTATTTGTAACGGGAAATATCCCTCGCTTATTTCCCTTTCCGCATATTTTTGCCCAAAGCGGCGCACAGCCGTTCGTCGAGCATATCGCCGCTCTTCCCGACGGCTTCGCCCAGTTCGCGACCGCGCGAGGTGAGGACGAAATACATGCGGCGTTTGTCGTCGCTGCCTATGCCGCGTTCAACCAGTCCTTTGCGCTCGACCGAAGCGATTATCTTCGATGCGTTGGAGCGGGTCTGACCGATAAGTTCACCGATTTCGCCCGACGACATGCGCTCGCGGCTGCGCAAACCGCACAGAATCATGGCTTCGTTGAACGAAATTCCGTGCGACTGCTCGAAGTCGCGCTCCAAAAGTTGGAGGTCGGAGCGGATGTCGCGTATCTTGTAGAGCGTCTCCATAATGCACAGCGTTATTTCCCGAGCAGGAACGTGTCTATCGCCTTCTTGAAATCGGCTTTGCCCATTGCCCCCAGCACCGCCTGCGGCTTGCCGTCCATCGGAACGAAAACCAGCGTCGGAATCGAGCGTACCCCGAAAAGGGCGGCGAGTTCAGGTTCTTTCTCGGTGTCCACCTTGTAGATGACGATACTGTCGCCGTACTCCGCGGCGAGTTCGTCGAGAATCGGCGCGATGGTACGGCACGGACCGCACCACGTGGCGTAGAAGTCTATCAATGCCGGTTTGTCGCCGAGGTATTTCCACTCGGACGGGGAGTTCTCGAAGTCGTACACCTTTTTCAGGAAATCGGTTTTGGTGAGAGATACGGTTTTCATCTTGTCGCTTTTTTTGTTGTTGCCGTTAGCCGAGCATGCCGAGCCGCACACAGCGAGCAGGACGGACATGATTATAATTATCATAGGACTTTTTTTCATACGGCGCATACGCTTCCAAAATCGTGCCGCAATAGGAGGAACACGGGAAAAGTCCTTAAAGACTTTAAGGACCTTAAATGAGGCGGGCTGGCACATTTCGTGTCAGCCCGCCAGAAAACCTCAACGCTCCGCTCCTATTTCAGTTTCGCAGAAATCAGCGACATGAACTCCTCGCGGGTGCGGGGGTCGGAGAGGAATATGCCCGTGAACGCAGACGTCGTCGTAGCCGAGCCCTGCTTCTCGATGCCGCGCATCTGCATGCACATGTGCGAAGCCTCGATGACGACCGCGACACCGGTCGGATTGAGTGCCGCCTGTATCGAATCGCGAATCTGCAACGTCAGCCGCTCCTGCACCTGCAAGCGGCGGGCGAAACACTCGACCACGCGGGCGATTTTCGACAGCCCCGTGATGTAGCCGTTCGGAATATACGCCACGTGGGCCTTGCCGACGAACGGCAGCATGTGGTGTTCGCACACCGAGAAAATCTCGATGTCCTTGACAAGCACCATCTGCTTGTACTCCTCACGGAAAATAGCCGACCGCAGAATCTCAATCGGGTCTTCGTCATAGCCCTTGGTCAGGTATGCCCACGCCTTGGCGACGCGCTCGGGCGTCTTCACAAGCCCTTCGCGTTCGGGGTCTTCGCCGAGCAGGCGGAGAATCTCCGTGTAGTGCGATTTCAGTTTCTCTATGGTTTCGGGCGCGTAGATGTCGTCCCGACGGTAAATCTTCTCTTCCATTCCCTATTTCGATTGTAAAAACTCCACGAGCCGTCGGACGGCGCGTCCGCGATGCGAAATCGCATTCTTCTCGTCGGCATCCATCTCGGCGAAGGTCTTGTCGAAGCCCTCCGGCACGAACAGCGGGTCATAGCCGAATCCCCCGTAGCCCGCCTCGCTCTCGGCGATGCGTCCGTCCACACGCCCCTCGAACAGATACTCCCTGCCGTCGAGAATCAGCGCGATGACGGTGCGGAAATGCGCGCTGCGGTCTGCCGAACCGGCGAGATTGCGCAGCAGCAGACGGTTGTTGGCGGCGAAATCGTGTCCGTCGGTCGCATACCGAGCCGAATGAACCCCCGGTGCGCCGTCGAGCGCATCGACCTCCAATCCCGTGTCGTCGGCGAAGCAGTCGGCACCCGTGCGCTCATGGACATAGCGCGCCTTTTGGAGGGCGTTGCCTTCGAGCGTCGGCGCATCCTCGGGAATCTCCTCCGTGATGCCGCACTCGGCGAGCGTAACGAGCCGGAAGCGGTCGCCCAGCACAGCCTGAACCTCCGACAGTTTGTGGGCGTTGTTCGTTGCAAAAACTATCTGTTTAATCATACCCTATTCATACATGAAGTATCCGTAGTACTCCAAATCATACAATGAATACACATCCTTGCTGCCGCCGTACCATACCGTGAAACTGCCGTCTTCGGAGAATTCGGCTTTGGCATTATCGACAACGCCGCGGTTTTCGGTCGTCAGTTCGACAGTTCCCGTCAGGAACCGGTTTCCCTGCCATACCAGGTCGGTCGCACGTCCTTCGACGACAAACGTGCCGTTATCGGATTTGTTGCGGCTCTCGCACGTTCCGGTCATCTTCAACGACATGCCTCCGGAAACCGCCGATGCCTCCCCGACCTCCGCTTCGACCGACACCTTGTATCTGTCGCTCGAAAATCGCGGATAATCCGATTCGTTGTAGGTTATCTCGTAGCGGTTCTCTCCGATGCACTTCACGACAGGCATGAACTCATATTGATTCTTGTACATGCCCGACCATTCGGCACCGGTTTCGCCCATGCGCTTTCCGCCCGTGCTGACGAAAAGTTCGTCCGTATCGTAGCGGATAGTGAACAGGCCTTTCGCGTCGTCATACGCCACATATTCTCTGTAAAAATATTTGTCGTGTACACGCTCGCGCTCCTCGTCGGTCTCCGCTCCTATATATTCGTCTATCTGGAACATGAGAGCCAGTTTGCCCGAGAAGGCTTTGTAGCCGGATATATTATTGACCAGCATCATATAACCGGGGTATGTGGGATTGCGGTATTCGCGTGTGGCCGTCTTGCACGAACAGAGGGCGAATGCCGCCAGCAATGCCGATAAGATTATCTTTTTCATAACGTCTCCTCCTTAAAATTTATAACCTATACCGCCGATAATCACTCCCTGAGTTCCCACCCCGAGTTCGGCGAAACCGTACAGCCGTTTGCCGACCGTGATTCCCAGCGGCGTGAACTGACCTGCGAACAGCGTGTCGACGCTGACGTAACTGCGGCTGCCGATTTTCTCGACCGACCGTTCGACCGTTACGCCGAGAGCGAGAGCGGAATACAGACACACGTATTTGCTGTTGAGCCAGTAGGTGCGCAACATCGGCATTACGGACATGTAGTGTTGGTCGAAGCCTCCCGCCCGCGAATCGTCGTAAAGGTTGTGATAACGCGTGGTAACGCAGGCATAACTGAACGATACTCCGAAACTTATGGTACGGTTGAACCGGTAGGCGTAGTCGAGCGAATATACGCCCGTATAGTACTCGTCGCCCGAATATATCTTCGAGAGTTCAAAATTTTTGAGCGAAAATCCGCTGTCTATAAAGCGGTACGGCGAACAATAGCATCCGGTATATCCGAGAATCGTATAGCCCACTCCGTAGGCACCCACGCCGAAGCGCAGTTCGTGTCCGAGCCGAACGGGGATGCGGTCGCGGCGGCGCAGGCGGGTGCGGCTTCCGTCGAAAACCGCAATCTGCGTTCCGTCCGCCGATGCTGCCGGCGGTTGCTGCGCGAAAGCGTCGATACAGACGGCGGCGGCGAGAATTGCAGTCAATAACAGTCTCTTCATATTCGTAAGGGGTTAAAGGTGTTCGGTTTCGAGTTTGGCAAGGCGGTCGTCGGCGTCGCACTTGTCGATTATCGCCTTGACGACGGTATCGATTTCCGAGCCGTCGCGATAGTCGGCGGGGCAGACGTGGTTCACGCGGTTGTCGCGAATCAGCGTGTTCATCTCCTGACGCTTGCTCGCCTCCGACGGGTCGTAGACGGCGATGGAGTGTCCGCCGAAGTTCTTCACCAGACGCATGCACGGGATGTCGGTCGTTCCGTCGCCGACGTATATCATGTGCGAGAACGGCACGGGACGCGACTTCTCCTCCATATACTGGTTCACGAGTTTGGTATCGTAGACCGACTCCACGCCCTTGTTAATCTTGAAGATGAACTGGGTCTTGTTGGTGTAGTTCACCGCCACGGCAGGCCAGTATGCGATGCCGTCCACGTTGTAGAGGAACGAGCAGGCGTAAATCTTGCGGAACTTGCCGGCAATCGCCGTACCCTCGATAATCTCTTTCAGACCCGACGAGTTGATATAGTGCAGAATCTTGATTCCGCGCGCTTCGCCGTAGGCGTTCATGCGGTCGAACCACTCCTCCACCCCCGGGTAGAAGACGACGCGGCGTCCCGACTCCTGAAAGGCTTCGCGGCGGAGCGACAGTCCCTTTGCCTGCGCCGCCTGAATCATGCGCGCCATATATGCCAGAATCTGGTCGGCGTCCTGCTCCTCGGCGAGGTCGTTCGATTCCGACCAGAACTCCTTGTTGCTCTTGCCCACGGCAGGGATGAAGTCGTATTCCTGCATGTTGCCCGCCGCCAGAGTGCCGTCGAAATCGTAGATGAGTGCGACAGTGAACCGATATTTCGTATTTTCAGCCATAGTTCCTCGATTTTGACCAAAGGTAATAACTTTTTTTCACTATTTTTGTTTTGCGAACAGATAAACATGCAAATATCATAGAAACTGTTTCGAATTTTATTTCGAGATTATTTTGAGAGTGATTTTCGAGCAGATTTCTTTTTCGGATTTGCAGGTAATAGCGGGCTATTTCCAAAAAGGCGGAAAATAAATATGCCGAAAAGCACCTCAAAGAAGCCGAAACTTTTTATGTTGTAAACTGAAAACATTATAATAAAATTCAAAACAGTTTCTTCTATGGAATTCAAACAGTTACTCGAAAAACGCCGCAGCGTCCGCCGTTTCGACGCCACACCGGTATCACGAACAGTCATTCTCGACGTTCTGAATATGGCACTTACGGCACCGTCGGCACGCAACTCACGCTCGACGCGGTTTCTCGTCGTGGACGACCGCGCGACAATCGAAAAGATGTCCTCGATGCGCGACTACGGCTCGGCATTCATGGCTAACGCACCGGTTGCGGTAGTCGTCATGGGCGACACGACGGCATCGGACATCTGGGACGACAACTGCGCTATATCGGCTACGGTGCTTCAACTCGCCTGCGTCGAAGCGGGCTTGGCATCGTGCTGGGTACACGTCGCGGGACGCCCGCGCCGCAAGGACGACCCGCAGGGCGAGAGTGCCGAGGAGTATCTGCGCACGCTGCTGCCGATACCCGACAACTGCCGCGTGGAGTGCATCATCGCGATGGGCTACTCCGACTTCACGCCCGCTCCGCTGCCCGAGTTCGACCGCTCGGCGGCGATTGCGTGGAGTACGAAGGAGTAAATTATTTTGCTCGCTCTTTTTTTCTGCGTAAATTTGCATTAAAATTTACGCAGAAAAATGAGAACGTATATAAACGATATCGATATTTTCAAATCCAAACTATCGAATCTGCCCAAAGAATGGGATGGAAAAACATCTATATTGGAATTAAAAGAGGCCGATTACAATTGGCGGCAGATGGAATGGTGGGCATTTTACTTCGAATTTAAATCTCATCAACTTCTTCAATCCGAATTTACTTTTCCGGGGGATCGATTCGGCAATGTAAATTTCGATTTACGAGGTGCAATAAATTGGGATTTGAAATCGTCCGCTATAAAAAGCGACAGTCATAAGATTATTCTAAATGATAAAACTGCAATGGATGCATCTCTTGCAAAGGATCACTATCATGGGGAAATTATCGCTTTATGCGATGTCGTCTACGACGATCATGATCGCTCTTTTCAAAAATGGCATACTGCGCTCAAAGGTGGATTATCCCAATACGAAATAGAAAGGATTTCGAGAACTTCCATATCGAGATACAGAAAAACAAAGGCGACATTAACCGAAATAGTTTTTGTCATTTTCAAAAATGACGATTTCGAAAAATTGGATATTATGAGGCAGGGAAGAAACTCTAATGGAACTCCCCGCAAAGAAAAATATATGCTTAATTTGGAGAAAATAGACGAGTTCGAGAATTATATAATTGAAATATAATGTTTTACAACGAAGATTGCATTTCCGGGTCAAAAAAACACATAAAAAATAATTCTGTCGACCTTATAATAACGGATCCTCCGTACGGAATAGAGGGTGAAAAACTACACAAACATTACAGAAGAAAAGAAGATCCAGTAATAGACGGTTATATCGATGTTCCGAGCAAAGATTATCCTAAGTTTTCAGAAGATTGGATAAAAGAAGCCGAACGCATCTTGAGACCAGGAGGCAGTATATATATAGTATCGGGATATTCTCAATTGCGCCATATTCTGAATGCATTGGCTAAAACGTCGTTAGAAGAAAGAAACCATATTATTTGGAAATATAATTTCGGGGTATATACAAGCAAAAAATATATATCGTCGCATTATCATATTTTATATTATACAAAACCGGGAGGGACAGTTACATTCAACACATTCGCATTTTTTTCGGATAAAGAGGAATCTCCATGCGGCGGATCTGCCAACTACAAAGACAGAGAAGATGTTTGGATAATCAACAAAGAGTTCAAACCCGGGCAGATTAAAAACAAGAATGAACTACCTAAAACTTTGCTTACCAAAATGATACTATATTCGAGCAATAAAGACGATATGGTATGCGACTTTTTTTTAGGAAGTTTTTCTACCGCCAAAACCGCACTGGGGTTAGGACGAAATGCCTGTGGATTTGAATTGAATAGAGCGGCTTTCGAATACCAAACCAAACAAATCCAAAATATAAAATACGGCGAATTGCTGAGGACTTTAAGAGAAGTTCCTCAAAATAAACTGACAAACAAGGGTAAACGCCTTTCCGATAAAGAAATAAAGGAGATTTGCGACCTATATATCAATTTCGTTAAATCCGGATACACAAAGAAAAATGCAATTGACCATATATCCGAGCAATTTGGTCGAGGTTATTGGTCGATTATGAATATTCTGGATCGTCATTTATTTTCAAAAGATTCTGTATTACAAGAGAAACTATTCGAATAAGTTTTCCTATATGCTGCCCGAGTTCGACCGCTCGGCGGCGATTGCATGGAGTACGAGGGAGTAACTTTAAGGTCCTTAAAGTCCTTAAAGTCTTTAAGGACACTTGTTCAAATAAATTTGGCATTGCGCCCGCTAATTCGTATCTTCGCACCGCAGATTCGGTTCATCGCTGCCCGCAAGGGGAGAGGAAAGTCCGAGCAACACAGAGCACCGTACAAGTTAACGGCTTGATATCCGAGAGGGTATAGCAGCGTAACAGAAAACGACCGCCCGTCATGGGTAAGGGTGAAAAGGCGGGGTAAGAGCCCACCGCGAGGGCAGTGATGTCGCTCGGCAGTACGTCTTACGGGTTGCAAGGTTATGTATATCGGCAATTAAGGGTTGCTCGCCCGATGTCGAGGGGTAAACCGCTTGAAGTCGCAGGCGACTGCGATTGTAGATAAATGATGGACTAAAACAGAACTCGGCTTACGGAATCTGCAAACTTGACGAGGATGCTTGCACATATTGCAGACATCCTCGTTTACATAATGACTTTAAGGTCTTTAAAGTCCTTAACGACCTTAAAGACCCTATCTCTCCTACACTTTCAGGAAAACGCCCTTGCGGTAGAGGAAATAGAGGAACAGCCAGCAGGCGGCGACATACGACAGGCTCGCAATCACGCTGCCGACATCGGCGGGACACTGTGCGACCAGTCCGCCCGTGAAGAACTCGGATGCCTTGCGGAAGTCTATTATCCGCTGCGCCATATATATCGTAATGGAATTCAGTCCTATGACGCGGAAAAACAGTGTCCACCGCCTGTACCCCCGCACATCTATAATATAGTAGAATAGTGCGAACATCCCCATCGAGTATGCCCCGACGGCGAGGACGAACGAACTCGACCACAACTTCTTGTTCACGGGCAGAACCTCGTTCCAGCCGGCGGCGACAAGTGCCATGACGACCGCTGCCGCAGCCATATAAGCCGCCTTGCGACCGCCCGAAATGCGTGATTCGGGCATGCGCACGAACTCGCCGGCGAACATGCCGAGCATCGCCGTAACCACGGCTGGCAGCGTACTCAACAGCCCTTCGGGGTCGAAATTGCCGTATATCAGACGCCCCGGCAGGTACAGACGGTCGATATAGCCCGCGATGCAGCCGTCCTTCGAGAAGCAGTCGGCACCGGCAGGCGAGTCGGGAGCGACGGACAGTGCCGTAACAGCCCAGTAGCCGAGCAGGATAACGACGGCGATGGAGGCTCGTGCGCGAACGCCGAAGTTCATGAACAGCACCGCCGCAATGCCCCATGCGATGCCGATACGCGCCAGCACGCTCGCACAGCGGAGCGTCGCGAAATCGAGTTTGAACAGTCCGTTGCAGACCAGTCCCAGCAGAACGAGCATTGCCGTGCGGCGGGCGATTTTGGCATAGATTTGCGTCGTCGTCATGCCCGCTCCACGCTGTTTGGCAAGCGAGAACGGGAACGAGATGCCCGCGATAAAGAGGAACAGCGGGAAAATCGTGTCGTGGTGCGCAAGCCCGTTCCATTCGACGTGTACCATTTGCCGCGCAACGGCGTCGGTGAATGCGCTCGGGCAGAGGGCACACAGATTCATGACCAGTCCCGCTACGCCCATGATGAACATCATGTCGAATCCTCGCAGCGTATCGAGCGACAGCAGACGGTCGGTGAGTGGGGAGTGATTTTTCATCTTTTTTAGGGTCTTTAAGGACCTTAAAGTCCTTAAAGTCTTTAATGTCGTAAAAAGTCAGAGCGGGAACAGTTCGAGTTGGTCGATTTCGTGGTTGAAAGTCAGTCGGTGGTGCGGCGAGAGTCCGTGTTCGCGTATCGCGAGGCGGTGTTCGCGGGTCGGATAACCCTTGTTGCGCGACCAGCCGTACATCGGATACTCGGCATCGATTTTCCTCATGTACTCGTCGCGGAACGTCTTCGCCAGCACCGACGCGGCGGCGATGTCGGCGTATTTGCCGTCGCCCTTGACGATGCAGCGGTACGGAATGTCGAGCATCGTGCGGAAACGGTTGCCGTCGATGGCGAGGAACTGCGGTCGAGGGTCGAGCCGAACCGCCGCGAGCGACATGCCCTCGAACGATGCGTTCAGAATATTGATTTCGTCGATACGCTCGGCTGAAACAGCCTCCACAGCCCATGCGACGGCTTCACGGCAGATAACTTCACGCAGCAGGTCGCGGTTGCGCTCGGTCATCTGCTTGGAATCGTTGAGCAGAGGGTGGCTGAAATCGGGCGGCAGGATAACCGCCGCAGCGAACACCGGACCGGCGAGGCATCCGCGCCCCGCTTCGTCGCATCCGGCTTCGAGCAACTCCTTTTGATACGAATTTTCCAACATAATAAAAACAAAGGTAAGTATATACGACTTTACACCGAATCAAGTTATTGCAAGTATTCGGATAACCGACTGTCGTGGTTCTCGCGGCAAAGCCGCGTATACAGATGTTACCCACCCCCTAAATCCCCCGCCTGTGCGGGGGACTTTTGTGTCGGAACCCGCAAATACATACGGCTTGGGAATACCGTTAGTGTAAAATCATATTTAATCGCCCAGACAAATATACGAATAAGCGAGAGCAAAGCAAAATTTATTTTGGCTTTGCCGAGCGAGAGTATATAAGGCGAAGCCAAATATACGATTAAGCGAGAGGAATGCAAAATTTATTTTGGGGAAAGGTGTGTTCCATTAAAGACTTTAAGGACTTTAAAGTCGTTAAGGTCTTTAAGGTCGCACGCGAAATCAGCCTTGCCGACCACCGAGACTGTGCGGAGAACCGATTCTCCCAAATTTATTAGGGCTTTGCCCGATTTTTCGCAAAAAAGCGTAACTTTGCCATATGAGAATCACATCGATAACACGCCAGTCCGGTCTGCTTGCAACGTCGCTGCTGCTGCTGACGGTCGCTGCCGAGCATCTGCGGATGATGTCGGCGACGCCGCATGCAATGGAGGTCGCCGGCAGCGTGTCGTCGCCGTCGTGGGGCAAATCCGCCGCCACGACAATCATTCTCGTCATAACCGGAATACTCGTCGGCAGAACGGCGACGAAATCGGGCATATTCCGCAATTTCTGTACGCTGCCGATACCGATATTCGGCGTCGCCGCATGCGGAATGTTCGTTTCGCCCGACATGTTCGCCACCTCGGCTGCCGCCATGTGCGCGGCGGGCGGAATGTCGCTCTTCATCCGCACGCTGTCGCGACCGAACGACAAAAGCCCCGTATTCTTCGGTGCGATGCTGTTCGGAATCACGGTGCTGCTCTACCCGCCGTGCATAGTCTTCGCGGCACTGCTGCCGTTCATGGCTCTGGTCTCGTTCCAGTCGTGGCGCAAAATCGTAATCGCCGCGGTCGGCTATCTGCTGCCGTTCGCCGCAGCGTCCTACATCGGCTGGTATGCAGGAGGCGGCATACTCGACGGGGCGTACTCGATTGCCGAATGGTTCGTGCCGTTCGGATATACGCCGGTGCATTCGCCTGTCCGCGAAGGGTTTCCGATTATGGCTGCGGCAATAGCGGCGATTCTGCTGTCGCTCGCGGTCGCCGAAATAATATTGCGGCGAATCGACAAAGGGACGACTCTCGTCAAGGCGGACAAGTCGGCGCAAATCGTATCGGCAGTCATGGTTCTCGCCGTCGCGGCATTCGCCGTACCGCGATGCACGGTGGCGATAATGCCCGTCATCGCAGTCCCGACAGCAATACTCGCAGGGGCGGCACTCGACCGGATAAAAACGGAAACATCCACCGTAATTTACTGGATTCTTCTGTCGCTTACGGCAATACATCTGTTCTTCATATAGTAAATTAAGTCCGATGGATGTCGCGAAAAGTCGGACATCGTAAAATTTTCGGCATATTGTTACAATATTTTATTGTAACATTGATATTTTTATTGTATAATTTATCTGCTTATTATGACTGACGACCCGAAAAACAATGAGAGCCACTCGCAAGAGATTACCAAAAGGACGAACATCGTGCCGTTCGTCGAAAACATTATCGGACAAGATTTTACTATTGTCCATATCGTTAGCGGAAGCAAACGTGTACGGAGCGGCAGCATCCGTCGCGACTTTTCGGTCGGCGACACGGTATGTCTGGCGATAGGCACGTTCGAAATAGAGAATATCCCCGGCGACAACGGCATATACAAGGAGATTTCGATTAGGTATTCCGCCGCCGAGTTGCAAAGAATCATCACGCGTCTGCATCTGATAAACGATATGCCAATCGACAGTTCGGCGAACCGCAAAGGCATCAAACGCTGTTGCGGATGCAGGGTCGGACACGCGGCAGCGTCGTTCTTCGACGAAATCGAGTACGGCATCGACACCGGAATGACCGACAAATACATCGCCGACAGAAAGAGAGAGTTGATATACAAGGTGATAACGCACGGCGACGAAGACATGGTAAATTGCATACTCGACAATACGAATCCCGACAGGGAAGCCTTCATACGCATAGTCTACGCGCACATTTTCGTATTCTGTTCGCTCGAAGAACTCGCCGCGAAGTGCCACCGCTCGCTGTCGACATTCAAAAGCGATTTCAATAGTATCTTCGACGACACGCCGCACCACTGGTTCATGGTGCAGCGCATGAAGAGGGCGTGTTTTCTGCTGCTCACCACCGACATGAGCATCGAGGAGATAGGCTACGAGTGCATATACAGCAACCCGTCGCACTTCATAAAGGTTTTCCGCAAGCACTACGGCATCACGCCTGCGGCATATCGACGGAATACGCGCGTCCGTGTAATGGCAGACGGCGAGAAGGAGTAGGCGGAAAGCAAAAAAGCCCGCGAATGCGGGATTAAGGACATTAGGGACTTTAACGACTTTAAGGTCTTTAAGGACTCTAATGACTTTAACGACCTTAAAGAAAAACCGCTCTGCTGACCTTAAAGACCCTAATGACTTTAAGGACCTTAAACCACCAGCACATGAGACCTCCCTGCCGACCTTAAAGGCGGCGATTCTCGCCGCCGCGACCTTAAAGCGGCAGGCATCCAGCCTGCCGCGCGACCTTAAAGACCTTAATCTACCGGCACGTGATACCCTCTCCCGCACGTGATACCCTACCTCCCCTCACAAAAAAACACCTGCGGAACCCGAACCGGATTCCGCAGGTGCAGATATAGCGTCGAAGCGTCGGTTAGTAACTCAACACCTTCGATGACGCATAAGAGATTTTCAGGGCGTTCGCACGGCGCAACTCCTGCTTGACGTCGGCGACGATACCCATCTTGGTGTTGCCGTCCGCTTTCAGACAGATGGTCATCTGGCTGCGGTCGACCTCACTGAGTTTGTCGCGCTCGCCCGCAACGAAATCAAGGATATCCTTGGTCGTCTTGTACGAGTCGTTGAGTTGGATTTTAGGCGCAGTACCGAATTTCGCCTGCATGGCGAGAGTAGGCACTCCGACATGGATATAACTTACGAGCGACTTCTTTTCGAGTTTCTGCACCTCGGTGGCATCAGGCAACTTGTAGCGCACCAACAACTCCTGGTCGCGCATCGTGGTCGACACCATGAAGAAGAACAGAATCATAAAGATAACGTCCGGAAGCGATGCCGTCGAGATTGGGGGCAGACCTTTGTTGCCCTTCTTTTTCATTACTGCCATACTACTTCGTCATTTTACGCGGTTCTGCCTCCGAAATCTTCATCGGCACAGCCGCAGTGATTACTTTACGTTGTTCCTCCTGCAAGTCGGCGAACTTCTTTCCGAATTTGCTCATCGCAACTTCGTCGCGGACTTCGTTGAATGCGCGGGTAAGTTCGTTCTGCACGCGGATGTAGACCTGATAGCCCGTATCGCGCGTGTTTTGGAGCGAAATCACACCCTGACTAACCGGATAAACCCATTTCTGTCCGTCAGGCAATTCCAACTCCTTATCCTCTTTCTCCGGCAGATTTTCGTCGTTGTACGGATTGAGGATGAACTCTTTGGCCTTGTCCTTCAACTGTCGGATATCTATCAACTGACCGCCAGCCATGATGTTACCGCTACCCGAGACGAATACCAAGAGGAGGTTGCGCTCCTTGACCTTGATATCCTCCTGTTTCACATTCGGGTCGGGCATAGGCGGCAGCACGCGCACCAAACCCGTATCGACGTTCATCGTGGTTGCGACCAGAAAGAAGATAAGCAACAAGAAGGCGATGTCGGCCATCGAACCGGCATTGATTTCCTGTACTTTTCTTTTGTTTACTGGCATAAAGTCTATCCTTTCTATTTAAGTGCGTTGCGAATCTCCGAGAAAACTGCGGCGATAACGGTCGCAACAAATGCTACATAGGTAACGATGATGCTCGACTCGGTAACGACCAGTTCGAACGGGTCATCGAACACGCCTCCGGCGGAGTTCGGAATGGCAAGACCTGCGTTGCTCAGCGCATACGCTACGGCAGCACCTACGACAACGACGATAATCGCTACCGAAGCAATGGTCTTCTTGATTCCTGCCGGATTCTTAACCATGCCCTTAACGGCGCAGTAAACCACCGACAGCGCGGCTCCCACCAGAAGGACATAACCCCAGATGAGGTTCAGGCTGATAGCGGTTTCCGAGCCGCCCGTAGCGATGGCGTACACGAGCAGAGCCACCGTAACGGCGATAAGGACAACCAGCAAAATATTCAATATCTTTTTCATAATTTCCGTTTAACGAGTGTTGATTAGGTTCCGATTATTTCTTGTAAACGGTAAGCATGTCCATCAGAATGATGGAAGCATCCTCCATATCGTTTACGATGCTGTCAATCTTCGAAATGATGTAGTTGTAGAACAACTGCAAGATGACAGCGGCAATCAGACCCATCAACGTGGTAAGGAGAGCGACCTTGATACCGCCTGCAACGAGCGTCGGGGAGATATCGCCGGCAGCCTGGATTGCGTCGAACGCGCCAATCATACCGACAACGGTACCCATGAATCCCAACATCGGCGAAAGAGCGATGAACAGACCAATCCAACTCAGACCCGACTCCATACGACCGGTCTGAACCGAACCGTAGGAAACGACCGACTTCTCGACTGCGTCAAGACCCTGGTTGTAGCGGTCGAGACCCTGATAGTAAATCGAGGCAATCGGACCCTTGGTGTTGCGGCACAACTCCTTGGCAGCCTCGATGCCGCCGTTTTTGAGAGCCTCCTCGACTTTGAGCATGAACTTCTTGGTGTTGATGGTCGAAAGCGACAGATAGAGGATACGCTCGATAGCGATGGCAAGACCGAGAATCAAGCACAACAATACCGGAAGCATCCAGCCCCAGCCGCCTTCGAGGAACTTCTGCATGAGGATGTGGTGCATCGAATCGCCCGCAATCTGAATTTCGGTGTCGATTGCTGCCTCTTCAACTGCCGGAGCGGCAACCTCCTCGACCTGCTCGGTCGCTGCCTCGGTTGCAGCCTCAGGCTCCTGTGCGAAAACACTTGCAGGGCCGAAAGTCATAGCAGCCGCTGCCAAAACCAAAAATAACTTTTTCATAGTTGTTTTAATAAGTTAAAAAAATTTAATAGTTTTTCGTTTCAGTTTATATCGTTTGTTCCAAAATATACAGCGACTCCTCATGTTCCGTCATTTCGCACGGCGATACGGCGCACAACCCGTCCGACGCATCAACGTTCTGAAATACAAACTGTTGAACCGCACGCAACGCGACCGTTGCCGCAAATGCGCACATATATCAGTCCGAAATATATAAAATTTTTTTCGTCCGTGCAAATCACGCCGTAAATTCTCCGCGCATCGAGCGGGCGAGAGCAGCCGAAAGCGCGTCTTCCGACGGATTCTTGCCCAGCAGCCACATCAGTTTTGTAACCGCCGCCTCGGTGGTCATGTCGTGTCCGCACACGACGCCGATATTCTGCAACCGCAGCCCCGTTTCGTACAACTCCATCACCACGGCTCCGCCCTGGCACTGCGTAACGTTGATTATCGTGATGCCGCGCCGAATCGCCTCGGCGAGCGTGTCGATGAACCACGCTTCGGTCGGGGCGTTGCCCGTGCCGAACGTTTCGAGCACCACGCCTTTCAGTCCCTCTATCGCCAGCACCGCGCGCAGCGTCCGTTCGCTGATGCCGGGGAACAGTTTCAGAATCACCACGTTCTCGTCCATACGTTCGGAAATGCGCAACGGTTCGTTTTCGCTGCCGGTCGGAGGATACAGAATATCGTCGGTATTGTAGCAGATGTTCACGCCGACCTCGGCGAGCGGCGGATAGTTGCGCGAATCGAATGCGCTGAGAGCCTCGGCTGAGAGTTTCGACGTGCGGTTGGCACGGAACAGGCGGTTCTGGAAATAGAGAGCCACCTCCGGTACAGTCGGTCGTCCGCCGCGCCGCGCCGCAGCAATCTCGATAGCCGTAATCAGGTTCTCGCGACCGTCGGTGCGCATGATGCCCATCGGAATCTGACTGCCGGTGAAAATCACCGGTTTGGCGAGGTTTTCGAGCATGAAACTCAATGCCGACGCCGTATAGGACATGGTATCGGTGCCGTGCAGGACGACGAACCCGTCGTAGGAGGCATACTCGTCGCGGATTATCCGTGCGAGTTCTACCCAGCGTGCGGGGGTAACGTTCGACGAATCGATAGGGGTCATCTTGCAGACCTCTATATCGACGTTGAGTTGGCGCACCGAGGGGAATTCAGCCTCGATGGAGTTGAAATCGAACGGCACGAGAGTGCCGTTGGCGTCGCGTCGCATGCCGATCGTTCCGCCGGTGTAGATTATCAGTATTTTCGGTTTCATAGTCTTAACACATTAGGGACTCTAACGACCTTAAAGTCCTTAAAGTCCTTAAAGTCTTTAAGGTCGTTAAGGTCGTTAACCCCGCTACGCGGGCTTTTCCTCCTTCGCGCCTCGGCAGTCCGAACAAGTTCGACTGCTCTCGGCTTGGCGTCGGTTAAGGTCGCTTCTCATCCCCTACCCTTTGCCGAAGATTCTTTCGGCGTTGGCGGTGGTGCGGGCGGCGACCTCGGCGGCGGTCAGCCCCTTGATTTCGGCAATCTTGTCGCACACGAACCGCACGTAGGACGATTCGTTGCGCTCGCCACGATGCGGAACAGGCGTCAGGTAGGGACAATCCGTTTCCAGCACCATATCGTCGATGCTCATCCGTCGCACGACCTCGACGAGCGGGCTTTTCTTAAAGGTTACCACGCCGCCGATTCCGAACACGAAATCGCCTAACGTGCGCAACTCTTCGTAACACTCCGCACTGTCGGAAAAGGCGTGGAAAACGCCCTTCACCCCGCGTCCCGCAAAGGTACGCATTATTTCGCGCATCTCCGCCCACGCGCTGCGGGTATGCACCGCAATCGGCAGTCCGTACTTTATCGACAACTCGACCTGCGCGACGAACGCTTCGGTCTGCTCGCGGCGGAAAGCGTCGCTCCAATAGAAGTCGAGACCTATCTCGCCTACCCCACAGAAGCCGCCGATGCCCTGCGGCGGCGCGAACAGGTAACGCTCGACGCGCGCCAACTCGTCGCGCCATGACGGATTGTCGTTCACCGACGTCGGGTGCAGACCCATCATGGGTCGCACGGCATCGGGAAATTCGCGGCAGGCGGCGAACATCCGCTCGTCGCTCGCGGCGTCTATCGCGGGCAGGAGCATCGTTTCCACTCCCGCAGCCAGCGCACGTCCGACCGCTTCGGCGCGGTCGGCGTCGAACTCCGGTTCGTAAATATGCGAATGGGTGTCTATCATCATATCTTCTCTATCGCTCTGCAATGCTCAATCAACTCCATTTCCGATGCCGTATCGCCTTTGTTCGGCGATTTCGGTGCCATTTTCACCGCCTTGGCATAGAGTTCGTCAGCCTTCGCCGCGTCGTGTTCGACGAACCGCGCATGGACATACAGCAGACGCACGCACGAGAGCATGTAGCGGCTGTACACCTCGGCATAGCGGCGCACCTCGGGGATAAGAATCTTGGCGACGCTCTCCGCCGAACCGCCCGTCATGATTTCGACGAACGCCGATTCGCACGCGACGCCCATGCGGTATACCGCAATCGAACCCGAATCCGCAGCCGCCATGCGTCGCAGCATCGGGCGCGCATCAGCGATACGCAGGTCGTCGAACAGCCGCGCTACCGCAAGTCCCGCAATGGCGGCATACATGTAGTTGCCCAAATCGGCATTCTCCGGCACCTCGAACCACTCTACGGGCATGTCGCGAAGCCTCTCGCCGCGTGTTTGGAGCGCATTTACCTTCAACTGAATCCACAGCGAACGCAGCGTCTGCGGCTCGCGCCCGGCGGCGAACAGATTGTAGCCGTCGTTGGGCATGCCGCCGATTTTCATCGGAATTCCGTTCAGCAGCCCGATGAACGTTCCGGTAATCGCAATCGCGAGCAGCACGACAGCCGCAGCGGCACCGATGCCGTCGCACGACACGGCTATCGCGGCGGAAATCGCGGCTGTAAGCAGATTCACCGCCACGCCGCCCATATAATACAGTTTGTACGGAAACCTGCCGTCCGTCATCGCAGGCGGGTCGAGCAGGCACTGACCGCCCGTACCGGCGATGGAGAACCGCCCCGGGCGGAATCCCTCGTCGTCGCGCACCAGCACGAAACTGCCGATGCGGAACGACACGAACCGATAGCCCGACATCAGACCGAAAAGCAGGTGTCCAGCCTCGTGGATAACGATATGGAACAGAGCCGCGGCGGCGAGCAGCAGCATGAAGCCCAGCCACCAGAGCATGAATACCGCCATACCGCGGTCGGCGATTTCACGCGCGGACTCGCGCACCGACGGAATCGAAGCGAAGACGAAGACCGACGCGAAGCCTATCAGTACTCCGACGGCGACGAACGCGAGCAGTCGCAGGATACGTTTTATACTGTTTTTCATGGTATTATCTCAATTTTTCATATATTCTTCCGGGTAGGCATCTCACATCGCCCGACAGTTCGAGGTCGAGCAGACGTGCGGCAGCCTCGCCGACGGCAAGCCCGCTCCGCACGACGAGTTCGTCGAAAGCGACGGCATCGCCGCTCTCGGGAAAGCAGTCGAGCAGGCGGCGGTCGTCGGCAGTCGGTTCGCGCATCTCGGCATGCACGCGCTCCGGCACGGCAGAAGCCGTCCAGCCGAGGCACGAAATCACGTCGGCGGCAGACACGACCATCTGCGCTACACGATTTCTAATCAACGAGTTCGTCCCGACCGACATCGTATCGGTGGTTCGCCCCGGCACAGCCATTATTTCGCGCGAATAGGCGTCCGCCGCCGCGACCGTGGACATCGAACCGCCGTTAGCGGGCGATTCTATCACGAGCAGTCCTTCGGCGAGGGCGGCGATTATACGGTTGCGGGGGATATAGAGGTTTCCGTTCTGCTTCGTCTGCGACGTAACCTCCGTAACGACCGCTCCGCCGCGGGCAATCATGTCGCGAGCCAGCGCGCCGTTCTGTGCAGGCACTATGTCGGGCAGGGCATTGGCGACCACACCGACTGTGCGCAGCCCGAATGCGAGTGCCGCACGGTGCGCCGCAGCATCCGAGCCGAACGCCAGACCGCTGACGATTACGGCATCGGGAAATCCGGCGGCAATACCCTCCACAATCTCATTGCAGACGCGCTCGCCATAGGACGTCATCTTGCGTGTGCCGACAATCGACAGCACATGCGGCGACCGCAGCGCGGAGGCATCGCCTTTCATATATAATATATGGGGATAGTCGGCTGCCGTCCGCATGAACCCGGGATAGTCGGCGTCGGTCGAGGCGACGATTTCGATGCCGTGGCGTATGCAATGCTTCATCTCGCGTTCCGCTTCGGCGAATCCTGCACGGCGGACGATGCTGCGGGCGATGTCCGTCCGCAACTGCGCACGCTCCGCGAGGTCGCTCTCGGAAGCGGCGAAAATCCGCTCCGCCGAACCGTACACATCGAGCAGATGCACCGTTCCGCGCACTCCCAAATGCGGTACGAACGTCAATGCCAAATCCTCTATCGTCATCCGTCAGAAGGGCTTTTATGCGTAATTATCAAGAAACCTTTTAATTTTTCAGACGTAAAGATACTCTTTTTTTTGGTGATAAAAATAAATCTTCCTATATTTGCACACCCGAATGCTCGGAGATATGCCGCCGGCAATACGAAACGATTGACAGGCAGCGCAGAGCAGCCCGGTCGCAAAGGGGTTCCCGCAAGGGACGAAGGCGGCGACGGCAAATCGGCGGGGGGGGGTGAGCGCGAGATTCGACACTATTCCGCCCGATTGCCGAGGAGAGAGGACGGGGAAATTTTTGGTCTGATGGCCGAGTGGCTAGGCAAAGGTCTGCAAAACCTTGTACAGCGGTTCGAGTCCGCTTCAGACCTCACCGAAACCGCGTTGCAAGTTTTTGCAATGCGGTTTTCTGTTTAACGACCGATGTCGGAAGCGACAAACCATTAAAGGCTTTAAGGTCGTTAAAGTCATTAGGGTCTTTAAGGTCGGCTGGGAGGTTTTCTCCTTAAAGTCATTGCTGCCGCGACGGCATTCTCGCCGTATAACTTAAAATATTGCCGAAAGCAATAAATATCAGCGGTTGTTTTGCAGAATCTGTTTATTTATTTTATCTTTGCAAAAGCGATTCGTCGGATAGACGAATGCGTACACTTTGCCAAGTAAAAAATCTGGTAAATTTTTTGTCAAAGGGCAAAGCACATTCTGTCCACGGACGTCGGCTCACGTCCGACGTGTGGCTGTTTTGGAAACTACGTTACGGGCGTGGGTCTTTTGTGCTTATCTTTGACGGTTTACCAGAGCCTTTACTTATAAGCCGAGATCTGCGCTTCGTATTATCGGGCGGATTGCATAACCTAAAACCGAAAAGTTATGCTATATTTGCGACGTAAAGCGGCGACATAGTCGCCGGACATAACTATAAAGGGTAAACAACTCTTTATACCTAACGACAAACTTAGGAAGCCTCGAAAGAGGTTGTTTGATTCAGGTATAATAGTTGTCAGTCCCAGTTATGTCCTGCTCAATAAGAGCAGGACTCGACTGGGCGCAGGACAGCATCTGAATCAAGGTTTCCTAAGACCTGTCGTTGGGGCTGCTAATGCGCCCTTTTTCTTTTTTCTCCCTAATGACCTTAACTACCTTAAAGACTTTAAGGACTTTAATATACTATCTGCCTTAAAAACTTTCTCAACCAACCTAATAAATCTTGTATGACTATGGAAAACCAAACGCAATCCGACCGTCTGCGGTCAGTTCTCAAAGAACAACAAATATCGGTTCTGGGCTTCGCAATACGCCTTGGAACCGTTTCGTCAAATCAACTGTATTCCATATTGAAAGAAGAGGAGGAGATGTCCGCCGAAATCGCCGAACGAATAAACGGACTGCTGCCGCAGTATCCGGAGCAGTGGCTTCTGAACGGAGAGGCGGAATAAACCGTAAACAGCATTAAAACATCATGCGGCATTCGGTAATCGATAGTGCGGGCTTACAGCCTGCCTTATGGACAACGGAGAAGAATGCCGTTTTTTTAACAACCTTAATCAATTATAAAACCATGACTTTCGAAAAAGAAGACATATACAAACAGGATTTGCAGCAGTTTCTCAACGAACTGAAACTCAATAAGCATTGGCTCTACGCCCTGATGCACAACGCTCCCAAATCGGCAATCGGCATTCTGTGGGAGAACTGCGAAGAAAATTCGTTCGAGAAGATTACCGTCGCCGAATTCGAATCGCGGTACGACGAGTTCCACCCTCAATACGACACGTTCTGCGTAGTGTTCGGAAAATACGACTTCGAAGAAGAGCAGTTCGCACCCGGATTTTACGACATACGGGATGAAGAGGACGACAATATAGTCGAGTTGTTGTTCAAGGAAGACCTCGCGTATTCGAAAATATCGGACGATATCGACAATATTCTGGCTCGCTATTGCCGACAGGCGATGTTCAACGGGCAGCCGTTCGTAATAGACGGCGCGACGGTCGAACGATACGGCTTTACGGATACGGATGCGGCGTATCTGAAAGGCAGGATAGCGGATATCAACTCTCGTCTTATGGCGGAATTCGGAGCGGAATACGAGAAGTTGAAGAGGATTGTGGAGAAAGGAATGTAAGCATTAGGGGCTTTAAGGACTTTAAGGTACTTATCGCAAACCGCATAATTGCTATGCTGCGGATAATAGTACTCTCACGGCGCAGCCGAATCCGAGACTTAACCGTCTGACGGCGGTTTTGTCTCTTCTGCTTGCCGCAGGGGCGCATGTCGAAAATGCAAAAATTGCTGCGCGATACACGAAAAGAAAAACCGCTTTCAAATAAATTTGAAGCGGTTTTTCCATTTTCGTTCATGCACCTACGGTGCTTTCGCATCTTCGAGCCGAATCCGAGACTTGAACTCGGGACCCCTTCATTACGAGTGAAGTGCTCTACCACTGAGCCGCGGCAATATACCACTGGCAATAAGCATGTTACAACGCACTAAAAAGTAATTTCCGAAACGGTGTACAACATAAGGTACAACAACCGATGCCAGCAATCGTCTGCTGGTTAATAATTAAACTGTTTATATACTGTAAATTAGCACAAGAAGGGCAGGCATTGCAAAAACGGGAAATTTAACCCCGCCATGCAGTGTCTGCCCTATCAATTCATGAAAAACCGCGGAAAATCTCCCCGTCAGCCCTCCTATGATTTTAATATATGATTGGCTGTTTTTGTTTTTTATGTCGTAAATGCGTAACTTTGAGCAAACAAGCCCAAATGATATGGATAATAAAATTATTCCGACAGAATCCGAAATTCCGATGGATTCCGAAAGAGAGACTTTCTCCGATTATCTTAACAATAATTGCAGAGGCATTCTGTCCGCTCGATTCGGCGACGGAAAGAGTTTCTTTCTGAACAAGGTTAAGCAGAAATTATCGAATCAATACGTGTTCCTGACAATATATCCTATCAATTATCAGGTTGCCGAGAACAAGGATATTTTCGAATACATCAAACGTGATATATTGTTGCAAATCCTGATGACATCGGAGATTAATCTCTCGGATGAAAAATACGGTTTTGCTTTGAGATTATGGGGATTCTTAAATCAGAATGGTAAAGGCATAGTATCCGACATTGTTTCTTTAATGGCTACCACGCTGGCGAATATTCCGCAAAATGCCATAAAAGTATTTCAGGAAAACATAGTCAAATTCAAGGACTTCTCAAAGGAAATAAACAATTCCCAGTCAGATAGCATCGAATCTTATTTGGATGAATTCGTGAATCAGAAAGGTGGGATATATGAGTTCGACCCCATCTCACAAATTATTTATCAACTGATTACAGACATAAAGGCACACGACAAAAAGCAGGTGGTTCTGATTATCGAAGATATGGACAGAATCGACCCAGCCCATATATTCCGTATTCTGAATATATTCTCGGCACACTGGGACATCAAAGATTATTCGCCGCAGAAACTCGAAAACGGGAATCCGCAGAACAAATATAATCTTGATAAGATATTGATGGTTTGCCATTTTCAGAATATCAAAAACATATTCCACCATCTGTACGGCGAGAAAACCGATTTTACGGGATACATTCACAAATTTTCACCATCAACTCCATATGAATATTCATTGAAAGACGTGCTTGAAGAATGGATTCTGAACAATATATCATTCGAAAAAGATATTTATCCCGATATTTGCAAACAGTTGGTGGCTCTTATAATGGAACAATATGATAATTGTAAAGATATAATTACCAATATTAGACATATTACCGATGTATTGCATCAATCCAATTATAATATTAGAAAAGAGTATATTCCGTCAGATAATTTGAAAAATTATTGGTATACTGGACCTAATTATTTTATCAGCACATATAATCAAGTTACTCGATTATTATACATATTGCATAGTTTCCAAATACCTATTGAATCCTTTCTGGATAACTTCTTCAACGATGACGAACGACGAAATTGGCAATTATGCCAGTTTGTTGGTCAATGCTGGGTAATCTATCCACATCTAATAAAATCAGGCATAAAAAATCAATTCACATTCACTAATTGTTCTGACAACGCAATAGGCTTCGAATCTTCTGACGGTTATAGTATAACTTTAACCTGTGAAACAAAAAAAGAAGACACAGGCAGCCGTTTTATAAAAAGATATGAAATAAAATCTATACAGATTGGTAATATTTTACGTTATCCAGATTTCAATATTTGGTTTACAAAACAAAGTTATAACACTATATTGTCCTTCTTCCAGAAGTTTATATATTAATTTATAAACTGCTCCAAATACTTCTCGTTGAATCCCGTAAGAGGGAATCGGAACTCTTTTCGTGTTCCGTCGGTCGATGTATATCCGAATACGACCGTGTCGCTTACGATATGCGCCTGAAAAAGATTAAGCGGGATTGCCGAATTAGACAATGCAACGATATTCGGCATGTGTATCACTATTTCGCCATACTCGTCTGGCGCGACATTCACCGACAGCGAAATCAATGTCTGCCGCCGTTTCTGAAATGATATTGTTATCTGTTGTGTCGTATCGACGTCGAGAGCCAGCGAATAGCAGAACTTCTGCGGAACCGTTTCGTCCTCCCTGCGACCGACAACCATATAGACTCCGACGCAATTGCCGTATCTTACACACTCGGAGATATAGGACATCCGAACATTACCTATCTGTTCCGTCCCTGCATTTCAATTGATTTTTGGTGTTTTATTCATATAAGACTAAAATTTATAATATGATTAAATCTTTGATTATGACGTAAATATACTAAATCATCCGCATATATCCAAATCTTCGCGAACAAAAAAACTCGAACGAACGGAATGAAACCGTTCGTCCGAGCCAATAATTATACTAAACTATATTTAATATTCATCACATTTTCTGAAACTGAGGCATATAACTGATATTCGCCTTAAACACGTTATTTTCATAATCATATGTCAAATTGAATAAGGCGGAAAGTATCTTAAAATTTGTTTCTATATAGGCTTTATCATCTGTCTGTTCTCTGCCACGAATGCTTATATCTAATTTTACACTCGTCCATTCCTCCATAACGGACTCATCTTTGTCAGTCGGGGTATGATCTGTAATACTTGGTGATATAACTCGCAAAACAATTATATTATCTTTTTTATACCCTATCAATGCTTCGGATATTGCATCGAATAATCTACTTTCTTTTTCCATGTTTTTCTGTTTTTAATTTTCCTGCGATGCCGAAACATCGCAGGAAAAGGTTATACATTATTTATTCGTTTTATTGTTCGTTAAAATTATAACTAAAAATTAAAGATTCATAATATTCCTGCCAGAAATCGGCTTGTTTATATTTATCCACAGACTCTGCTGGAACATATATTCTTGCGGCTGGGGATATACCGCCAAACGAAAAATAAGAAATTTTCGGTGGATTTATTGGTCTACAATATATATTTGCCAAATTATTACATCCATTGAATGCGTACGATTCAATTGTTGTGACTGTTGCAGGAATATCAATAGAAGATAAAGATGTACAATCAGAAAATGCGCCAGCATCAATTCCGTTCATAACAGATCCATCAATAATTTCAAGTTTAGATTCTTCTTCAAATGATACAGAAGATAATTCTGTACATTTATAAAATGCATTAGGCTCTATTAGCGTTACATTGGCAGGAATTTCAATCGATTTTAATGAAGAACACTTAGCAAATGTACCAGAACGATTATAACTATGAGACCCGCATATAGTTTGAAGATGGGATCCCTTTTCAAAAATTACAGATATTAATGAAGAGCAGCCTTCAAAAGCACTAAGTCCTATATCCTCAACACTTGCAGGAATAGTAATAGAATTTAATCTGCTGCACCCATAAAATGCATCTCTATTAATCGCTCTAAGTTTTGAATGTTTTCCAATATTTACAGTTTGCAATGAGAAGCATCCATAAAATGCTTTTGTGTCTATTATTTCAACATTATCTGGTATTTCAATTGTAGTCAGCGAAGAAAATCCAGAAAATATTGCATTAGGAATTATTGTTAATTTAGAATTTTCAGAGA
Source organism: uncultured Alistipes sp. (assembly GCA_905213895.1). Taxonomy (GTDB): domain Bacteria; phylum Bacteroidota; class Bacteroidia; order Bacteroidales; family Rikenellaceae; genus Alistipes. Next base: position 36,425 of record CAJMKE010000018.1, read on the forward strand.
ATAATACAGTTTTTAATTGAGAGCATTCGCTGAAACTCGTATTATCAATGATTGTAATATTTGCAGGAATAGTTATACGCCATAGATTCGAACATCCATAGAATGCATTTTTCCCTAATGCTGTTAAACCTGTAAAGTATTTCAATTCATTAAACAATTGAATATCCAAATTATTCTTGAAAATAGTGCCAATCGTCGTAACCGCCGCCGCTTCGTCATAAGAAAGTTCGTGATCGCCATCCATATCCCAAATAGCCACACACAATTTCTTTACATTTTCATCCTCGAACTGGATAATATTCGAATCGACAGTTTGTCCCGTTTTCGAAATAGTTATCACCGTTCCGTCGGGCAGCGTAAAATAGACATTGCCTTCATCCTGCGACACGGTGATTCCTTCGCCATCCTTGCCATCGGCTCCGTCCTTGCCGTCTTCGCCAGTCGCTTTGTCCAACTGCGTCCACGTCGCGCCGTTGTCGTAAGAGATAAACCAGTATCCATTTTCGATTTTGAGTTGCGGCGTAACTCCGTCCTTGCCGTCAGACCCATTGCCGCCGTTCGTGCCTTGTGCCTGAACCTTTTGTCCGTCCACAACAATAAACTCACCGTTCAGCGTCCAGTAATAGATGCCGTCCTCGTCTTCCTTCACTCCGATAACTGGCGTATTACCATCCATACCATCCGCACCGTCCTTGCCATTGTAGATTACTATCGGATTGCTCTTTGCGAATTTGATGGTGTAGCCTACTATTTTGCCGTTCTCCGTAAGGGGGTCTACGCCCGTAATCCAGTCGTTGTTCTGCAATGCGGTTACAATCGTCTGCAATGCCGACAAATTGGTGTTCGTCTGATTGCACAGACGCTGCAATGCTTCGAATGCCGACCATGTAGGCAGTTTTATCTGAGTACCGTCAGCCAGAGTGAAGATTACATAGTCGCCGCTCGTCTTGTAGTCCACACCTGCAAACACCGTATCACCGCCGACGCCATCCTTGCCGTCATCGCCAGTCGCCTTGCCGAGTTGCTTCCATGTATCGCCGTTGTCATAGGAGATAAACCAATAGTCGTTCTCGATTTTGAATTGTGGCGTAGTTCCGTTCTCTCCGTCTTCTCCGTCGGCACCGTCTTTACCGTCAGTTCCCTCGGCTTTGATTTTGCTGCCAGCCGCGTCGGTCAGCCATTCGCCATTGAGCGTCCAGTAATAGATGCCGTCCGTATCTTTCTTTACGCCTATGACAGGGGCGGCATTTTCACCGTCCTTGCCGTGAAAAATTGTGATAGGGCTGCTTTTGCTGAACGTAATCGTATAACCGATTTCCTTGCCGCTTTGCATGACTGGGGTTACGCCCGTAACATAATCATTGCCCTGTAATGCGGTTACAATGGTTTGAAGCGACGAAATGTTGGTGTTAATCTGCTTGCACAGTTCCTCCAATTTCGCCACGCGGTCTTCCAAGCCATGGACGCTGTTCCAGATTTCATTGTCGTTGTACTTGCACGACGATAACACGAGTGCCGCAATCGATACGGCGAAAGTAATTAGTTTCTTCATGGTTTTAATAAATTGGATATCGGGGTTAAAAATCATAGCCTGTAATCTTCGACGCATAACTGCTCCAACCGCTTGCAGATTTATACGCGTCGACCGAAGCCGTCGGGACATAAATTTTAGCCGTCGATGAAATATGTTCAAATCCCCAATAGCACAACGTCGGAGGTGTAGTCGGCTTACAATAAATGCTTGTCAGGCTGCTGCAATCTCTGAATGCATACTGTCCAATCAAAGTAACGCTGTCGGGAATGTTAATGCTTGTCAGGCTGCTGCAATTATAGAATGCTTCATCTCCTATCGAAGTAACACTGTCGGGAATAGTAACGCTTGTCAGACCTCTGCAATAGGAAAATGCAGAATCTCCAATTGAAGTAACACTGTCGGGAATAGTAACGCTTGTCAGGTTGCTGCAATGTTGGAATGCAGAATTATTAATCGAAGTAACGCT
>CAJMKE010000019.1 GCA_905213895.1 uncultured Alistipes sp.
CCCCCCCCCCCCCCCCCCCCCCCCCCCCCCCCCCCCCCCCCCCCCCCCCCCCGCGACCTTATAGCCGACGACATTTTGTCGTCGGCTGACCTTAAAGACCCTAATAAACCTGCACGTGAGACACTCCTGCCGACCTTAAAGGCGGCGAATTTTCGCCGCCGTGACCCTAATGACTTTAACGACCCTAATAAACCGGCACGTGCCGACCGTTCTATTTCTTGTTGAAAGCATTCATCGTCCGTTCGGTGCCGACCGAAACGAACGAAAGTATCGCCTCGCCGAAGACTTTCAGCCGCTCGGGCAGTTTCTCGCGCTCCTCGACCGTCCACTCGCCCAGAACATAGTCGACCTGATGTCCGCGCGCGAAGTCGCCGCCAACGCCGAAGCGCATGCGCGCATAATCCTCCGTGCCGAGCAGTTCGGCGATGTTCTTCAATCCGTTGTGTCCGCCGGCACTCCCTTTCGGTCGGATGCGCAGTTCGCCGAACGGCAATGCGATGTCGTCCACGACGACGAGCAGGTTGCTGCGGTCGATTTTGAGCGTGTCGAGCCAGTAGCGCACCGCCTTGCCCGATAGATTCATGTACGTCGAGGGTTTGAGCAGCGTTACGCTCCGTCCGCGCCAGCGCAGTTCGGCGGTCGAGCCGTAACGCCCCGACATAAAAGAAATGTCGGATGCCTCAGCCAAGGCATCCAACACTTTGAAACCTATGTTGTGTCTGGTTTCGGCGTATTCCGCACCGATATTGCCCAGACCGACAACCAGATATTTCATTTTACGCTATTCCGTTTGGCGCGTTATGCATTCGCAGCCTCGGCACCGCGCGATGCACGGGTTACGCGGACAGCGCAAACCGCCTGCGTCGCAGGGGATACGAACTGCAAGTTATCGAATTTGAGGTCGCCGACGAAGATTGTCTGACCGACGTTGAGCGGAGTTACGTCCACTACCAACTCGTCAGGCAGATTCTCGACGAGTGCGCTGACAACGAGTTTGCGGGCCGACAGAGCCAGTTTGCCACCGACTTTCACACCCTCGGCAGTACCCGAAAGACGAACCGGAACGGCAATCGAAACCGGCTTGCCCTCCTGCACGCGGTAGAAGTCGATGTGAAGAATCTCCTCGCGTACCGGATGATACTGTACGTCGCGCAGAACGGCTTTCTCGATTTTGCCGTCGATGTCGAGTTCGACGATGTAGGAGTTCGGAGTGTAGATGAGCGGTTTGACGGCTTTCGCGTCGATTGCGAAAGCGACGTTCTCGCCGCCGCCATAGATTACGCAAGGAATCAGACCCTCGCGGCGGGCAGCCTTGGCTGCCTTCTTGCCGTACTCGGCACGAGCAGCGGCTTTCAGTTGGATGGTTTTCATAATGGTTTAATTTTTAATGTGTTACCTTGGGCGGCACTCAGCGCGTACCCGAAGTACGCTCCCCATAACCGCTTGCATCGGCGGCAAAGATAATAAAAAAAACGGAATCAAGAGTGCTCCGAGGAAATTTTTAATCAGAGTATAAGGACCTTAAAGTCTTTAAGGACCATAAGGACTTTAACGACTTTAACGACTTTAAGGAAAAAACATCCCTGCCGACCTTAAAGCACCGGCAACAGCCGGTGCGCGACTTTAAGGACCTTAAAGTCCCTAATCCTCCCGCACGTGAGACCTTCCCTACTCCCGCCGTCTTGCCCAGTGGGTCAGGCGACCCTCCTGCGACATGAACAGACGCTGCGATTTGAGCAGGTTGCGCGACTGCAACACCATCGTTTTGGTTTCGGACAGGATGTTCAGATAGAGCATTCCCGCCTTCGAGTTGGATTCGCCCGACGTGATTCGCGCGAGTTCGTCCTTCGTCGCGTCGGCTATGCGGTCGAAAATCTCGTCGCGCATGTCCAGCACGCTGTCGATGTCGGTGAAGTCGGAATTGACTATCATGTAGATGATTCGCGAGTAGATGATGTCCACGTCGCCGTTTATCGACATCAGGTCCTCGGTCTGCACGCGGCTCAACCCCTCGTGATTATTGTCGATATGCTCGAACGCAGGCTTGGTGATGAAGACCAGAGCCTTCGACATCTCGTTCAGATAGTCGGACATCTGCACATAGTAGAGCGACAGGTTGAGGTCTGCCCCGTAAGTGCCTTTGATGGTCGCCGCGACCGAATATTTCAGTTTGTTGTTGTACTCGTACATCTGCTCCGCCTCCTGCATCGCCTCTTTGAGTGCCTTGCGGTCCTCCTTCATCAGCGCGACGAGAGTGCGGTTGTAGATGCGGGTCGAATTCTTGATTGTCGTCCCGACATTCTCCACGACGCTCTCCGCCAGATTCTCGCGTGTCGGCAGCACGGGCTTCTCGCTCTCCTCTTTCTGCTTCGGCTTGCGGAAGTTGCTGTGGATAAGCATGTAGAGGCAGAGTACCGTGATTACGCCGAACGCAATCATCCCGCCCCACATCAGAATCAGCCCCATCGCCAGCGCGATTAGAAATCCGCCTATCGCCGTCACGAACCAGCCGGTAATCACCGTCATTACGCCCGTGATGCGGTATACGGCACTCTCGCGACCCCACGCGCGGTCGGCGAGCGACGAACCCATCGCGACCATGAAACATACGTAGGTGGTCGAGAGCGGCAGTTTGAGCGACGTCGCGAGCGCGATTAGCAGCGACGAGGTAGTCAGATTCACCGTCGCGCGAATCATGTCGTAGGGCGCGCCCGTATGCTCGATGTCAGCCCACTCGAACCGCGACGCGACGAACTTTTTCACCCGCGGCGACGATACCTTGTCGAAGAAATTCACGATGTTCAGCGTCGCGCGCACGACCGTTCGCGAAAAGAGCGACGACGAGTACTGCTCCGGCGCGTCGTCGTTCTGCGACGAGAGCGATATTTCGGTCTCGGTAACGTGCATCGCCTTGCGCGACGTCCAGAGCGTCAGCACCATTATCGCTCCCGCCGCCAGCACGAACATGATGCTTGCCGGTGCCGGCTCGTTGAGCGCGCCCATCGTCATTGTGTCGCTGCCCGCCGCGCGCGCTATCGAATAGGAGTCGAACGCCGCGACCGGAACGCCGATGAAGTTCACGAGGTCGTTGCCCGCGAATGCGAGTGCCAGCGAGAACGTGCCGGCGAGAATCGTGATTCGCAGTATGTTGATGCGGAAGAGTTGCAGGAAGAAGAGCAGCAGCGAGCATCCCGCCCAGCAGACGGGCAGCGCGAGCCACAGCGAATTGTCCACCCACTCGATGAACGCGCTGCCTGCGAGGGCGTTTTTCAGACCCTTGAACAGCGCGAAATAGACTATGGTCGTGAGCGACGCCCCGCACCACACCGCACCCAGACGGCGCAGCATCGGGATATAGCGGAACGAGAAAATCAGTCGCGACACGTACATTATAGCCGTTCCGCACGTGAACGCAATCAGCACCGACAGCAGAATCGCCGAGATGATACCCATTGCGCGCGAGGTGTTTATGTATTCGCCGAGCATGTCGAGCGTCAGTGTGTCGTCCGTAGCGATTTTGAACGTCGCGACCGCCACCGCCGAACCCAACAGACAGAATATCAGCGACACGGTGGTCGATGTCGGCAGTCCGAGCGAGTTGTAGAGGTCGAGCAGAATCACGTTGGCGAACATCACCCCGACGTAGAGCATCATTATCTCGGCGAATGTGAACCGCGACGGGTCGAACATTCCGTTGCGGGCGACCTCCATCATGCCGCTCGACGTTACCGCGCCGATGATTATTCCGACCGATGCGACGGCGAGAATCACGCGCAGCGAAGCCGCCTTGCTGCCTATCGCCGAGTTGAGGAAGTTCACGGCATCGTTCGTTACGCCCACGTAAAGCCCCGAAACCGCCAGAATCGCGAGAACCGCTACCACTGCAATGTAAATTTCGCTCATAACTGTTAAAGTCTTTAAGGTCGTTAAAGTCATTAAGGACTTTAATGATTCGATTTTTGTCGGAGACTATCTATCCGACTTCGCCGCAAAGATAACTGCAAAATCCCCGCCTGCATCGGCAGGTCGGGGGATTTAACCTAAACTTAACATTGGGGGAGAGGGTGTCACGGGTGGGGGAGGGTATCACGTGCCGCTGGTTTAAGGTCTTTAAAGTCTGCCGACGACAAAATGTCGTCGGCTATAAGGTCGCGCGGCAGGCTCAATGCCTGCCGCTTTAAGGTCGGCAGGAGTGTCTCACGTGCCGGAGGGGTAGGGTCTTTAGGGTCTCGCGGCCGGCGGAATGCCTGCCGCTGTAAGGTCACGGCGGCGAATTTTCGCCGCCTTTAAGGTCGGCAGGAGGGTTGTTGGGTGGCGGTGCTTTAAGGTCGGCAGGAGGGTTTCGCAGGGTCGGGTAGGGAGGCTGCATAGGGTCGGGCAGCGGGCTGGGGGGGCTTTTCTTTAAGGACCTTAAAGACTTTAAAGTCCTTAAAGACCTTATGCCGTTGCGGGGGCATAATGCCCCCGCAAAAACCATTACACCCTGCAACCATTACTCCCAACAACCTTACTCTCCGTAAACCTTACACCCAACAATCTTACTTCCAGCAGCCTTACTCCCCGTAAACTTACTCCCAGCAAACCTTACTTTCAGCAGCCGTTACTCCTCGTCGTCATCGAAGTCGTCGGCGGCGAACGACATGCCCTCCATCATCGAGTCGATGTCGCGGCGCTCCTTCTTCGTCGGGCGTCCCGTGCCGCGCTCGCGGAACACGAATATCGTTTCGTGAGGCACGTTCAGTTTGTCGAGTTCGCTCTGTGGCGTGATGTCGGTGCAATATTGTGCGACGTTCTTCGCCGGCTGGCGGTTGGAGACCGGTTCGACGACGCGGTAGCGGCAGGTAATCATCGTGCGCCGCACCGAGATTTCGTCGCCTGCCCTGACCTCGCGCGACGGTTTGGCGTAGGAGCCGTTCACGCTGACGCGGTTGTTGCGTATTGCTTCGGCGGCATCGCTGCGCGTCTTGAATACGCGTACCGCCCATAGGTATTTGTCGAGACGGATGGTGTCCATAGCGGGTTATCATTAAAGTCGTTAGGGTCGGGTTATTTTTCCATCGAGGATTCGTTGCGGGCGGGGATGAGCGTTCCCTCCTCTATCTGGCGGCTGACGCTCAATATCATTCCGAACGCTATCGCCGTGCATATCATCGACGAACCGCCGTGCGAAATCAGCGGCAGGTTCTGTCCCGTTTCGGGGATGAAATTGATTGTAACCATGATATGCAGCAGTGCCTGTATCGTTATCAGCAGCGCGAGCCCGAGTTCGAGCAGCCCCGCGAATATCCAGTCGCAGTTACCGAAGATGCGGATTGCGCGGTAGAATATCCACAGATAGAGCAGCACGAGGAAGAATGCGAGGATGATGCCGTATTCCTCGACGAAGAATGCGAAGATATAGTCGCTCTCGGGGTGGGTGATTTTGGCGCGCATGACGCTGCGTCCCGCGCCCACGCCGACGATGCCGCCGTCGTGGATGGCTATCATCGAACGGTCGGTGTCGGTGAGGTCGCGCAACCTGACTTTCGTGCGGTCGGTGGTCCACATCTCGAACCATGTGCCGACACGTCCGCTCGCCGTTTCGCTCCGACCGAGGTTGAAGGCGACGAAAAATGCGCCGGCGATAGCCGCCGCCGCTACGATTTTGAGCAGTTCGCGCGGTTTGATGCGTCCGATATACATCATTACCAGCGAGATGAGGAATACGAGCAGTGCCGACGAGGTGTGAGCCTTGACGATGACGGCGCATGCGACCACGACAGGTACGACTACGGGCAGGGTGCCGTTGCGCCATATCTCCTTCTGTTCGGGCAACGCCCATTTGAACGGGTTGAACGACGGCATGATGCGCAGCGTGCGTATCTCGCGCTGGCGTGCCGAGAGTTGCTGGGCGAGAAAGAGTATGGTCGCCACTTTGAGCAGTTCCGACGGCTGGAATCCGATGCCGGCGATGGATATTGTGCGTGCTGCGCCGTTGATTTCGCGACCGATGCCGGGAATGTATGCGGCGACGGTCAGTACGAGCGCGAGTATGTATAGCAGTGTGGCGGCTTTGCGGAAGTACTTGCTGTCGATGCGGTAGACGACCAGCAGCGCGACTACCGACGCGAACATCGCGACGAAGTGTCCGCGCAGATGCGATGCCGTCGTACCCGGCATAATCGGACTGTAACCCATCTTGGCTACCGACGAGTAGACGACCAGAACCGAAACCACGAGCAGGATGACGATGATTATCCACAGCACGCGGTCGCCCGGCAGCAGTTTCACCTTCGACAGTATCGACGGTACGCGCCCCTTTTTTTCGACTTGCTCCGCCATATCCGTACTATTTTACGTTTACGGGCAGATGCTCGCGCACCCACGCCTTGAAGAGTTCACCTCGGTTTTCGTAGTTCCTGAACAGGTCGAAACTTGCGCACGCCGGCGACAGCAGTACCGCATCGCCCTCGTGAGCCGCCGCGACGGCAGCCCGCATCGCATCGTCGAGCGACGCCGTGGAGATTATCTGCGGTACGACGCCCTCGAATTCGCGCAGTAGTTTGGCGTTGTCCAGACCCATGCAGACGAGCGTATGCACCTTGGCGCGTGCGAACTCTTTTAGCGGCGCATAGTCGTTGCCCTTGTCGGTGCCGCCCGCAATCCACACCACGGGGCGTGTCATGCTTTCGAGCGCGTACCACACGGAATCGACGTTCGTCGCCTTGGAGTCGTTGATATAGAGTACGCCGTCGGCTTCGCCTGCGGGTTCGAGGCGGTGTTCGACGGGCGAGAAGTCGTAAATCGACCGGCGGATGCTCTCCGGCTCGACGCCTGCGGCGAGCGTGGCGAGAGCGGCAGCCATGGCGTCGTAGGCGTTGTGAAGACCCTTGATTTGCATCTTCGCGGTGTCGATTTCGACCTTGCGACCCGCGGCTTCGGCAGTGAACGTGCCGTCGGGTTCGAGGTAGGCGTCGCCGTCGCCGCTCGCCGCAGCCGATTTAGCCATGAACGGCAGTTCGCGCGCGCGGAGCGGATGCTTTTCGAGTTCGGCGCGGACGGTCGCGTCGTCAGCCGAGTAGACGAACCAGTCGCGCGAGGTCTGGTTCTGCGTGATGCGCATCTTGGAATCGACGTAGTTCTGGAAACAGTGGTCGTAGCGGTCGAGGTGGTCGGGCGTGATGTTCATCAGCACGGCGATGTCGGCGCGGAAGCGGTACATGCCGTCCAACTGGAACGAACTCAACTCCAATACGTACCAGTCGAACTCGCCCGTGGCGACCGAGTAGGCGAACGACTCGCCGATGTTGCCGCCGAGAGCGACGTTGGCTCCCGCATCGTGCATGATTTTGTAGATGAGCGAGGTTGTGGTGGTCTTGCCGTTCGAGCCGGTGATGCAGATTGTGCGCGCCGACCCCATATAGCGGCAGGCGAACTCCATCTCCGAGATTACGGGTATGCCCGCTTCGCGGACGGCGCGGACTATCGGTGCCGATTCGGGAATGCCGGGCGACTTGACGACCTCCGTCGCGGAGAGTATCCGTTCGACGGTGTGTCCGCCCTCCTCGTACTCGACGTTCCATTCGTCGAGCCGCGAGCGGTAGAGCGGCGAAATTTTGCCCGCATCGGAGAGGAAGACCTCCAATCCCTCCTTTTTGGCGAGGATTGCCGAGCCGTAGCCGCTGATGCCTCCGCCGAGAACGATTATGCGTTGGTGTTTCATACCTTATTCTTCTTTTTTTAGGGTCTTTAAAGTCTTTAAGGTCCTTAAAGACTTTATCTTATTTTCAGTGTTATCAGGCTTATGGCGGCGAGCAGGAGCGAGACGATGGTGAACCGCGTTACGATTTTCGTCTCGAACAGCCCCTTCTTCTGGTAGTGGTGGTGGAGCGGCGACATCAGCAGTATGCGTCGTCCCTCGCCGTACTTGCGCTTGGTGTACTTGAAGTAGCCGACCTGCACCATCACCGATACCGACTCGGCGAGGAACACGCCGCACATTATCGGCAGCAGCAACTCCTTGCGGATGCAGAGCGCGAATACGGCGATGATGCCGCCGATTGCGAGCGAGCCGGTGTCGCCCATGAATATCTGCGCCGGAAACGAGTTGTACCACATGAAGCCGATAAGCGCGCCGACCATCGCCGCCGCGAAGACGACGAGTTCGCCGCTGTCGGGGATGTACATGATGTTGAGGTAGTCGGCGTAGACGATGTGTCCCGACAGATAGGCGAGGACGCCCAGTACCGCCACTATCGGTGCCGACACGCCCGTCAGAAGCCCGTCGAGACCGTCCGTGAGGTTCGCTCCGTTGGATACCGCCGTAACGATGAATATCGCGACGACGACATAGAGTATCCATGCGAGCATCTCGTTGCCGCCCACGACCCAACTGTAATCGAACTCATTGTCCTTCACGAAAGGAATCGTGGTCTTGGTGGTCTTTTCGCTGCGGTCGTCGAGGCGGATTTGCTGTACGGTCGTCAGCACCTGTTCGCCCGTGGCGGTATCGACGGTCTGCTGTTGCACCGGAACGGTGGTGTGTTCGCGGACGACGATGTTTTCGGAGAAGCACATCACCGAACCGACGATGATGCCCAGTCCGACCTGACCGACGATTTTGAAACGACCTTTGAGCCCCTCCTTGTTGTGGCGGAAAACCTTGATGTAGTCGTCGAGAAAGCCGATTGCGCCGCACCACAGCGTCGATACAATCATCAACTGCACGTAGACGTTGTCGAGCCTGCCGACCAGAAGCATCGGCACGGTGATGGCGAGCAGAATCAGCACGCCGCCCATGGTCGGAGTGCCTCTCTTTTCGAGTTGCCCCTGCAACCCGAGGTCGCGGACGGTCTCGCCGATTTGGTGGCGGCGCAGCGCACCGATGATGCGTTTGCCGAAGAAAATGATGATGAGCAGTGCGAGGATATTGGCTATCGCCGCACGGAACGAAATGTACTGGAACATTCCGCTGCCCGGAATGTCGCAGACGTTGTCGAGGTATTTGAAAAGGTGGTAGAACATATTCTTCTTTCTTCTTCTTTAAGGTCTTTAACGACTTTAATGTCGTTTTTCGTTATCTGTTGAATTTGGCGAACCAGTCGGCGACGCATTCGCGGTCGCTGAAATGATGTTTCTCTTTGCCGATTATCTGGTAGTCCTCGTGTCCCTTGCCCGCGACGAGGATTATGTCGCGTGGGTTGGAGAGCATCACCGCCGTCTTTATCGCTTCGGCGCGGTCGGTGATTTTCAGATAGCGGCTGCCAGCCTCGACGCCCGCAATCATGTCGTGGAGAATCTCTTCGGGGTCCTCGGTGCGCGGATTGTCGGAGGTGAAAATCGCCAGGTCGGCATACTTGACCGCTATCGCCGCCATTTCGGGACGCTTGGTCTTGTCGCGGTCGCCGCCGCATCCGCATACGACCGTCAGTCTGCGGTTCTTGTCGCGGATTTCGTTCACGGTGCGTATCACGTTTTCGAGCGCGTCGGGCGTGTGGGCGTAATCGACAATCGCCGTCGTGCCGTCCTTCGCCGCGATGAACTCGAAACGTCCGCTGACGGAGTGCAGGTTGCTGATTTCGAGCAATACGCGTTCGCGGTCGGCACCCAACAGAACCGCCGCGCCATAGACCGTCAGCAGGTTGTAGGCGTTGAAGCGACCGAGGAAGCGCACCCACACGTCGCGGTCGTCGATGCGCAGGTTCATGCCGTCGAAGAGCATCTCGATGATTTTGCAGCGGAAATCCGCCATGGAGCGCAGCGAGAGGGTGTATTTTTTCGCCCGCGTGTTCTGCAACATCACGCTGCCGTTGCGGTCGTCGATATTGACGAGTGCGAACGCCTCCTTCGGCAGGTCGTCGAAGAAGAGTTTCTTCGCCTTGACATACTCGGCGAAGGTCTTGTGGTAATCGAGGTGGTCGTGCGTGAGGTTGGTGAAGAGTGCGCCCGCGAACTCGATGCCGTGGATGCGCCGCTGGACTATCGCGTGCGACGAACACTCCATGAAGCAGTATTCGCAGCCGCAGTCCGCCATTTCGCGCATCATGGCGTTGAGCCGTATCGCGTCGGGCGTCGTGTGGGTCGAGGCTATTTCGCGTTCGTCGATTTTGTAGACGACGGTCGAGATAAGCCCCGCCTTGTGTCCCAATGCGCGGAACAGGTCGTAGAGCAGCGTCGCGACGGTCGTCTTGCCGTTGGTGCCGGTTACGCCGACGACCTTCATGCGCCGGCTCGGGTTGCCGTAGAAGTTCGCCGCCATGACAGCCATGGCGGTCGAGGAGTTGTCCGCGACGATGAATGTGCAGCCGCAGGGCAGGTCGCCTTCGGGTAGCCGTTCGCACACGACGGCGGATGCGCCCGCTTCGACGGCGGCGGCGATGTAGTCGTGTCCGTCGCTCTGCGTACCGACCGTGGCGAAGAAGCAACTGCCGGCGGTCGCCGTCCGCGAATCGTAGGTCAGCGAACCGATTGCGATGTCGGTCGCGCCGACAGCCTTGCGGTACGCGATGCCTTGCAGCAGGGTGGAGAGAGTGGTCATTATCTTTTTTCTTTCTTTAAAGTCCTTAGGGTCCTTAAAGTCCTTAATGTCTTTAAGGACTCTATTTCAGTTTCAGCGTTACGCGGTCGCCGCGGCGGATTCCCGTGCCGGCGGCGATGCTCTGCCCGACGACCCTGCCGCTGCCCGAAAAAGCGACCTTCAACCCGCGGTTTTCGAGTATGAATATCGCGTCGGAAAGTCCCATGCCGATGACGTCCGGCATCGTGTTGCGGCTCTCGTCGAGCGTGGTTATGGCGACCGTCGCGTCGGACTCCACCTTCGTGCGTCCCCAGCCCGTGCGGTCGTCGTATGCCGTGCGCGGCGAAAAGCGCGATGCGACCTTGCGTATCTTCGCTATGTCGCCGCCCTTGACGTCGGTCGGATAGTGTTCGGTGTCGCTGTCGGCGACCTCGCCCGCCCAGTTGGTGTCGCGGTTGTAGAGGAACGTCGCGATGCGCTTCTGTACGGGTCCCGCCAGTCCCGCCCCGTAGACGGTGCGTCCGCCGCCGCGACGCTTGAATATCGCCGTCATGACGGTGTAGCGCGGCTTGTCGGCAGGGAGGTAGGTTACCATCGAGCCGAGGTAGTAGCCGTCGCTGAATTTTATTCCTCCGGTCGCGACCTTGGCTGTACCCGTTTTCGCGCCGACGCGGAATGTCGTCGCCTTTTCGCCGAAATACTCCTTGGCTGTACCCGTCAGCGCGACCTCTTCGAGACACCGGCGCACGGTGGCGAGCGTCTTGCGGCTGCAAATATCGTCCACGAGGGTTTTTGTCGGAAACTCCTCGACGGTGCGGCTGCCGCGCATGATGCGCGTAACGAGCCGCGGCGCGACCATGCGACCTCCGTTGGCGACGGCGTTGTAGAGCGTCAGGGTGTGGATTGGCGCAAGTTCGATTCCGTAGCCGTAACCCATGTTGGCGAGCGTCTGCCCGTTCCAGTTATATTTGGTCTTGTAGTCCGGCATCATCGGGGTCGCCTCGCCGAACGATTCCAGCCCGACGGTGCGGTCGAGATGGAGCGAGCGCAGGAAATCGACGTATCGCTGCGGGTCGTTCTCGTAGGAGGTATAGACTGCCTTGGCGAACCAGACGTTGGCGGACTGCGCGAATGCCGTCAGCATGTCGATATTGCCGCCGATGTTGTGGGAGTCCTGTATCTTGTTGAATCTGCCGACCGGAACGCGCTTGCCGTGTCCCGAATCGTAGACGCGGTCGAGCGTGAAATCCTTGTCCTCGATAAGCGCGAGCGAGGCGGCGAGTTTGAATGTCGAACCCGGTTCGAGCCGCGCGCCGAGGGCGTAGTTGCGGTTCTCGACGAACTCGCCCTTCGAGTTGCGACCGAGATTGACCATGGCGAGTATGTCGCCCGTCGCGCACTCCATCACGATGCTCGTACCCCATATCGCCGCTTCGTCCTCCAACTGGCGGCGCAGTGCCTTGGCGGCGACATCCTGCACGTCCACATCGATTGTCGTAACCACGTCCAGTCCGTCCTCCGGCTCCACGTAGTCGGCTCCGTCCACGCGGCTGTAAAAGCGCGGCGCGATACATTGCAGCCACTGGTAGCCGTCGTGTCCCTGCAACTGTTCGCGGTAAGCCGCCTCGATGCCGTAGGGCTTCTGCACGCCGATGCGCCCGATGGTGCGGAGGGCGAGTTCGTCGTGGGGATAGACGCGGAAGTCGTGTTTTTCGAGTTGGTAGACGCGTCCGAGAGACTCGTTGAGTATAGGATATGTTTTGAGCGTCTGCCACTCGTTGAAGTCGATGTCGCGGAACAGCCGCGTGTAACTGTGGGTGCGGACGGTGTCGTGGATGCGGACGGTTTTCCATGCCTCGCCGCGCAACATGTCGAACCACTGCGCGATACGACCTTCGGAGCGCATAACCATGGTGTCGCGTCCGCGCACGAGGCGGAAGCAGCGGTCATGCTCGGTGGTCATGATGCGGCAGTACTCCTTCGCGCTCTTGTCGCGGAAGTAGGCGGCGAGCAGTTTCGAGAGCGAGTCGGCATCTTCGAGGAAACGTTCGCGGTTGTCGAAGCCCTCGCTGCCGAAGTCGAAGTAGACCGACTGACGGAATATCGACGTCGCGAGCGGCTTGCCGTCGCGGGCGAGAATCGAGCCGCGGTGGGCTTGGAGCGTATCGACGAAGACGAGCGTGCTGCGCAGCCTTTCGGCATTGGTCGCCGTCTCGCCGCAGAGGAACTGGACGTAGCCGATGCGCAGGAACACGCATATCGCGACGATGGTGAAAATCATGTAAAGTTTCTTCACCCGTCGCGAAATCTCGGAAATCATCTTTTTTTTCTGTTCCTCCATAGTCGGTTGAGTTAATAGGCATTATAAGTATTATAGGTAGTATATGTTATATTACTTATTTTGCCTATATTGCTTATTTTATCACGTTCGAGGGCGAGAGCGGGTCGTACAACTCTATCCCCCGCTGTTCGAGCCGCTCGACAATCGCCGAATGCGAACATTGGCGGTAACGCTGCTCCTTGATGCGTATCGACCGTTCGTGCAGCAACTCGACCTCGTGTTCGAGTTCGTTGCAGCGCATCTCCGACCGCAGTGCGGCGAAAAGCACGACGATGCTCAAAAAGAACATCAGCGCGATGTAGGACACGTAGTTGTAGAACTTCGTTACCTCATCCTTAATAAGTATCTCGCCCGTCAGAAACAGCCTTATGGCGAGCAGCCAGCGCGGACTGCGCGACTTGCGCTCGCACTCCTCCTCCGCGGCACGCTGCTCCTCCTCGCGGCGGATATCCTCGGCGACGTCCTCGTCCGCCTCGCCCGACGCCATGCGGCGGTACTCGGTGCGGGCGATGCGCCTGATTTCCTCCTTCTGCTCGCGCTCGCGAATCTCCTCCGGAGAGTCGGTCATGAACTCTATGTCGTCGTACTCCTTCATCTGTCATCGGCGGTTTTGGCTGCGGCGCGCAGTTTCGCCGAGCGCGAACGCGGATTGGCTGCTATTTCGTCGTCGGTCGGCACGACCGCCTTGCGCGTAACCTGCTCGAACGGCGCGAGCGCGCGACCGAAGAAATCCTTCTCGATTCTGCCCTCGAAATTGCCGCTGCGCATGAAGTTCTTCACCAGCCGGTCTTCGAGCGAATGATACGAGATGACGACTAACCGCCCGTTGGGGTTCAATACTTTGAGGCTCTGTTCGAGAGCCATCTTCAACGCCTCCATCTCGCCGTTCACCTCGATGCGCAGCGACTGGAAAAGTTTGGTGAGAAATTTCGATTCGTCGCGCTTCGGCGTACACGGGGCGACGGCATCGACCAGTTGGGCTGTCGTCATAATCGGTTCGGCTGCGCGCGCGCGGGCGATGCAGGCGGCGATTTTCCAAGTGGTTTCGAGTTCGCCGTACTGGGCGAATATGCGGGCGAGTTCCTCCTCACTGCGGCTGTTGACGATGTCGGCGGCTGTCGCTCCCCCGCGCTGGTTCATGCGCATGTCGAGCGGAGCGTCGCCGCGGAACGAGAATCCGCGCGGCAGGGCGTCGAAGTGGTGCGACGAGACGCCGAGGTCGGCGAGTATGCCGTCCACCTGCGTTACGCCGCGGAGCCGCAGTGCCGAGCGCAGGAAGCGGAAGTTGCTTTCGACGTAGGTGAACCGCGAATCGTCGGGGGCGTTAGCCATCGTGTCGCGGTCCTGGTCGAAACCGTAGAGCCGTCCTCCGCCGCCGAGTGCCGAGAGTATGCGGCGCGAGTGTCCGCCTCCGCCGAAAGTGAGGTCGACGTAGCAGCCGTCGGGCTTTATATCGAGCAGTCCGACAGACTCTTCCAGCAATACGGGTGTATGGTATGACGACATGGCGGCAATATCGGGTTTGGTCTTTGCAAAGTTATGTATTTTTTCGGTAAACCTGCGGGCGGACGGCTGGGAAATTTTCGGTGGGGGGAGGAGAACCGGGAGTTCCGGGAGGATTGGGAGTTCTGGGAGGACTGGGAGAACTGGGAGAACTGCGAAATATCACCTAATCCCAGCCCTCCCCCAAAAAATCCCAGAACTCTCAGAACTCTCAGAACTCCCGGTTCTCTCAATCCTCCCGGACAAAAAAATCGGCTTCCGAAACTCGGAAACCGAACCTTCGCGCGATGCGTCTGCCTGATTATTTCTCGGCAGGAGCCTCAGCCGGTGCAACCTCGGCAGCAGCCTCGGCAGGAGCAGCCTCAGCGGCAGCCTCGCACTTCTCGCAAGCGCAAGCCTCGCCCTCGGCGCATTTAGCGCACTCCTCGGCTTTTTCGCACTGCTCGCAATTCTCGCAGCATGCCTTCTCCTCGGCAGCGGCGTTCTTTTTGTTGCAGTTACCGCAGCAACCTACCATTGCAACGGCAGCGACCAGAACAACGAATGAAAAAATCTTCTTCATAGCGTTAATGAATTAAAAGTCCGAACATATGTTCAGCGGCAAAATTAGACGATTGCAATAAAAAAAGCAAGTTTTATCGCATTTTTCGTTCATAAACTCGCAATTATCTCTGCACGAGTTCCGATGCGGGGATGGTTTCGCGCATCAGAAACGCTTTCGGGAAGGTCGGGCGGATGCGCTCCATCAGTATTATCGCCTCCTCCTGCGAGGTGCAGTTGCCGACGGCGACCTTGAAGTAGGGATTCTCGTAGGTAACGTAACTCCGCTCGTCGGGGTACATCGTCTCGAAACTCTCGCGGGCGGCGAGGGCTTCGGTGCGGGCGGACTGGGCGTTGCTCATGAAAATCACTATGCGGTAGCCGTTGACGCTCTTGCGGCGGCTCTGCTCCGAACGCGCGACGATGTCGGCTGCGTCGCCGCACTCCTCGATGCGGACGGTGTTGTATTCGGTGCGGAGCGAGTCTATGCGCACCGGTTCGGCGAGACGGCGGCGGAATGACGCTATGTCCTGCGCCGCAGCGGTGGCGGCGGTGAGGAGGAACAGGAGGGTAAGGAGTTGTTTCATCGTTTTATAGGGTATTCTTTAAGGTCCTTAAAGTCGTTAAAGTCCTTAAAGACCTTAACGTCGGGGGTTTCTGTCATTTCTTGTAGCCGAGTTTGCGCATCAGGGTTTCGAGCGGAACGCGGTCGGCGGCTATCGGTCGGGTCGCTCCCGCAGCCTTGACGTGGGCGTCTATCGACACGTCGATGCCGTCGTAGTTGCCCTTGCGCACGGCGTTCCATAGCGCGTAAGCCTGCAACGGATTCGACAGCGAGACGCTGACGGGAACGTCTATGGCGATGCTTTCGCTGCGTTTCGGGATTGCCACCTTGTCGAGAAGCCGCACGCGGGCGACCTTGCGGTCGTTGAGGCGCACTTCGGCGGTGCCGTCGGTCAGGACGGGCGTGTAGCGCGTCATGTTCTTCACACGCAGCGTGATTACCCAGCCGTCGGCAAGGCTGCCCGAAACCTTTTCGAGCGATTCGACGCGCAGTTTTTCGGTGATGCGCTGCCGCATGTTCTCCTTGTTGCAGCCGCAGAGCGTCAGCAGAACCGCAACGGCGGCGATAAGGCGGAGAGAGAGTTTCATAGTTATAGGTAATATAAGTAAAATGGGTAATATATGTTTTTTACGGGCGTCGGGCGATATATATCTGGGCGATGCCGCAACTCTGCGGGCGGCGTCGCACGTCGGTGAAGCCTGCCGCTTCGAGCATACGGACGAACTCCTCCGGTGCCGGAAACCTGTCCACCGAATCGGGCAGATACTCGTATGCCGCGCGGTTGTGCGACACGAAACCGCCGATAATCGGCAGCAGTCGGTGCGAGTAGAACCGGTACAGCGCGCCGACAAGCCGGTTGCGCGGATTCGAGAACTCCAATATAACGAGATGCCCGCCGCTCTTTATTGTGCGGAACAGTTCCGAAAGTCCGCGTTCGGGATGCTCGAAATTGCGTATGCCGAATCCTATCGTCGCGGCATCGACGCATCCCGCCTGCAATTCGATGCGCTCGGCGTCGCACTCCATCAGCGTTATGCGTTCGTCGAGCCCGCGGCGGACGATTTTGCGGCGCGCCTCTTCGAGCATTTCGGGCGAAAGGTCGGCTCCGCAGACGGTGCATCCGCGTATGCGGCGAGCCATGGCTATGGCGAGGTCGCCCGTGCCGGTCGCCATGTCGAGTATGCGCTTGGCACCCGTGCGGCGCACGATGCGGACTACGCGCCGCCGCCACAGACGGTCGATGTTGAACGACAGCACGTGGTTGAGCCGGTCGTAGGTCGGTGCGATGTCGTCGAACATCAGTCTGACGCGGTCGCGTTTGGTGGCAGATTCTTCCATATCAGGTGTTATTCGTATTTTATCGTGTCGGCGGGACGGATGCGCGAGACTATCGTCGTCGCCGCCGCCAAAAGCAAAAGTATCGTCGCCGCGAAGCCGATGTCGATGCCGGCTATCCAGCCCGCGTCGAGGTCGACAGGCACCGCCGCGACGTTGTAACCCTCGGCATCGAGTTTCACGGCGTGCGTGTGCTGCTGCAACAGTGCCAGCCCGATGCCTGCGACGTTGCCCCAGAGCAATCCCCGGGCGACGAGCGATGCGGCGCGCCAGAGGAATATGCGGCGGATGCCGCCGTCGGTCATACCGAGCGTTTTAAGGATGCCTATCGTCCTTACCCGCTCGAAAACGAGTATCAGCAGTGCGGTAATCATGTTGAATAGCGCGACGACGAACATTATCGTTACGATGACCGCCGCATTGACGTCGTGGGTGCCGAGCCAGTTGAATATCTCGGCATGGAGCGTCCGCGCGCTGACTGCCGACAGATTGTCGTCGCCGTCGTAAGACTCGAAAAGATTGCGGTTGACGGCGTCGGCGACCTCGTCGGCGCGGTCGAAATCGTCGGTGCGCACCTCGTAGCCCGTAATCTGCCCCTCGTCCCAGCCGTTGATTTTGCGGACGTTGCGGATGTCGGTGAGAATCAGCGTCGCCTGCTCGTCGTTAAGCCCCGTGTCGTAGATGCCGCATACCTTGAACAGTTCGCGGCGCGGCGAGCCGTCCTCTTCGATGAAGAGCAGTTCGACCCTCGCTCCGGCGGAGACCCCGAGCGCGTCGGCGCACGAACGGGAAATGAGAATCTCCTTGCGCCGCGCATCCCCGAACCTCGGCAGTTCGCCTTCGGCGAGGACGTCGGCGAAGAGTGCCGTTCCGTCGGACGACTCGACGCCTTTCAGAACCATGCCCGCCATCGCCCGTTCGGAGCGTATCGCCCCTCCGCGGACGGCATAGGCGACGATGCGCGCGCTGTCGTCGGCTGCCGCTATCAGTTCGCGCACCCGTTCGCTGTCGGCGACGGGTATGCTTTCGGATGCCCTCAACGCCCGCAGGTCGGCAACCGTTACGTCGGCGGCGAACCGCGAGACGAGCGCGCCCATCTCGCGCCGGAATCCGAAGATGACGGCGAGCGTCAGTATCATCACTGCCACGCTGACGGCGACGGCGGTCGCGGCGACATGCGTCATGACGCTTTGCGACGATTCGCTGCCGTGTGCGGTGCGGCGTGAGATGAACAATGAGAGGCTTTTTACCATCGGGCTGCAAGGGGCTTCTATAAAGTCCTTAAAGTCTTTAAGGTCATTAAGGACTTTAAGGTCGTCAGTAGGCTATTTTGTCGGGT
Source organism: uncultured Alistipes sp. (assembly GCA_905213895.1). Taxonomy (GTDB): domain Bacteria; phylum Bacteroidota; class Bacteroidia; order Bacteroidales; family Rikenellaceae; genus Alistipes. The sequence continues at coordinate 18,119 of CAJMKE010000019.1, forward strand.
TTGGCGGTCCAGGCGCGGAAGGCGGCGAGGGCTTCGTCGCGCATGAAGTTCACGCACGGAATCGAACGCTCCGAATAGTCGCGTGCGATTTCGTCGTAGATGAACGAGTCGTCGAAGTCTATCGCCTTGGCGTCAGCCTTGGTGTTGCCGTAGAGGATGCGCGCCACGCCCGCCCAGTAGAGCGCGCTCAGGCACATCGGACACGGCTCGCACGACGAATAGACCGTGCAGCCCGTCAGTTTGAAGTCGCCTACCGCAGCGCAGGCGGCGCGTATCGCGCTCACCTCGGCGTGCGCCGTAGGGTCGTTGGTCGCGGTAACCCTGTTCACGCCCGTGGCGATTACCTCGCCGTCGCGGACGATTACCGCGCCGAAAGGTCCTCCGCCGTTGGCTACGTTCTCGACCGAAAGGTCGATTGCCATCTGCATGAAGCGGCGGTCGTCGGCGGTGAAAGCGGTTTTATCCGCAGTGCTTATCTTCTCCATAACTGTCAGTTTTTTGTCGTAAGGCGGATTACGGCAGGATTCGTGCCGTCGGTATCCGCGCAAAAAATCCCGTTTCACGCAATCGACGTTGCGATAGGCGCGAAAAGGTTATTTTCGGCAAATGTAAAAAAATTTTTGCTACTTTTGTTCCGTATATATATTAATATTGTAAATCCGCGAAATTCGTGATTCGTCATGTTGAGCGGAAGCGAAACATCTTTTTCGGATTCTTCGCTGCGCTCAGAATGACGAGGGAGGGGTATCCGGAATGACGGAGAATCCGTTCGGAATGACGGCGAACAGGATGTTGCAGTATAAGAAGTATAATAATTAAAAGATAGAAAACTATGTCAATCGCAATGCTCGCCGCAGATTATGCGGGAGGAAATCAGGTGATTTCCAACTTTACGACGTCGGAGGCGTTCCTGCTTATAATCGTAATCGCCGTAGCTGGATATATCGTTCAGGCCCGGTTGCAGTCGGTTTTCGCCAAATACTCCAAGGTCGCGCTGCCCGACGGGATGACGGGTGCCGAGATTGCCGAACGGATGCTGCGCGAAAACAATATCCATAATGTCAGGGTAACTCACGTCGCGGGACACCTGACCGACCATTTCAACCCGCAGACGATGACGGTTAATCTCTCCGATTCGGTCTATTCGGGACGCAGCGTGTCGGCTGCCGCCGTGGCGTGCCACGAGTGCGGACACGCCGTGCAGCATGCGCAGGGATATGCGCCGCTGGCGATGCGCTCGGCTCTGGTGCCGGTCGTAAGTTTCTCGTCGAGAGCGGCGATATGGGTGATAATGCTCGGACTGATAATGACGGCTTCGTCGAGCAGCGACATCATCTGCTGGATAGGCATCGGAATGATTGCCATGTCGGCTCTCTTTTCGATAATCACGCTGCCGGTCGAGTACAACGCCTCGGAGCGCGCGTTGGAGTGGCTCGAAAGAAGCCGCACGCTGTCGGGCGCGCAACTGGACGGCGCGAAGGTCGCGCTGCGCTGGGCTGCCCGTACATACCTCGTGGCGGCACTGTCAGCGATAGCCTCGGTGCTTTACTATGTCGCGCTCGTGTCGAACCGGCGCAGATAACAGACGGAACAAAACATATTCGTCATCCTGAGCGAAGCGAAGGATCTGTATGCAGGAATAGGTTGAAACAGATTCTTCGCTGCGCTCAGAATGACGGCGGGGGTACTCGGAATGACGGGGTACTCGGGATGACGGTTGTATGAATAAAATAATAATGAAGAGACTCGGTTTTTGGGGGCGGTTCGCCCTCCTCGCCGCCGTGGCGGCAGTGTGTATGGTCGCGCCCGTGTCGGCGCGCGGGAAGAAGGGTGCGCCGGCGGCGAAATACGTGTTCTATTTCGTCGGCGACGGACTGGGAATCAATCAGGTATACGGTACGGAACTCTACAATGCGGCTCGCCGCGGCGACGTCGCGAAGCGGGAGTTGCTGCCGTTCGACGCCTTTCCGGTGAGAGGCTATGCGGACAATTGGTCGGCATCGTCGCTCGTAACCGATTCGTCGGCAGCGGGAATCGCGCTGGCTGCGGGCGTGAAGAGCGTGAACGGATATATGGGTACGGATGCCGACAAGCGCACCGTGGTCAATCTTACCGAAATGGCGCACCGCCGCGGCATGAAAACGGGTGTGGTAACCAATGTGGGAGTGAACCACGCCACGCCGAGTTCGTTCTATGCCCACTGCGACTATCGCGGCGAATACGTGCGCATAGCGCGTCAACTCAAAGAGTGCGACGACGTCGATTTCGCGGCTGGTTCGACATTCCTTTTCAGAAGCAGGGATTCGTTGAGCGCGGATGATTTGGTGCGCGAGTTCCGCGATGCGGGCGTCGTCGTGTCGCAGCGTGCCGACGAGGCGGCTGAGGTGCGCGGACGGCGCGTGGTGCTGCTTTCGGACTCGCTTTCGCGCAAGGCGATGCGCTATGCGATAGACCGCGGCGAGGGCGAACCGTCGGTAGTCGGATTCACCGATGCGGCGATAAAATATCTCGAACGCGAGGACGCACGCAAGGGATTTTTCCTGATGGTCGAGGGCGGCAGAATCGACTACGCCTGCCACAGCAACGACGCGGTAACGCTGTTCAACGAAATCAACGACTTCTCGGCGGCGATAGACCTCGCTCTCGCATTCGCCGGGCGGCATCCGGATGAAACGCTGATTGTCGTTACGTCCGACCACGAGACGGGCGGAATCGCGCTCGGATACCGTAAATACTGTATGCATATCGAACTGCTGACGCATCAGACATGCTCCATCGAGGCTCTGTCGCGGCGGATGACGCATCTGCGCGCGACGGGTCGCACCGGCTGGGAGGACATGAAGGCTCTGCTGCGCGAGTCGCTCGGATTCTGGGGCGGAGTGGAAATCACCGAAACGGAGGAGAAGTCGCTGCGCAAGACGTTCGACGAGAGTTTCGTTAGGAGTGCCGACAAGGTGGTGGACCTCTATGCAAGCAACGAGAAGATGGCGTCGCAGGCGATAAGGCTGCTCAACCGCAAGGCCCACATCACGTGGGCGGGACTGGCGCATACGGGAATGCAGATTCCGTACTATGCGTGGGGTGCGGGTGCGGAGAATTTCCGCGGCTGCCGCGACAATACCGACATCCCGAAGGCAATCGCGAAGGCGATGGGAGCGGAGATGAGATAGGGTCGGGCAACGCGAAAACCTTACCCTAACGACCTTAACGACCTTAAAGACTTTAAGGACTTTAACGAAAAAGAACAGAAAAGAAAAGACAATGTACACTTTCGACCACGGGCTGTTTCTCGCCCTCAATTTCGACGGCGGAAAGACGCTCGACACGATTATGGAGACCATATCCGGTACGGCGATGTGGATTCCGCTCTATATTTTCATCATTGCGGTCGTGTGGCGCAAGTACGGCTGGAAAAGCGCGATAGGCTTCGTCGCCTGTCTGGCGGTGGCTATGGGGCTTGCCGACATGCTGTGCGGAATATTCAAGCACTCGGGACTGCTCAAACACGTGTGGGAGAGTTTTCCGGCGCGCCAGCGTCCGATGTTCACCGCCGAGTTGCAGGGGCTCGTCCACGTGCCGTCGTATGCCCACGGACCTTACGGCACGGTGTCGGCTCACGCGGCGACGGTGGCGTCGATGGCGGTGCTGTCGGCATGCGCGATACGCAACCGTTGGTACACGGCGTTCATCGTTTTCGCGACGCTGCTGATATGTTATTCGCGCATCTATCTGGCATGCCATTTCCCGATGGACCTCGCGCTGGGACTGGGCGTGGGAATGATAGCGGGCGGCGCGATGTATCTGCTGTGGAAAAAGTTGGACGAGGTAGTGAAAAAATAGTTATCTTTGCGGCGAAAAGTCGTTAAAGACCTTAACGACCTTAAAGACTTTAACCGACGACAAGCCGAGAGCAGTCGAACTTGTTCGGACTGCCGAGGCGCGAAGGAGGAAAAGCCCGCGAACGCGGGATTAAAGACCTTAAAGAAGAGAAAATAAAACTTTGACGAAATATGATTGAACAACTCAGCGAACAGGAACAATTGCGCCGCCAGTCGCTTGCGGCTTTGCGGGAACTCGGTATAGACCCCTATCCGGCGCAGAAGTTCGACGTTACCGCCACGGCGACCGACATCGCCGAGCATTTCGACGCCGAGCCGGAGCGTTATGCCGACGTGGCGATTGCGGGTCGAATCATGAGCCGCCGCATCATGGGCAGCGCATCGTTTTTCGAACTGCAAGACCATACCGGTCGCATTCAGGTGTATATCCGCCGCGACGACGTGTGTCCGGAGGGCGACCCGACATTGTACAACACCGTGTTCAAGAAACTGCTCGACATCGGCGACTTCATCGGCGTCGAGGGATTCGTTTTCCGCACCAATACCGGCGAACTGTCGGTGCATTGCCGTAAGTTCACGGTGATTTCCAAGTCGATACGTCCGCTCCCTATCGTCAAGGAGAAGGACGGACAGCAGTTCGACGCACTCACCGACCCCGAGGTGCGCTACCGCCAGCGTTATGTCGATTTGGCGGTCAATCCGAAGGTGCGCGAGGTGTTCGTGAAGCGCGCCAAAATCATGGCGACCATGCGCGAGTTCTTCAACTCGAAAGGCTACCTGGAAGTCGAAACCCCGATTCTACAACCGATTCCGGGCGGTGCTTCGGCGCGTCCGTTCATCACGCACCATAACGCGCTCGACATCGATTTCTATATGCGAATCGCCACCGAACTGTACCTCAAACGACTGATTGTCGGAGGTTTCGACGGCGTGTACGAGTTCGGCAAGAACTTCCGCAACGAGGGTATGGACCGTACCCACAATCCGGAGTTCACCTGCATGGAAATCTACGTGGCGTACAAAGACTACCGCTGGATGATGGAGTTCACGGAGCAGATGCTCGAACGGGTGGCTGTCGCCGTGAACGGTACGACGGAACTCGAAATCGACGGTCGCGCGATTTCGTTCAAGGCTCCTTTCCGCCGCCTGACGATGACGGATGCGATTCTCGAAAAGACGGGCTACGACATCACGGGGCAGAGCGAGGAGCAGATTCGCGAGGCGTGCGTGCGCCTGAATGTCGAAATCGACGACACGATGGGCAAGGGCAAACTTATCGATGCGATATTCGGGCAGTACTGCGAGGGCGACCTCGTGCAGCCGACGTTCGTGTGCGACTATCCGATAGAGATGTCGCCGCTGTGCAAGCGTCATCGCGACAACAAGGACCTGACGGAGCGTTTCGAGTTGTTCGTGAACGGCAAGGAGTTGTGCAACGCCTACTCGGAGTTGAACGACCCTATCGACCAGTTGGAGCGTTTCCAGGAGCAGATGCGACTGTCGGAGAAGGGCGACGACGAGGCGATGATTATCGATATGGATTTCGTCCGCGCACTGGAATACGGCATGCCGTCGTGTTCGGGAATGGGTATCGGTATCGACCGTCTGACGATGTTCATGACGGGTCAGACCTCGATTCAGGATGTGCTGTTCTTCCCGACGATGCGTCCGGAGAAGAAGGTCGTTGCCGACGCGCCGGAGAAGTACCTCGAAATCGGCGTTCCCGAGGAGTGGATACCGGTGATACAGAAGATGGGCTACATCACCGTCGAGTCGCTGCACAAACTCGCGGCAGGCAAGTTCTTCAACGACCTGTGCGGCTACAACAAGAAGAACAAACTCGGACTGAAAGCCCCTTCGATGGAGGACGTGAAACGCTGGTGCGAGGAGTAATAAATAAAGTCCTTAGGGACTTTAAGGACCTTAAAGACCTTATAAAAACAAAAAAATACTACTATGAGAAAAAAAATCGTTGCGGGTAATTGGAAAATGAATACCCTTCCCGCAGAGGGAGTAGAGTTGGCAAAGAACGTCGTGGCAGGTCGCGGCGAGGTTTGCGAGTGCGTTAATTTCATCGTTTGCCCTCCGTTCACCCACCTTTCGCAGGTGATTGCGGCTGTCGGGGGTTCGGACATCGCGGTAGGTGCGCAGAACTGCGCTGCCGAGGCTAAGGGTGCGTACACGGGCGAGGTTGCGGCTTCGATGATTGCGGCTCTCGGCTGCAAGTACGTGATTCTCGGTCATTCGGAGCGTCGTCAGTACTACGGCGAGACGTCGGCTACGCTCAACAAGAAGATGGAGCAGGCTTACGCGAACAACCTCATTCCGATTTACTGCGTCGGCGAGAACCTCGAAGAGCGCGAGGCGAACCGTCATTTCGACGTCGTGAAGGCTCAAATCGAGGAGGTTGTGTTCAACCTCACCGAGGAGCAGTTCAAGAACCTCGTCATCGCTTACGAGCCGGTTTGGGCTATCGGTACGGGCAAGACCGCTACCGCAGAGCAGGCGCAGGAGATTCACGCATACATCCGCGAGGTGCTTCGCTCGAAGTTCGGTGCCGCTGCCGAGGAGTGTCCGATTCTCTACGGAGGTTCGTGCAAGCCGTCGAACGCTGCCGAAATCTTCGCCAAGGAGGACGTGGACGGCGGTCTTATCGGCGGAGCCGCGTTGAAGGCTGAGGATTTCCTCGCTATCGGCAAGGGATTCGCGAAATAATAAGGGTCAGCCGACGGCATTTGCCGTCGGCTATAAAGTCTTTAAGGACTTTAACGACCTTAACGACCTTAATCAATATTGGGCTGCTCTTTTCGGGGCAGCCCATTATCGAAACGATATGCAGGAAAGACACATAAACATCAACGATTTCGACTATCCGCTGCCCGACGAACGCATAGCCAAGTTTCCGCTCGCGCGACGCGACGAATCCAGACTGCTCGTCTACCGCGGCGGCGATATTGCGGAACGGAGATTCCGCGACCTCGGCGACGTCGTGCCGGAGGGGTCGTTCTTCGTCTTCAACAATACGAAGGTCGTGCGCGCACGTCTGGTGATGCACAAGGATTCGGGCGCGAGGGTCGAGGTGTTCTGCCTCGAACCGCACGCTCCGGCGGACTACGAACGGGCATTCGCCGTCCGCGGCGGGTGCGAGTGGAGTTGCATCGTCGGCAATCTGAAAAAGTGGAAGTCGGGCGAGGTCGCGATTCCGTTCGACCACGAGGGGCGCGCCTGCTCGCTGCGAGCCGCGATAGTCGAGCGGGGGACGCGCGAACATATCGTGCGCTTCGAGTGGGATGCCGACATGACGTTCGGACAGTTGCTCGAATATCTGGGTCGGATTCCGATTCCGCCGTATCTCAACCGCGAGAGCGAGGAGATAGACAATACGCGCTATCAGACGGTCTATTCCAAGTTCGAAGGGTCGGTCGCAGCCCCCACGGCGGGTCTGCACTTTACCGACGAACTCATCGCTTCGCTGCGCGAACGGGGCTTCGGCTTCGGCGAGGTTACGCTGCATGTCGGCGCGGGAACGTTTCTGCCCGTCAAGTCGGAGGATGCGGCACAGCACCCGATGCACACCGAGCATTTCGACGTTACGCTCGATACGCTGCGTGCGCTGCTCGCCGCTTACGGACGGATAGTCGCCGTGGGAACGACGTCGGTACGGACGTTGGAGTCGCTGCCGGCACTCGCATGGCGCATCCGCTGCGGCAGGGCTTACGACTGCGACGTCGTCGGGCAGTGGGAGGCTTACGACATTCCGGAGGAGTTTTCCGGCGAGGATGCGTTGCGCGAACTCATAGGCTACATGGAGGCGAACGGGCTGGAACGGCTGAAAGCGGCTACACGGATTATGATTACGCCGCTCGGCTTCCGCTTCCGCATAGTGGAGAATATCGTTACCAACTTCCACCAGCCGAAATCGACGCTGCTGCTGCTCGTGTCGGCGTTCGTGGGCGGCGACTGGCGGCGGATATACGATTACGCGCTGGCGAACGGCTTCCGCTTCCTTTCCTACGGCGACTCGTCGGTGCTGATGAGGGGGTAAGGCTGACAGAAAAGTCATTAATCCCGCGTTCGCGGGCTTTTCCTCCTTCGCGCCTCGGCAGTCCGAACAAGTTCGACTGCTCTCGGCTTGGCGTCGGTTAAAGTCTTTAAGGACCTTAGGGACTTTAAGGACTCTCTCTTTCACAGATGGAGGTAACACGAAAGGCGGCGTTTTGCGCCGCTTATTTTTTGCATTGAAATGCAAAAAATAAGCGGCTGCTCGTTAGAACAGCCGCTCCCCACAAATTAACCCTCAATTATGCCTCCTTTGAGAGAATCTCCGCCAGAAACACGTCCAGATAGAACAGTTCGGCATCGTCGCAAATTACTTGCGCCATCAAAAGATCTTCATCGGAAACATCTCTTTGACTTTGCTTGTCGATATTTTCCATAGGCGACCCTGTTATAAATTTCGTATCCTCAATCATAACGGAACGCCCCTCGGTTTATTGTGCCGAAATCAGCATAAAACCAAATTCTTTTCCCGTATCATCTTGCGCAGGTTAATCAACGCGTAACGCATACGCCCCAGTGCGGTGTTTATGCTCACGTCGGTCTGTTCGGCGATTTCCTTGAAACTCAAACCCGAAAAGTAACGCATCATCACGACCTCGCGCTGTTCGTCGGGCAACATCTCGACCAGCGAGCGGACATCCGCCTCTATCTGGTCTGCGACCATGCGGTCTTCGACGTTTTTCTCCGCGAATCGGAGTGTTCCGAGAACGTTGTAGCCTGCGTTCGACTCGTTCACCTGCCTGTTCTGCTTCTGCGCCCGGAAGTGGTCTATCACCTGATTGTGCGCGATGCGCAGAATCCATGAAAGAAACTTTCCGTTGTCCGTGTACCGACCCTCGTCGATGACGCGGACCGCCTTGATAAAGGTTTCCTGCAAGATGTCGTCGGCGACATCGTTGTCCTTGACCATCATTCGTATATAATCGCGAACGCGGCGGGTGTGTCGCTCTATAAGTCGGGAAATCGCGCTCCGGTCGCCTTGCAGATAACTGTTGAGCAAAGCCTGGTCGCTTCTTACCTGTACGTTCATACTCTTTTCCTTTCTTTAACGGTTAATAAAGAGTAGAGTTTTTCTTATAGGCAATCAGTTTTTTAGTTAATATTCGGGTAAAATCGCCGCGAACGGCAACCTTTACGGGTGCAAGATAAGCACATTTTGTCGAATTTCCAAATCCTTTTGGTTTTGTTGTCCGTCGCCACGGCTCTCCGTTACCCGCCGTTTACGATGCAATATCCGTGCCGCAGAGTGTTCCGGACGGGGTGGCGGGGGTTGCATAGGACAAAACCGGCGTCGGTGAACCGCCTTTTTTCGGGGGCGAAATTACGAGAGGGAAAGGCGAGCAGAAAAGTCGTTAAGGTCCTTAAAGTCCTTAACGACCTTAAACGACAGCGGGGGCTTTCGAAGCCCCCGCTGTCATATCTAACGCCGGTCGGTTAGTAACTCCTTGCGAAGAGTACGCGGCGGTGCGACGGCTTGCCCGTGAAGACGCATACGCCCTCTTCCTCCTCGGCATCGAGCGGAATACAGCGGATGGTCGCCTTCGTCGCCTCCTTGATTGCGACTTCGGTCTCGACCGTGCCGTCCCAGTGTGCCGAGATGAAACCTCCCTTGTTGTTCAGCACATCGACGAACTCGTCCCACGTATCGACCTTGGTTATCATCGAGTTTCGGTAGTCGAGAGCCTTTTGGAAGATATTGTGCTGTATCTCGTCCATCAACGCTGCCACGCGGTCGGTCAAGCCCTCCTGCGGAACGGTCTCCTTGGTGAGCGTGTCGCGGCGTGCGAGTTCGATGGTGCCGTTCTCAATGTCGCGCTGACCGAGAGCCAGACGCACCGGAACGCCTTTGAGTTCGTATTCGGCGAACTTGAAGCCCGCACGGACGTTGTCGCGGTCGTCGACCTTGACGCGCAGTCCCTTGGCGCGCAGACCGTCGGCAATCTCGTCGAGTTTGGCGCGTGCGGCTGCGAGTTGCTCGTCGCCCTTGTAGATAGGCACGAGAACCACCTGAACAGGAGCGAGTTTCGGCGGCAGAACGAGTCCGTTGTTGTCGGAGTGAGCCATGATGAGCGCGCCCATAAGGCGTGTCGAGACGCCCCACGACGTAGCCCACACGTAGTCGAGTTTGCCCTCGCGGTTGGCGAACTTCACGTCGAACGCCTTGGCGAAATTCTGCCCGAGGAAGTGCGATGTGCCGCTCTGCAAAGCCTTGCCGTCCTGCATCAGAGCCTCGATGGTGAGGGTGTCCTCCGCGCCGGCGAAACGCTCGTTAGGCGACTTGTGTCCGACGATTACCGGAAGTGCCATCCACTCCTGCGCGAACTTTTCGTAGACATGCACCATCTTCGTCGCCTCCTCGATGGCCTCCTCGCGGGTGGCGTGCGCCGTGTGTCCCTCCTGCCAGAGGAATTCGGCGGTGCGCAGGAACAGTCGCGTGCGCATCTCCCAGCGGACGACGTTAGCCCACTGGTTGCAGAGGATAGGCAGGTCGCGGTAGGAGTTTATCCAGTTCTTGTAGGTGTTCCAGATGATGGTTTCGGAGGTAGGACGCACGATGAGTTCCTCTTCGAGGCGCGCATCGGGGTCTACGACGATGCCCTTGCCGTTCGGGTCGTTTTTAAGCCGGTAGTGCGTAACCACGGCGCACTCCTTGGCGAAGCCCTCGACGTGGTGAGCCTCCTTGGAGAAGAACGATTTCGGGATGAAGAGCGGGAAATAGGCGTTCTGATGTCCCGTCTCCTTGAACATCGCGTCAAGCACGTCGTGCATCTTTTCCCAGATAGCATAGCCGTAAGGCTTGATTACCATACAGCCTCTGACTGCCGAATTTTCGGCAAGACCCGACTTGACCACCAATTCGTTGTACCACTGCGAATAGTTGTCGTCGGCTTTGGTTAAGTCTTTGAGTTCTACTGCCATATATTTCGTTGTTGTTATTGTTCGGTCGTTGTGCGCGGGCGTGCGAAAAAATACCTTTGCACGCAAGGTGCAAAGGTAAGCAAAATTTCCGGAAAGAATTACTTTAAAGTCCTTAAAGTCTTTAAGGTCTTTAAGGTCAGCCGCCGATTCGAATCGGCGGCGGCAAATCGTCAGAAGCGGAAGCCGAGCGTCAGTATCGCCGAATGGCGGTCGAGCGTCGTCCGGTAGACAGGGCTCGAACCCTCCTCGACATCGTTATAATAATAGTACGTCATGTAGTCGGTCAACTTGTCGTGGCGGTACTGGTAGGCGAGGTCGAGGAACACGGTCTTGGAGAGCGTGAAGCCGATGCCTGCTCCGACATAGTCGGTGCGGTAGATTACCGGCGACGAGAATATCGCGGACGAATCTTTCAGTGCCGACGCCCACAGCCCGTAGCCTGCGCGCAATGCGATTTGAGGTATCACACGCACCTCCGCGCCGATGCGCAGCGTGTTGGAACCCTTGAAGTTGTCGCGGGCGAAGTTGTCGTAGAGACCCTTGCCGTAAGGCGACTGCTTCACGCGGATGCCGTTGTACCAGTCGCGCTCGTAATCGACGGAGATTACGGCGAAGGAGCCGAACGTGTAGGATGCGCCGAAGAGCATTCGCGACGGCGAGATGTACTCCCAACTGTAACTTCCGTCATCGACGAGCAGTGCGGTACTTTCCGAGAGCGGCGGATTGATGTAGCCCTCGCTGTCGAGTTCGTAGCCGTCGGGGTTCGAGCCTATCGATTTCACGTCGGATGTCATGCCGCCGCGGTACTTGTAGGTCAGCGAATAGTAGGTCGGCGTGTGGAATGCGAAGCCGAGGCGCAGACCCTCGATAGGGCGGTAGACGACGCCGATTTTGAAATTGACGCCCGCACCGCTGATTTTCGTGGACTGGTCGTAGTTGAAGTAGTCCATGCGGTAGGCAAGCGACGGTTCGCTCGAATATTTGTAGTTCTCGCCGTAGTAGATGTTGCGGCGGACGGATATGCTGTGGATGCCGAGCGACGCGCCTACGTAGACCTTGTTGTTGATGTTCATTCCCAGCGAGATGACGTATTCGCCGACGGAACCTTTGCTGGTGACGGTGGAAAACTGTCCGACCTCGGCGTTCGGAGCAATCATGTCGCGCTCCCACGTTCCCGAAGCGTCGGAGACGAGCCCCGTGAAGTATCCCAGCGATGCTCCCCAGAGCGACGGGTCTACATCGCCCCAGTAGAACTGGTCGCTTTTGAGGTAGCCCGACGATATGTCGCTGCCGCGCAGTTGGCGGGCGTAGGCGTCGGCGATGGACGACGATTGCCCGTGGGATGCGAGCGAGTAGCGGTAGTTGAAGTCGGCGAGGCGGTTGTAGCCGAAACCGAGGTTGATTGCGGTGATGCCCTTGGCGCTCTCGCGCAGTTTAAGCACGAAGCCGAGATTGCCGAGCGAAAAGCGGTTGCGGTTGCCCTTCTCGAACGGTGCGGCGGATGTTTCGCTGCGGCTGAACGACATCATCGGGGTTACGGCGACCTCGTTGTGGCGGTACATGCCCAGTCCCGCCGGATTTATCGACATCGACGACATGTCGGCTCCGAGCGAGGTGAATGCGCCCGCCATTGCCGCCGAACGCGCCGTGCCGAAGTTGAACTGCGTTTGCGACAGGTTGAACAGGTCCATAGCCGTTACGGAGTGCGGGTCTATCGCCACGCCGCCCGTGTCGTAGGACGTCCTCTGGGCGGATGCTGCGCCTGCGCAGAGCAATGCCGCCGATATGCAAAGTAGGATGCGTTTCATAACTCAATATTATTAAGGTCCTTAAAGTCTTTAAGGTCTTTAAGGTCTTTAAGGTCGTTTTTTGTTAGCGTCTGCGTTGTCCGCCGCCGTGGCTCATGCCCGACGAGTTGCCGCCGCCCGAGTAACCTCCCGAGTAGCCGCTCGAACCGCCGCGGTTGTAGGACGGCGTGCTGTTCTGACGGAACGAGTTGTTGTCGTTGCGGTCGTTGTAGTTGTTGTAATTGTTGCGGTTGTTCGACTGTCCGCGGTACTGTCCCGAACTGTTCGTCCCCTGATTGCGCGTCGCTCCGCTGCCGCGGTAGATGCCGCTGCCGGTCGTCGTGCCTCCGCGGCGGACTGTGCCGTTGTTCGGACGGGACGACGGATTGCCCGTGTAGGACGGTGCGCGGTACGCAGGTCGGTGGACGACGTTGCCGCCCGGTCTGTGTCCTCCGCCAGGACGATGCCAGCCGTCGCCGTAATGCGGCGGATAGTGATGGTGCGGCGGACGGTGAGGGTAACCCCAGCCCCAGCCGAAACCGAATCCCCACCACGGGTCGTAGTGCATGCCCCAGTTCCAGTCGTACCACGAGAAGTGAGGATAGCCCCACCATGCGTAGTTGTATGGCGAAACCCAGCCGTTGTACCAGCCGTAGGATGGGAATGCGACGGATGCGCCCCATGTGCCGAACATCGAGGTGATGTATTTTGGCTCGACCCATACCTGGTTGCCCGAGACCATCACGTTGTAGAATGCAGGGTCGTATGCCGTGGCGTAGTGGAACGCGTCGTTGTAGCGCAGCGTGTAGTAACTCGACGGCATGCGGTACGACGGCGACTCGAAGCCGTAGAGACGGCGTGCGTACGCGCTCTCGTAGGTGTCGGCGAGGACTGCGTCGTAAGGATTTACGGACGCTTCGTAGACGGTGTAGTCGCCCGAAGCGACGGCATTCGCCTTGGCTTCGGCGATTTTCGCCTCCCATTGAGCCTGACGCGCCTCCGCCTGAGCCTTGGCGAGTTCGGCTTCCGCCTTCTGGCGTTGGGCTATTTCGGTCTTGTTGTGTATGGCGTAGAGGTCGTCGCTGAATGCCGACGACTTGAATGCCGACGCGCATCCCGTCATCAGGGCTGCCGCCTGCAAGATAACCGCAGTAATCAGAATCCGTTTCATAGTGAAAGTGTGTTTAGTTATCCGTTCGTTACACTAACGAAAAATCGTGCCTAAATCGTATAATCCCGTATGCAAATGTAATAAATAAGTGTGAGATTAGCGAATCGTAGCCTCCGATACGGCAAAAAAATGCGGCGAATACACTTTTTTTGCCGCCGAAATGTCGGATGATAAAAAATAATTTGTACATTTGCACGCTGAAACGACCGGAGAGATGCCGGAGTGGTCGATCGGGCCGCACTCGAAATGCGGTGTACGGGTAACTGTACCGGGGGTTCGAATCCCTCTCTCTCCGCCAAAAATCGCAGCAAAAGCCGGTTAAAGACTGTAAATTACACATTTACAGTCTTTTTTATTTTTGGCATATAAGCATAATCAGGCAATATATGTCGTTTTCCGGTGGACTATAAGGTGGCAAAAACATATGGCTCGAAAATGCCACCCAGAATGGAGATAATTACCTGAATTGCTGAAATCTGCGTAGCCGTGAATTGCACTTGTACAGTTAGTTTTGTATCATTAAAACAAGTGTAACAAATGGAAAAAAGATCGTCTTTCAGTATTGCGTTCTACATTCGCAGAACACGCCTTAACAAGCATGGGGAATCCCCTATTCAATTACGCATAACGGTAGATCATGTGCGTGCCGATACATCCGTCAAACGTACGGTATCACCGGATATGTGGAATTCTGCTCGCGGACGAGCGAGCGAACGTACCGTTTTATGCCGTGAATTAAATATGTATTTGGATTCCATCCGAGCACAAATCGTACGCATTCATCGGGAGATGGAAATCGACGGAGTGCAGTATATTACTGCCCAAATGTTACTCGACAGGTATCTTGGAAAAGATAAACCGGCACGGCATTCATTGGTAGAATTATTCGAAGAACATAATGGCAGATGCCGTGCATTATCGGGAATAGACATGTCTCCGGCGACAGTCGAGCGGTATGAAACGTGTCTCCGGCATACTGTCGAGTTTATGCGGCATACATATAATAAGGAAGATATTTATTTTGATGAAATAGATAGACGATTTATAGAGGATTATGAATTCTATTTGAAAACGGTTCGAAAATGCTGTCATAACACGACTACAAAATATCTGAAAAATTTTAAGAAGATTATTTTGATAGCACAGCGGCGGGAGTGGCTTAAAAAGGATCCGTTTAGAGATGTTCGATTTTCTTTAATGCCGGTAGACCGTCCATTTCTCGAAAAGCAGGAGATTGATAAGATATATAGAAAGAATATTTCCATAGAAAGATTGGCGCAGGTAAGAGACGTATTTATCTTTTGCTGTTATACAGGATTGGCATTTTCAGATGTTTTGCAACTTACTGCATCCAACATAGTTACAGATGCAAACGGAAAGTTATGGATTAGGAAACCACGACAGAAGACGAAGAATATGTGCAATATTCCTTTGCTCGATATTCCACGGTCTATTCTGAATAAATATAAAGATAATGTCGTATGCCGAGTTAAAGATGTCTTGTTGCCGGTATTGTCCAATCAGAAAATGAATGCATATCTAAAAGAATTGTCGGATATATGTGGACTTAATAAGCAACTTACGACACATGTTGCCCGCCATACGTTCGCTACATTGATGCTGGGACGGGGAGTATCCATAGAAAGTGTCGCAAAAATGTTGGGGCATTCGGATGTGAAAATGACGCGTATTTATGCACGTGTATTAGATCAAAAGATTTTAGAAGAGATGCAGCGTGCAAATATCTGAATGTAAAATTTGAGAAAATATTTTGTTAGTAACACAAAAGTGTGTATATTTGAATAGTGGACTGTTAGTCTAACCGATAACTCGTGTATTAAAAAAGATTAAGGCTGAATTAACAGTCAGGGGACAAACATGCGCGTTTCCTGACTAAGCCTTAATTATACATACACGAGCTTTTATTATCGGTTTGAGTCTGGATACGCGCATTTTTTTGAAAACTTTTAATTCAAATATATGCGCTAAAATGAAAAATTGAGATCTAATCAAGAATTTTCTTCGAACAATCGAAATTCTTAAACTTTGTAAAATGTAAATGAGCCATTATAGGTGGCTCATTTCAGACTACTTGCCATATAATAATTCATTCTTTGTACAGTAATTTATAAGAATAAATCTCCTCCATTCTACGAATAATCATACAGCCTGACCCTTAACATAGGTGTTAGGCTGTAATTCTTTTTCAGTATTTATCAATTACCGAACTTAAATAACTATACTAATATATGAACCAGAATCGTATAAACGACTTTACCGATATAGTTATCGGTAATGGAGATAATGTTACATACGGAGAAATAATTATCGCATTCGGAGAATTTATGGATAATAATAGAGATTCTTTGAATCATAAAGATAAAAGTAGAATGCAAATACAAGAAATTTTTTATATGCGGGAGATAATGTCTAATTATACTAATGCGCATCGCGAAGTTTTTTTCTGTTCGAGAAAAATCAGATTGCTTAATAGTTGTGTAGCACAAGCGTATGCGTTGTTGAATGCAAAAATAAGAATGATAGAACTAAAATCGCAATATCCGGAAGCCGATATATGGCAAGTCGCAGTACAAATTCCTGAATCGGAATTATATTGGAATCCGGATTGCGGCAAACGTGCACTTATGGAGATTATTTCAGCGTTGGTTTACCTTACTGCTTTCGTTGATAAAGATCGTAAACCTGCACCATTCATTAAAGTTATTGCACATTTCGAAAGATTATTGCATATTGAATTACCGCAACCGTATAAGATGAGGTTACAATTATTAGAACGAAAAATCAAATGTACGGCATTCGTAGATAAAATGAGGAATATCCTGATTGAAAATAGTGGTAATACAGGTATTTGACGGTTAGTTGATTATAAAAATAATTGAGGAAGGTTCTGTGGAATCTTCCTTTTTTGTCGGTTTCTCCTTGTGCAACTTTGTAATTGTAAATCAAAAATATATTACTATGAAAACTGAAGAATGGGAAGAACGAATGGAAATGTTTAAGAAAATAATGCGACGTTTCGATCATATAGACGATATGCTTGAACATGTAATCCGGCATAAGCAATGTTTCGACGGTGATACCCTACTCGATACATACGATATGTGTAAACTGTTGAATATAACAAAAAGAACACTTGCTCGCTATCGAAAAAAGAAACTAATCAAATACTATTTGATTGACCGTAAAACATTTTATAAAGCATCCGAAGTTGAACAAGCAATGAAACAGATGGGAAAACTGTAATGAAGTTTTTGGATAAAGGTCGATATAAATATTGGATCGCTGTATGCTTAATAGGACTAACAAATATTACCGATATAGTCACTGAATTTAATAGAGTAAAGAATATTTGAATTATTTTTGACGTAACATAATCGGTTAATACAATCTCATACATTTATAGGATTTACTTTCAGGGTTTTGAGATTAAGATATGCACCGCAG
>CAJMKE010000020.1 GCA_905213895.1 uncultured Alistipes sp.
AAGAATGAAAATCTTGCGTCCTAACCGATAGACGAATGGGCCTTACCGCTATCGCACCCTTTTACGGGGCATTTAGTGACACAAAGGTAGTGAAATTATGATAATCTGCAAGCGTTTTCACTAAAAAAATGACTGTCGGCGCGAAATTATGTCGGAGGCAGGCGGCGGAAACGCCGGATGAACGGTTCGTTAAAGTCCTTAACGACATTAAAGACTTTAAGGACTTTAATTTTCCTCAGGCTTTCTCCTCCGACGTCGTGTGGACGACGGCTATCGTTACCGCGGCGATTACGAGGACGATGCCGATTGCGCCCGTAACCGTGAATCTTTCTCCGAAGAACAGAATGCCGAGTACGACCGCCGTCAGCGGTTCCATCGCGCCGAGTATCGACGTGAGCGTAGGACCGATTCGCTTTATCGCCTTGACGAGCGACATGTTGGACACCGCCGTCGCGAATATGCCGATGCCGAGGATGTAGAGCCACAGATGCGGGTCGGTAACGAATTTCACGCCCGTAGTGAACGAGCCGGCGACGAAAAACATCGCCGCACCGAACGCCATGACACACAGAGTGAGCGTTGCCGAATCGACGTCGTCGAGTCCCGACTTGCGGACGCCGACGATGTAGCCGCCGTAGGAGAAAACGGATATGCAGGAGGCGACGATTCCGATTGTCGGATTCCCGCCGGCTGCCGTGATGTCGCCGCTCGAAAGCATCGTTGCGCCGACAATCGATATGGCGATTGCCGCAATGACTTTGGCTGGGATGCGTTCGCGGAAGAAAATGCCCATCGTCGCGGCGACGGCGAGCGGGTACATGAAGTGAATCGTTGAAGCCACGCCCGTCGCGATGTTGCCGTAGGCGATTACCAGCGAGAGCGACGTCGCGGCGCGCAGAAGGCTCAGCAGAAATATCTTGCCGAGATTTCAGCCGCTGACGCGGAACCGCAGCCCCGCCATGAATCCGAACAGCGCGAGTGCGACCGAAGCCGTCCCCCAGCGGTATGTCAGCACCTCCCACGGCGACAACCCCGCGTTCAGCAGCGACACCGTGAAAAACGGTGCGAGACCGAACGTGGCGGACGACAGTGCGGCGTAGGATATGCCTTTCAGACGGTTTTTCATGGTAGGTGAATCGTGTGTGGATGCGGATGCAAATATGATGCTGTTCGTGAATGACTATCGGTTTACGAACAGACGTTCGATGATGCCCTGCCTGCGGATTTCGGCGGTAGGAAGTTTGGTAATCGTGCGGTCGCTTATCACTGCTACCGAGTCGCAGACGGGCATCGCCGCATCGAGGTCGTGCGTCGAGAAGAGGATGCACTTGCCCTCGTCGTGCGCGAGCCGTTGCAGAAGACGGCAGATTTCGAACCGCGTCGGGATGTCGAGGAATGCCGACGGCTCGTCGAGAACGATTGTCGGCGTCTGCTGCGCCAGTGCGCGGGCAATCATTATCCGCTGACACTCGCCGTCCGACAGCGTGTCGATGCTGCGCGCGGCGAAAGCCTCCATGTCTACGGCTTGCAGCGCGTCGGCGACGATTCGGCGGTCTACCTCCTGCATCCGTCCTATCCAGTTGGTGTAGGGCGCGCGACCGATTGCCACGATGTCTTCGCAGCGGAGGTTGGCGATGCGCACCCTTTCCGTGCCGACGAAACTTATGGTACGGGCGATTGTCTCGGGCGGCATCGCGGCGGCATTCGTGCCGTCGAGCAGCACTTCGCCGCTTTTGGGCGGCTCTATCGCCGTCACTGCCCGCAGCAGGGTGCTTTTTCCCGCGCCGTTGCGTCCGACGAGTGCCGTCAGTTCTCCTGCGGCGAACTCCGCCGAACCGTTCTCCACGAGAGTGCGGTCGCCGTAGGCGAGCGTTATGTTGCGTAAGGTTATCATCTGAACAGACTGCGGTTGCGGGTTACTATGTATATCACTATCGGAATGCCCGTGAGTGCCGTTACCGAGTTTATCGGCAGCGTCAGCCGCTTTGCGACGATGTCGCACACGAGCATCATCGCCGTGCCGATGAGCATCGATGCCGGAACGAGCGTCCGGTGGTCTGCCGATGCGAAAATCATCCGTGCGAGATGCGGCACGGCAAGCCCGACGAATCCTATCGGTCCGCAGAACGCCGTTACCGTTCCCGCGAGCAGGGTGGTGGAGATGAAGATTATGCGTCGTGTCCGCGGAATGTCCAACCCCATCGTGCGGGCGTAGTTCTCGCCCAACAGCAGCATGTTCATCGGCTTGATTGCGGCTACGGCGAGTGCGATTCCCGCGACCGTCGCCGGAGCGATTATGGCTAACTGCCCGTAGGTTACGTCGCCGAGCGACCCCATCGTCCATACGACGAACGATTTGAGTGCCGCTTCGTTGGAGAGATACTGCATAATCTCGACCGCCGCGCCGATTGCCGACGACAGCATCATGCCGAGAATCAGAATCACCATTATGTCCTTTATGCGCCGCGACAGCGACATGACGAGCAGCAGTATCGCCGCTGCGCCTATCCAAGCCGCACCTGCCGTACCCAAAGTCTGCATCAGCGGATGCGCGGCGAATCCCAACAGCGGTGCGCCGAGCAGGAACAGTGCGACGCCGAAACTCGCTCCCGCACTCACGCCGAGTACGTACGGTCCTGCCAGCGGATTCCGGAACAGCGTCTGCATCTGCAATCCGCTCGCCGACAGTGCCGCTCCCGCGAGAACAGCCATGATTGCCTTAATCAGACGAATGTCGATGATGATGTTGCGCAGCGAAGCGTCCGTTTCACCGCCCGTGAGTGCCGCGGCGACGTCGCGCAGCGGAATGGCGACCGAGCCGACGGCGATGTCCGCCACGAACAGCAGACCGACGGCGACCGTCAGCAGCGAAAACAGTATTGTGTTGCGCCCGCGCATAGAGAGTCTATTCCAGTCGTTTGTAATAGTATAGCGAATCCGTCGGCGGATTGCCGTGCAGAATCTTCGCCAAATCAGCCAGTATCCTGTCCGGCGCGACCGCTCCCGACTCCCAGAAGTCGCTGCCGCCGCCCGGTGTCATCCGTTTGGTATTGTTGTAGACGCGACCGCTGCGAACCGGTTTTACGCCGGCGAACTTCGGGTTCGTGCGCCGCAGTTCGTCGAGCGAGCCGCACTGACCGACATTGAGCCACACGTCGGCACCGCTTGCGAGCAGCAGAGCCTGTTCGAGCGAAACTGGAATCGACGATGCCGAGCCGTTGGCGGGGTAGACGTATTCTCCGCCCGCATCCTCGATTAGGCGGACGGAGTAACTACGCGTGGACGGCATGAACCACGTGTCGCGGTAGGGCGTGTTGAGCATCACCCTCGGACGTGCGGTACCCGACTGCGCTACCGAATCACGGAGAGTTTCGTAACGGTCGGCGATTTCGGCGAATACGGCTTCGCCCTCCGCCTGCTTTCCGCACATCGCGGCTATGGCTACTATCCACTCCGCCTTGCCGAGCGGTTCGGGTTCGACATAGTCGCCTATATATATATAAGGTATTCCGAGTTCGCGCAGTTTGCCGGTCAGAGCCTTGTCCTCGCCGTAGACACCGTAGAGCAGTACAAGGTCGGTGCGCATCGCCGCGATGGTCTCGAAATCGAGGTTCGATTCGTAGCCTATCTCCCTGACGCGACCGTCAGCCGCGGCTTTTGCAATCGTGGGATTGGAGATGTATTCTGCGCCCGACACTCCGACTATGCGCCCGCATTCGCCTATGGCGTCGAACATCGCGACGAAACTCGACGACATGACGGCTACCCGCTTCGCTGGCACGTTCACCCGCTGTCCGTCGAATCCGTCGGGTGCAGTTTCTCCCTCTGCGAGAAGCAGAAGCGACTGTTCGCAGCCCGATGCCCCCTGCCACGGGTCGCTTACGCGGAGTATGCGGCTGTGGGCGAGCGTCGAGTCGGCGAGGATGCGGAATCCCTCGGCGTACTTCGGTTCGTATGTCGTCGTCCCGTCGATTGCGTTGTGTTTCAGGCTTGTGCCACAACCTGACACAAACGCCGTTGCAAGGCAAATGAACAATATTTTCGGAATGAATCTCATTGCGTCCGTTTTTTGTCGAGCAGGATGCGCGCCTGCGAGAGTGCCGCTTCGGTTATCGTGTCGCCCGACAGCATCTTCGCAATCTCCTCTACCCGTTCTTCGGCGGAGAGTTCGCGTATCTGCGTGGTACTGTTGCTTTTGTAGACGAGGAAATGGCTGTCGCCCTTCGATGCGACCTGCGGCAGGTGGGTGATGTCTATCACCTGCATCGACTCCGACAGCGTGCTGATGATGTCGCCGACGGCATTGGCGATGCGACCCGAAACGCCGGTGTCGATTTCGTCGAAAATGATTGTCGGCAGTGCCAGACGCCGAGCCAGAATCGCTTTCAGAGCGAGCATCACGCGCGAAAGTTCGCCGCCCGATGCAATCTTCTCTATCTGGCGCGGTTCGATGTCGGCATTTGCCGAGAACATGAAATCTACTGCGTCGCATCCGTTCGCCGACAGCGCGGTCGGTGTCAGCCGTATCTCCATTCGCGACTCCGCCATGCCCACTCCCGCGAGAATCCCGACGACATCGCCGGCGAATTTCGGCGCGGCTTCCGCTCTTGCATCATGCAGTCTGTCGGCGAGAGCCTTCGCGCGGCTTTCGCATTCGGCTGTTCGGCGTTCCGCTTCGGCTATCGCCTCGTCGCCGTGAACTATCGCGTCGAGTTGCGCTGCGTAGCGGTCGCGGATGCCGATAAGTTCGGTTACCGTGTCCGCCCGATGTTTGCGGCACAGCGTGTAGAGTGTGTCGAGACGCTCGTTCACCTTGTCGAGCCGTTCGGGGTCGGATTCGATGCGGTCGGCATCGTCGGCGACGGTCGAGTCCACGTCTTTCAGTTCGACGGCGGTCGAGTGGAGCCGTTCGGCGAGTTCGGTAGCCGGAGCGTAGTTGGCGGCTATGTGGCGCAGCGAGTTTTCGGCGTCTTTGAGTTGCATCAGTATGCCGCCGGCGTCGTCTTCGAGCATCTGACGTATGCGGCAGAGCGTTTCGCCGATGCGGTCGGCATTCTCCAACGTCCGTTGTTCAGCCTCCAACTCCTCCGTCTCGCCCTCGCGCAGCGATGCCGAAACGAGTTCGTCCACCTGATGCCGCAGCCACTGTTCGTCGTCGCGCGACCTGGCGGATTGCGATTTCAGTTCGGCGAGTTCCGTGCGCAGGTGCGACAGTTCGGCGTAGGTGCGCCGGTATTCGTCGGCGAGCGCGCCGCATTCGGCGACGGTGTCGAGTGCCTTCATGCGGAACTGTTCCGACGATATGATAAGATTCTGATGCTGCGAGTGTATGTCGATGAGGTAACCGCACAACTCTTTCAGAAACGCGAGCGGCACGGGCTGGTCGTTCACGTAGGCGCGGCTTTTTCCGCTCGGCGATATGATGCGGCGGATGACTGTCTGCGCGTCGTAGTCGATGTAGTTGCGCTCGAAAATCTCCTCCAATGCCAGCCCGTCGATGTCGAACTCGCCCTCGATTACGCAGTTGCGCGACGTGTCCTTGATTGCTCCCGCATCGTTCTTCGCACCTAAAAGCAGCCCGAGCGCACCCATGAGGATGGACTTTCCCGCACCCGTTTCACCCGTGATGATGTTCAGATGACGGTCGAACCGGATTTCGAGCCGGTCTATCAGCGCATAGTTCTCAACAGTCAGATTGGTAAGCATGGTTTTCTACTTGGTCGTCCGTTTACAATCGAAGAATCTTTCGATACGGTCGGCGATGCGTTCCGCGACTTCGCTTTTGCTCATCAGCGGCAACTCCTCCTTGCGCTCCGTGTCGATGAAGGTAACTTTGTTGGTGTCCACGCCGAATCCCGCACCTTTGTCCTGCAACGAGTTGAGGACGATGAAGTCGAAACCCTTGCGGCGCAGTTTGTCGCAGGCGTTCGCTTCGGCATCGTGGCTTTCGAGCGCGAAACCGACGAGCAGCCGCCCGCCTTTCACCCGTCCGAGTTCGGCGGCGATGTCCTTCGTGCGGCGCAGATGCAGCGTCAGGTCGTCATCGCCCTTTTTCAGTTTGCGGTCGGACACCTCGCACGGCGTGTAGTCGGCGACGGCGGCGCACATTACGGCTCCGTCGGCATCGACGAACCGTTCGGTCGCCGCACGGTACATATCCTCCGCCGAGAGGACGTCCACCCGCTCCACTCCGTGCGGGGTCGGGAGCGCGGTGCGTCCGCTGACGAGCGTTACCGCCGCTCCTCGTGCGGCGAGAGAACCCGCTATCGCATAGCCCATCTTGCCCGTCGAGTGATTTGAGATGAATCTCACGGGGTCTATCGCCTCGATGGTCGCACCCGCCGTAACTATCAGCCGGCGACCTGCGAGGCTACTCTTTTTTTTTTCGGAGAGGATTCCGTCCACGAACCGTACTATCGCTTCGGGCTCAGCCATGCGACCCTTGCCCGACAGACCGCTCGCCAACTCGCCCTCGGGAGAGTCGATGACGGCTGCTCCGCGCGAACGGAGTATGTCGAGATTCGCCTGCGTTGCCGGATGCGCGAACATGTCGCAGTCCATTGCCGGAGCGACGACGGTGCGGCAGCGGGCGGACAGATAGGTCGTGAGCAGCAGATTGTCGGCGATGCCGTGAGCCATCTTGGCGATGGTGTTCGCCGTGGCTGGGGCGATAAGATAGCAGTCCGCCCACTCGCCCATCGAGATGTGGGAGTGCCAGTCGCCGTTTTCGGGGTTGTAGAACTCGACGGCGATAGGATTCTTGGACAGCGTCGCCATAGTAACCGGCGTGATGAACTCCTTGGCGGTCGGTGTCATTACGACCCTGACCTCCGCACCCGCGGTTTTCAAAAGACGACAAAGCATAGCCGCCTTATATGCCGCTATGCTGCCGGTTATACCCAATAGAATATGTTTTCCCTTCAACATGATTCCGTATCGTTTCATCGTCCGACGGACGACGGGGTTCGGTGGTTGCGGGAACGACTATTTGGCGTCGCCCTCGCGGTAATATATTTCGCCGTCGAGGAACTCCTCGGTAGCGATGATTGTCGGTTTCGGAAGACGTTCGTAGAAACGCGAGATTTCGATTTGCTCGCGGTTTTCGAAAGTCTCCTCCATCGTGTCGGTCGGCGACGAGAAATCGGCGAGTTTGCGGTTGAGTTCCGCTTTCAGTTCCGATGCGATTTGGTTTGCACGACGCGAGATGATGTTGATGCTCTTGTAAACGTTGCCGGTCTCCTGGTCGAAATCGACGAGTTTGCGCGTTACCGTGTTGTTCGGAATGTTCTTCTTGATTTCCATTTCTTATTGTTGTTTGTCTATATTGTTTTTATCGATGTAGTTCTTCGCCTCCTTGGCGTAGCGTTCGAGTTCCTTCACGTGCTTCGACTCGGGATACTCCTCGATGAACGTGTAGTAGGAGTCGAGCAGCGAAAGATAGCGGTCTGCCTGCTTCGCCTCGACCGAATCGTGGGCGAGATGATAGTTCGATACCACGATGTAGTACATTATCTCCTCGCGGTGAGCGGTGTTGGCGTAGTTCTTCAACGCGTTCTTGAACGCTACCACAGCCGACTTGTACTTGCGGATTTTGTAGTACGTGTAGGCGTTGAGGAAATTCTTGTCGTGCAGACGCAGCGTCAGTTCGTCGATAAGTTGGTTGAACGTTTCGACGCGCGACGATTCGGGATAACGCTCGACGAACTCGCTCAGCGACACTATCGCCTGCGCCGTCAGCGTCTGGTCGCGGGTCGGTCCCGGTGCGAGATAGTAGTGGCAGAGCGCGTACATGCCCTCGGCATCCTCGATGAAGACGCTTCGTCCGAACTTGCGGCGGAATTCGTCGAACAGTTCCGATGCGTCGTGGTAGTCGCGGTGCTTGAACTTGCTGCGTGCGCAGAAAAACGCTATCGAATCCTCGCGCTCGCTGCCGATGTAGTACCCTTGGCAGGCTTCGAACAGTCCTGCGGCGCGGTTCCACTTCTCCTCGTTGTAGTATTTGAGGGCGGTGTTGTATATGAGTTCGGGGTCGCCGCTCTTGGCGATTCTGCTCGTTCCGGCGCATGCGCAGAACAATATCGCGACCATTGCCGTTACGGTCGCTGCCGCATAAATTCTCTTCATTGCCAATCTCTTTCTCACTTCGACAGACTAATCGTGCAAAGTTACGTATTATTTAACGAATTAACAAAATATTTATTGCAACCAAAGCACGCGTTAGGGACTTTAAGGACTTTAAAGTCGTTAAGGTCCTTAGAGACTCTTTTATTTCCGCGCGTCCAGTCCGCCGTGCGCCAGCAGCCATTCGGCTATCTGTATCGCGTTGAGCGCGGCTCCCTTCTTAATCTGGTCGGCGACGCACCAGAACGCAAGTCCGTTCGGCGAGGTGATGTCGGCTCGTATGCGACCGACGTACACCGGCTCTTTGCCCGCCGTGAACAGCGGCATAGGGTACTTCTTGTTCTGCGGGTCGTCGATGACCACTATTCCTTCTTCGGCTTCGAACGCCGCCCGCGCTTCGGCTGGCGTAACGGGACGTTCGGTCTCGACCCAGATGCTCTCCGAATGCGCACGCATGACGGGGACGCGGACGCATGTCGCCGAAACCTCGATGTCGGAGTGCATGATTTTGCGCGTCTCGTTGTACATCTTCATCTCCTCTTTGGTGTAGTCGTTGTCGGTGAAGACGTCGATATGCGGAATGACGTTGTAGGCGAGTTGGTAGGCGAACTTCTCGACGTGCGGCTCCCTGCCGGCGGCGAGGTCGGCATGCTGCCGTTCGAGTTCCGCCATCGCCGACGCTCCCGCGCCGCTCGCCGACTGGTAGGTGGATACCCTCACGCAGCGGATATGCGAGATTTTTTCTATGGCGTTGAGTGCAACCACCATCTGTATCGTCGTACAGTTCGGGTTGGCGATTATCCTGCGCGGAGCGTCGAGCGCGTCTTCGGGATTGACCTCCGGAACGACTAACGGCACGTCGGCGTCCATGCGGAAACAACTCGAATTGTCTATCATCAACGCTCCGTGCCTGGTTATCGTTTCGGCGAACTCGCGCGACACGCTGCCGCCTGCCGAAACGAGCGCGAGGTCTACTCCGCGGAAATCGTCGTTATGCTCCAACCGCTTTATCGTCAGTTCCCGTCCGCGGAACATGCGGGTCTCGCCCGCACTGCGCTCCGAGCCGAACAGCAGAAGTTCGTCCACGGGGAAATCGTGTTCTTCGAGGATTTTCAGAAATTCCTGTCCTACCGCGCCGCTTGCGCCTACTATCGCTACTTTCATAAATTAAGGTATTTAATGTCCTTAATCCCGCATACGCGGGCTTTTCCTCCTTCGCGCCTCGGCAGTCCGAGTAAACTCGACTGCTCTCGGCTTGGCGTCGGTTAAAGTCTTTAAGGATATTTTTTGTCAGTTGAAAAATTCGTCTTCGGCTGCCGGTTCGCCGGACTGCGTCTGTTCCGCTTCGGGGCAGTCGAAACCGCTCCACAGCGGCGGTCGGACGAACGTGTCGTTGCGGTCGATGCGGACGGACGGGTCGTTGTATACGCGGGTGAGGAAATCACCGACGATAGGCAGTGCCATGACCGAACCCTCGCCCCTGCGGCGCAGGTGTACCGACTGGTCTTCGCCGCCGACCCACGCCCCCGCCACGAGTTTCGGCGTGATGCACATGAACCATGCGTCGCGGTTGCTGTTGGACGTTCCGGTCTTGCCGGCGATGTCCATGTCCTTGAATCCGAACTGCCAAGTCATGCGCCGTCCAGTACCGTTGGCGATTACGTTTTTGAGCATCGTGAGCATCGTGTATGCGGTTTCGCGGCTGATGGCGTCCTGCGACGACGATGCGAACGTCGAAATCAGGTTGCCCTGACGGTCTTCGATGTGCGTTACGAACAGCGGCGAATTGCGGACACCCTCGTTGGCGAACGTCGCGTAGGCACCGACCATTTCGAATACGTTCGACTCGAACGTGCCGAGGCAGAGTGCGTAGACGGGGTCGATATAACTGCGGATACCCATGTTGTGCAGGAAGTCGGCTACCGCTTCCGGCTGCTTCGCCTGTTTCATTATCCATGCCGAATAGTTGTTGCGGCTGTTGGCGAGACCCCACGTGAGCGGGTGCAGCACTCCGTCGTACTCGACGTTGCCTGCCTCCTTCGGCGACCATGCCGTGCCGACCGCGGTCTCTATCGTTACGGGCAGGTTCGGTGCGGTCGTGCAAGGCGTCATGCCGAGATGGTCGATGGCGAAGGTGTAGATGAACGGTTTGACGGTCGAGCCAATCTGGCGTTTGCCCTGCTTCGCCATGTCGTATTTGAAATACTGGAAGTCTGGTCCGCCGACGTATGCCTTGACGTGTCCCGTCTGCGGCTCGACAGCCACGAAACTCGCCCTCATGATGCGTTTGTGGTGGAGTATAGAATCGCGCGGCGTCATCACCGTGTCGCGCTCGCCGTTGTAGGTGAAGACCTTCATAGGGCATTTGCGCTCGAAACTTGCGAAAATCTCCTTCTCGCCGACACCCGCCGATTTCATGTTGCGGAAGCGGTCGGAGTTGCGCATCGCGCGTTTGACGATGTTTTCAGCCTCCGAAGCGTCGATGCCCGTGAACAGCGTGCGGGTGTTGCGCACCTGCTCGTCCATCATCGGCTGAATCACCGTCCGCATCTGCTTCTGCAATGCCTGCTCGGCATACTCCTGCATCGAGGCGTTGATTGTGGTGTAGATGCGCAGTCCGTCGCGGTAGATGTTGTACTCCGTGCCGTCCGCCTTGCGGTTCTTGTGGCACCAGCCGTAGAGCGGATTCTCTTCGTATTCGCGGCAAGCCTGCTCGTAGTCCCAGTCGTTGAGGAACTGACGGCGTTTGGGCGGCTGGGCGTTCATCACCAGCCGCAGCATCTCGCGGAAGTATGTCGCGCGACCGTTGTTGTGCGAGACGGGCTTGTAGTTGAGCGTAATCGGCAGCGCGGCTATCGAGTCGTACTGCTCGCGGGTGATTGCCCCCGCCTCGGCGACGCGCTTCAAGACGAGGTTGCGGCGCGCGAGCGCGTTCTGCGGATTGCGCACCGGCGAGTACCGCGTAGGCGCATTCACCACGCCGACCAGCATCGCAGCCTCCTGCAAGTTGAGTTCGTCGGGCGTTTTGCCGAAGAATGTCGTCGCAGCCGACTTGATGCCGAACGAGTTCGAGCCGTACTCGACCGTATTGAGATACATCGCGAGAATCTCCTCCTTGGTGTAGTTGTATTCGAGTTTCACGGCGGTTATCCACTCCTTGAATTTCGCCACGACGAGTTTCGCCGTGCGGACGATTTTGCCGTCGTTGCGCATGTCGTCGCGCGGAAAGAGGTTTTTAGCCAACTGCTGCGTTACGGTGCTGCCGCCGCCCTGCGAATGGTGTCCCAGAGCGATTGTCTTGATTCCGACGCGCAGGAGCGACGGAAGGTCGATGCCCGAGTGGCTGTAAAAGCGAGCGTCCTCGGTCGCTATCAGTGCCGCGGCTACGGGAGGTACGGTGCGTCCCGACACGGTCAGACATTGCGTCGAATCCTGCGGGAACAAATCTTCGTACTGGACGTAGGAGCGGTTCTGGACGAAGAAACTGCCTATCACCTTGCCGTCGTCGGCGTAGATTTCGGTCGCCAGATTGCTTTTGGGGTTCTCCAACTCCTCGAACGACGGCATCCTGCCGAACGCCCCTGCGGCTGTCAGCAGCAGCATCGCGAAGAGTGCCGCGAGCGGAGTCATGGCGGCTATCCACAGCCACCTGATGATTTTCGACGACGATGTTTTGCCGCCGTTTTTCGCTTGTTTGGTATTCTGTTTTCGTTTCATATTCGTACCTTGTCTTTGTTTAGAACGGAAGACCGAGCCCCGCCGATATGTACATTCCCTTTTTGTTCGGTTTGTATATCGAAATCGTTACCGCGGTGGTCGCCGCCGCAGGCATTCGGAACAGGTTTACGTCGAACGTTATGTCGCCTCCGTAGGCGTAGAGCGACTTGCGCCGTATCTCCGACGACACCTTGTAACTCCCGTCGCTCGGGTTCTCGGTTATCCTGAAATAGGGGCTGTCGAACGATGCGTAGTCGAAGCCCAGATTGAGACGGATGCGCTTGAAATAGAGTATCGACGGTATTCCTCCCTCGGGGTAGCAGAGCGGGAAACCGTAGTTGAGCGACAGTGCCAGATAGTTGCGGCTCTGTATCTCCGCCGACGAGAAGCCGCGCGGAATCAGCCGCGACGAGTTGAACGAGAACGATGATATGGTGTTGTCGGATTTGAAACCGCCTATCGATGTCTGATAAGCCATGGCGAGCGTCAGCGAGTTGTGCGGGGCGAAACCCGGCAGCCAGCCTTTGGCGTAGAACGCGACGAGGTTGCTGAAATGTGCGTCGGCAGGATTGAGTGCGTAGGAGAGGTTGAGCGCACAGCCTAACGGCGAAGCGAAATCCTTGTGCGACGGCTGGACGGTGCTTTGGTAGCCGATGCCGAATTGGAGCGTGTGCATACCCTCGCTGAATCCGATTTTCGCGAGGTTGGTGATGTTGTATCCGCTCGCCTTCCAGTTGCTCATCTTGGCTACCAGTCCGTTGGAGTAGTTCCATACCGCCGAGACGCTCAAATAGCGCGTGTGATAGCCCGACTGCAAATAGAGCGGCAGCAGAACGCTCGTCTGGATGTTGTAGTATTTGTCGAGTTTCGGGCGTTCGGGGAATACGAGTTCGTACTTGCCCGTCTCCTCGTTTTTCTGGTACGAGTAGGCGTAGTACATGCGCTGAGTGCCGCCGTAGGACGCGCTGAATCCGATGTTCACGCCCAAGCCGTAGTAGCGCAGCGTACCCTTGTAGAACGAGCCTTCATCCTTGTTCCAGCCCCAAGTAACGAATCCTTCGGCACTCGAAAGCAGGCTCTGCGACATCAGCGTAACGCCGAGATTGAAATCGAACTGCCCCTCCTCCGTAAATTCGTAGGGGTCGTAGGACGCCGGAGCCCAGGAGTGGACGTTGAAGAGGTGGGTGAATTTCGAGAAGTGCCGCGAACGGTTATTCCGAACGGTCTCCACCGAATCTCTGCCCGCGAAACGCACCGTGTCGAGATTGATGACGTCCCATTTCCTGCGCGGCGGATTGACGAGGTTCACCGGCAGCCGCGACGGTGCGACCGCGTGCAGCGAATCGCGGATTATACGCTGTCTGGCGAGCCTGTAACCAGATTTGTCATAAGTTGACACAACCGCTTCGCTGCCGTCGGCATTCGGACTCGGCGAGAACGAGCCGTAGGTCGAGGTCGTCAGGCGGTATTCCCTGCCCTCGGCGAGGTCGTAGCAGTGCGCCTCGTCCTTGCCCGATGCGATTGAGCCGAAATAGAGTACACCGTTGCGCGCCCGCAGGTTGGCGAGCGTGATGTAGGCACCCTCGGTAACGTGCGAAATCGTGCGGTCGTCGTTCACCCGTCCGAGCCACATTCCGCTGTCGTCGGTCGCGATGAAATAGAGTTTGCGGGTGTAGTTGTCGTAGGCGAGCGAGTGTATCTCGATGTCGGACGGAATCTCGGCGCGGAAATAGCGGTTCGCGACATCGCCGCGCAGAATGGCATAGGTGCCGTCGGGATTGTATTCGACCCATGCGAGTTCGAGCGAATCTATCGCGGTAGGGTAGAGTATGTTGCGGTATTTGCGGACGGTGCGAGGCTTGCCGCGGTCGAGGTCGGCGTAACACAGTTTGGAGTTCACCCGCTCGGCGAAGAGCGTGCTGCGGCGGTACTCCGTCCACCAGATGCGTCTGCCGTCGGTCGTCGGTCGCGTCGAGATGCGTCCCGTGTGGCAGAGCCGTTTCTCGCTGCCGCTCTCGGTGTCGGTAACGACGATTTCGGAGTAGGTGTCGAGACTCTCCTTGAACGAAACTATTTTTTTGCCCCCGTCGATGTACATCGGGTGGGAGTAGGTCGTGAAACTGCGCGACGGCGGCACGGCGATGCGCTCCGCGGAGTCATCGACCTTGGGCAGCGAATCCCAATAGGCGTTGAGGTCGCCGAACGTCTCGCGAATCAGATTGTTGGTATTGGTGTTGTAATACTTCTTCATCGCTACCGCCGAGGTCGCGAACACGTATGGATTGCGCACGGCGTAGCGCACTATCTTGTTCCAGATGTTCTCGTCGTACTTGGTGTCGGCGTATGCCGTTATCTGGTAGCCGATGTGGTAGTGGTCGGGGATGTGTTCGCGGTACGAGCCGCAGAACCACTTGTCGGTGTTCTTGCGCTGCTTGGTGAAGTCGCCCGCTGCCCGATAGTCGATGGTGAAACTCGGCTGCAATGCGCGTCCGAACGACGACATCGCCGTCTCCGACAGTACGGCGTCGCCCTCGATAGCCCAAAGCGGCATGAAGAGCAGACCGATGGTCGAACTCTGCTGCCCTAACAGATAACTGAACACGCGTACCACTCCGCGGTTGATGTTGTTGTACTGCACGGCATGGCGGTACTCGTGGGCGGCGAGTTGTTTGAGCCACGGCATCGAATAACCGTCGATAGCCGGCGACGAGAGGATTTCCACTCGCTTCGGCAGCCACATCACCATTCCGTTGGAACTGAAATTCTCGGGATGCACGACGAACGGTATGTTCATCGGTCCGTGGCGGAATCCGAAGCCTATGTCGGGCTGCACGGCTTTGGTGTAGCAGAAGAGTTTGTAGGCGAGGTTGCGCGCCGTGTCGGGATAGATGATGTCGATTTTCTTGCCCTTAATCTTGTTCCAGTGCATCGATTCGGGGTCGGCTCCCCACGAATAGAACTGCGCCGACACACGGAATGTCCCGAGCGTCAGCACTATCGCGAGGAGTATGTATCTTATCCCTTTCGGCATGGCGTTATCGTTTGTCTTCGTCGAACGACAGGTATTTCCAGCCGTTTTCGGTGAAACAGCGCACCTTGCCGACCGTCGTGTCGTAGTAGAGCGTGCCTATCGGCACTTCGACCGAGCCGAGTTGCGCGTTGGCGTACATCGTGTCGGTCGGGGCGTCGCTCATCGCGGCGAGCGTGAACGGGACGAACGACTTCGCCCAGCGGCGTCCGAAATCGACGCCCTCATTGCGGTCGTCCGAACCGAGTTTCACCCAGCCAAAGTGGCGTTTCGTGCGGTACAGACCCTTTGGCGAGTAGACCTGAATGCAGGCGATGTCGGGAGCCTGTTTGCCGATAAGCATCGTCAGACGGCATGTCTCGCTGGCGTTCCAGCCCTCGAATACGTGTCCTCCGTCCGCGAAACGGGTCTTGGGCTTCGGCGACTCGCTGTTCCAGCGTCCGCGACCTCCGCGCACCGAGAGCATCACGCTCGATTCGAGGATGCCGTCCACGGTGTTGTATATCGGCTGCTCCTCGGGGTTGAAACCGTAGTTGTAGCGCACGTCCTTCCACTTCTCCCACGACGGGTCTATCTCCTTGCGGACGGGTACGTAGCGGTCGTCCAGCGATTCGATGACTTTCGACAGCGAATCGACCCTGGCGGTCAGTGCGGCTACGGTTTGCAGGAGCGCGTCCCTTTCCGCACGGCGTGCAGAACGTCTCTGTGCCGATGCGCCGCCGAAGCAGATTGAGGCGGCGAGCGCGATGAGTACGAATCTTTTCATGCCGTCAGACTTTTTTGCAGCGGTAGCCCTCGCGAAGCAGCAAATCGGTAACGCGGTCGCGGTGGTCGCCCTGAATTATTATTTCGCCCTCCTTCACGGCTCCTCCGACGCCGCAGCCCTTTTTGAGCATGCGTCCGAGCGCAGCCAAATCGTCGTCCGTGCCGACGAATCCGCGCACGACGGTTACGACCTTGCCCGCGCGGTGCCTGCTGTCGCGCCATACGCGCAAATCCTGTTCGCGCGGCGGCAGCGTCTGCGCCTGCGGCTCCTCGTCGGACGAGTATTCGAAGTCGGGATTCGTCGAAAATACGACGCCGAGTCTGTGTTTCCAGTCGTTCTCCATAAGCGGTGTTTTTAACGTATAACGTTAAAGCGATTTGCAAAAATACGAATAAGCGAGAGGAATGCCAAATTTATTTGGGCATTCCCGAGCGGGAGGGGATTAGTTAGGGTCTTTAAAGTCCTTAAAGTCTTTAAGGCAATGTGGGGCGGAGTCCTCCGGCGGTCGTGCCGCTGCCCGAAATGTCGCCTTTTTTGTCCGGGGCGGCGGTCGGTTTTGGAGTTTCGGCGGTTTTGGACTATCTTTGTGGATATGGGAAAGAACAGAGTGAAGGAATCCGATGTCGAACGCATCGAGAATATGCGCCGCAGCGCGCTCGAATCGGGCAATGTCGATTTGGCGACGCTGCCGCAGCCGCTGCGCATCGACGACGGCAAACGGCTGGTGAGGGTCTACGTCGAGGGGTACGAGGATGTGGCGTTCTGGCGCGGGATTTTCGACCATTTCCGCAATCCGTATCTGCGCTTCGAGATTTCGGTGCCGACGCGCGAGGATTTGCCCAAGGGCAAGAAGGTGCTGCTGTCGATGGCGCGCGATGCGGGCGAGGGAATGCTGCTGTGCATGGATTCGGACTTCGACTATCTGTTCGGCGAGGCGGACGGGCAGTCGCGGTGCATCGTCGAGTCGCCGTTCATGTTCCATACCTACGCATACGCCACCGAAAACTATCTGTGCTACGCTCCGTCGCTGCACAACGTATGCGTCAAGGCGACCAAGAACGATACGCACATATTCGATTTCGTGAAGTTCATGGAGGAGTACTCGCGCACCGTTTATCCGCTGTTCCTATGGTATGTGTACTCGGCGAGCCGGAATACCGAAAACGTACTGACGCTGCTCGAATTCAAGGCGTCGGTGCGGCTCGGCTATCTCGACATAACCGACAACGGGGCGCATACGATAGAGTGGCTCGCGCGGCATGTCGAACAGCGCGTCAGGTCGTTGGAGCGGCTCTATCCGCAGATGACGGAGGATGTCGGACGGTTCGGCGAGTATCTGAAAGGCAGGGGCGTGGAGCCGGAGCAGACCTATCTGTTCATGCACGGACACACGCTGATGGACAATGTCGTGATGATAGTCCTGAGCGGCGTGTGCGAGAAGTTGCGCCAGATGTCGATTGCCAAAATCGTCGCGTCGTCGAAAGAGGGCGTGGCTCTGAAAAACGAGATGAGCAACTACACCAACTCGCTGCGTTCGATACGCGACGTACTGCTCGACAACGAAAACTACACTTCGTGTCCGCTATACAAACGGTTGAAAGCGGATATCCAGCACTATATCGACTCGGCGATAGCGGAGACGCAGAGCGGGCGATAATAACCTTAAAGACTTTAAAGTCCTTAAAGTCGTTAGGGACTTTAAGGTCGGCGGGAGCGTGCGGTGAGCATCTTTCCGAGCGTTTCGCCGATTATGCGCATACCGGTTTCAATCCTTTCGTCGGGCATGTTCGAGAAGTTGAGACGCATCGTGTTCTCGCGGTTCTCGTTCGGGAAGAACGAACCTCCGGGGACGAATGCGACGCCCTTTTCGAGACACTCGGCGAGCAGTTCGCGCGCCGAAATATCCTTCGGCAACTCCGCCCAGATGAACAGTCCTCCTTCGGGATGCGTGAAACGTACTCCGTCGGGGAAATATTCGGCGATGCAGCGCAGGGCGACGTCGCGGCGGCGCTTGTAGACCCCGACTATGCCGGCGATGTGGGCATCGATGTCGTGATGCTGCATGAATTCGGTTATGATGCTTTGCGACAGCGGGTTGCATTGCAAGTCGGCACCCTGCTTCACCAATACGTACTTACGGATTATCTCCTTGTGTCCCGCGACCCAGCCGATGCGGAATCCGGGGCAGAAGATTTTAGAGAACGTACCCGTATACATCACGCAGTCCGCCTTGTCGAACGACTGTATCGACGGCAGTTTTTCGCCCTCGAAACGCAACTCTCCGTAGGGATTGTCCTCGATTACGGCGACGTTGTATTCGGCGGCGAGTTCCGCCAGCCGTTTGCGGCGCGCGAGGCTCCAAGTCCGTCCCGTAGGGTTCTGGAACTCGGGGTTTACGTAGACGAGTTTCGCGCGGTCGGTCCTCTTCAATACCTCTTCGAGCGATTCGGGAATCATGCCCTCGTCGTCGGTCGGAATCTCGATGAAGCGGCAGCCGTATGCCCTGAACGCTCCGAGCGCGGCGAGGTATGTCGGGCTTTCGCACAGAACGACATCGCCCTCGTCGAGAAATACCTTGCCCGAGAGGTCGAGTGCCTGCTGCGAGCCGTTGGTTATCATTATGTTGTCCTTGTCGAACGACGTTCCGAAACGGAAGTTCATGCGGTCGGCAATCCACTCTCTGAGCGGCGTGTATCCCTCGGTGGCTGCGTAGTTGAGACACTTTCCGCCCTGCTCTTTCAGTACTTTGCGGGTTATCTCCTCGATTTCGTCTATCGGGAACAACTCCGGTGCCGGCAGCCCTCCGGCGAACGAAATTACGCCGTCATGCTCCGTTACTTTGAGCATCTCCCTGATGTCCGAAGCCTTGATGTAGGACATCCGTCCGGCGAATCGTAATTGCATAGATATGGTGTTTATAAATCCTTGTTTTCAGTTGGTCGCCGCCTTACGATGCGCACCGTTTCGGATGTCGTCTGTCCGATGAGGTTCGATTCGCAGCCGGCGTATCTCTCGTAGTGGGCGCGGTCGCAGTGGCGTATGGTCAGCAGTTCGACATCGCGGTCGATTTCGGTGTCGAATCCCTCGTCGTACAGTGCCTTGGCGGCTTCGTCCAGATGCCAGTTCTCCTCGACGCACAGGCTCAACTCGATAGCCGTGTTGTGGATGAGATTGGTCTTGATGCGGAAGCGTTCGAGCGTCGAAAAAACTATCGGGAATTTCTCCTCCAACACGAACGACAGGTCGCGCGAACGCAGGGTCAGCAGGTTCTGATTGCGTTTGAGGATGATTATCGGCGTCGATACGGCGGGAGCCGATTCGCCGATGACGGTTCCTCGTCCGTTCTTGTCGCCGAACGGCTTCACGTAGAGCGGTATACGCTTGTTCTGCAACGGCTTGACGGTCTTCGGGTGGATAATCTGCGCGCCGCTGTATGCCAATTCGATTGTGTCCACGTAGTTGAGCGCGTCGATTTTGCGCGCTTCGGGGAATATCTTCGGGTCGGCGTTCAGGATGCCGTCCACGTCCTTCCAGACGGTCATCGACTCGGCATCGAGAATGTTCGCGACGACGGCTGCCGAGTAGTCCGAACCCTCGCGACCGAGCGTGGTGGTCGAACCGTCGGGCGCGCTGCCGATAAAGCCCTGCCCGACGAATACGCGTGTGCGCGAACCTGCGATTTCGCGGCGCAGCAGCGGCGACGATTCGTCGATGAGGACGTTCGCGTCCTTGTGGCGCGGTTGCGTTACGAAGCATCTGCGCATGTCCACCCAGTGATTGCCGATTCCGCTGCGGTAGAGGTACTCCGACACTATCGTGGTCGAGATGAGTTCGCCGAACGCGACTGTGCGGTCGTACCACACTTCCGCCTGCGACGCATCGAATTTTTCATTCTGCGTGAAGCGGCGCAATTCGTCGAAGAATCCGTCCACTTTCGCTATGCGGTGCGCCGTGTCGCCGAAAAGGTCGCCGATTATCGCGGCATGGTATGCCTCGCACTCGGCTATTTCGCGCAGGCAGGCTTCCGCGTCGCCTCTGCGGCAGGCGTCGAAGACCCGTTCGAGAGCGTTCGTGGTCTTGCCCATCGCCGATACGATGATGAAGAGTTCGCGCTCACCATCGACTATGCGGCGCAGGTTGCGCACTCCGTCGGCATTGCGTACCGATGCCCCTCCGAATTTGTAGACTTTCATGGACGCTCTATTTTACCTTTTTGTATTTCGTGTCGGTGTTGGCGAAGAGGAACGCGAATGTGTCGGCTGCCTCCTCGATTCGCTTGGCGGTCGGCTTGCCCGCCCCGTGTCCCGCATTGGTGTCGATGCGTATCAGTATCGGCGCGTCGCCCGCCTGCGCATGCTGCATAGTCGCGGCGAACTTGAACGAGTGGGCAGGCACGACGCGGTCGTCGTGGTCGCCCGTGGTGATTAGCGTCGCAGGATATGCGACACCCTCGCGGATGTTGTGCAGCGGCGAGTATTTGTAGAGATACTCGAACTGCTTTTCGTCGTCGCTCGAACCGTACTCGACTACCCAGCCATGCCCGATGGTGAACTTGTGGAAACGCAGCATGTCCATCACGCCTACCGCCGGCAGACACACGGCGTAGAGGTCGGGTCGCTGCACCTCGCATGCGCCCACGAGCAGTCCGCCGTTCGAGCCGCCCGCAATGGCGAGTTTGCGGCTCGACGTGTAACCGTTGGCGATAAGATATTCGGCGGCGGCGATGAAGTCGTCGAAGACGTTCTGTTTGTTTTCGAGCATTCCGCCCTTGTGCCACTTCTCGCCGTACTCCGAGCCGCCGCGGATGTTGGCTACGCAGTAGACGCCGCCCTGCTCCATGAACATTACAGCCGTGGTGCTGAACGACGGAGTGATGTTGATTTGGAAGCCGCCGTAGGCGTAGAGGTAGCACGGGTTATTGCCGTCGAGTTTCAGACCTTTTTTGTGCGACACGAACATCGGCACGCGCGTGCCGTCCTTGCTCTCGAAGAACACCTGCTCGGTTACGTACTGCGACGGGTCGAACTCGACCTGCGGCGCACGGTAGAATGTCGAACGCCCCGTGGCGAGGTCGTAGTTGTAGTAGGTACCCGGTGTGGTATAGTTGGTTACGACGTAATAGACGTTCTTGTCCTCGCGCTCGCCGTCGAATCCGCCGACCGAACCGATTATGGGTAGTTCGACGTCGCGGACGAAGCGTCCCTCGCGGTCGTACTGCTTCACCTTGTTCTGCGCGTCGATAAGGTAGAATGCGAACAGATAGTCGCCTGCGGTGCTTACCCCTTCGAGCAGCGAATCCTGCTCTGGGATAAGGTCGCGCACCGCACCCGTGTTGAGGTCGATGCTTATCAGACGGTAATTCTCGGCTCCGTCGTTGGTAAGCACCATAGCCTTGTCGTTCTCGCAGTCGAGAACCGCATAGTCGTGGTCGAAGCCCGCGAACAGCGTGCGGAAACTCTTTTCGCCCTTGCGCTTGCAGAGAATCTCCGTACCCGATGTTCCTGCGGACGAGGTGATGAACACCCAGCGTCCGTCCTCGCTCTCGCCGCCCGCGAAATAGCGGAGCGGATGAGCAGGGTCGGCGTATATCAGTTCGTCCTCCGACTGCGGCGTGCCGAGGCGGTGAAACCAGACCTTCTGGTTGCGGTTCTGCTCGGAGTAGACGCCCTGTTCCGGAGCGTCATACGCGCTGTAATAGAATCCCCTGCCGTCGCGCGTCCAGTCCGCACCCGAGAATTTCACCCACTTTATGCGGTCGGGCAGCAACTCTTTGGTCGCGGTGTCCATGACGTAGATTTCGACCCAGTCCGAACCAGCCGACGCCAGCGAGTAGGCGTAGTAGCGTCCGTCCTTGGTGAACGCGCCCGAATGCAGGGCGACCGTGCCGTCCTTCGAAAGCGTGTTCGGGTCTAAAAATACCTCCTCCTCGTCGCTGTCGAGCGAACGCTTGCGGTAGATTACCGACTGGTTCTGCAAGCCGCTGTTCTTGGAGATGTAGTACCAGTCGCCGCGTTTGGCGGGCGCACCCTCGGTCGGGTAGTTCCACAACTGCGTCAGGCGGTCGCGGATGTCGCTGCGCGCGGGCAGTTTGTCGAGATAGCCGAAGGTCGTTTCGTTCTGCCGCACGACCCACTCGGCGGTGCGGTCGGAGTTGTCGTCTTCGAGCCAGCGGTAAGGGTCGGCTACCTTCGTTCCGAAGTAGTCGTCGGTGACGTCCTCGCGCTCCGTCGCCGGATATTCGATTTTTTCTTGCGAAGTCATGTGTTTTATGAGTTTTCCCGCTCCGTAGCCCGCGAAGTAGCAGACGGCTATTACGGCGGCGATGGTTACTATGCGTCCGATTCCTGTTTTCATACCGTTCGGGTTTTGTCTGACGGTGCAAAGGTAGGAATTTTTGCGGAACTGCGGGCGATGTCGCGTTTTTTGTATATCTTTGTGTAATGCAACGGGAGGATTTGCAAACGAAAAATATGGAAACGAGATTCAACGAACTGAAAACGATAGTGGAGCGTGCGTGGGAAGACCGCGCGCTGCTCGAAAACGAGGATGTGCGCGCCGCCATACGCGCGACGGTGGATGCCGTAGACAAGGGCGAACTGCGCTGTGCCGAACCGGTGGACGCCGGACGCAGCGAGTGGCAGGTGAACGAATGGGTGAAGAAGGCGATAATCCTCTTCTTCCCTATCAGCAAAATGCGCACGATGCATGCCGGCGAACTGGAATGGTACGACAAGATGGAACTCAAACGCGGTTTCGCCGAACTCGGCGTCCGCGTGGTGCCTCACGGCGTGGCGCGCTACGGAGCATACATCGCGGCGGGAGCGGTGATGATGCCGTCGTATGTTAATATAGGTGCGTATGTCGATTCGGGAACGATGGTCGATACGTGGGCTACGGTCGGTTCGTGCGCCCAAATCGGTCGCAACGTCCATCTCTCGGGCGGCGTCGGCATCGGCGGAGTTCTCGAACCCGTGCAGGCTGCGCCCGTAATCATCGAGGACAACTGTTTTATCGGCTCGCGTGCGATTATCGTCGAGGGAGCGCATATCTGCCGCGAAGCGGTGATAGGCTCGAACGTGGTGATTACCGGTTCGACGCATATCATCGACGTAACGGGCGACGAACCGAAGGAGTACCGCGGCTACGTGCCGCCGCGCTCGGTGGTTATCGCGGGTACGTATCCGAAGAAGTTCCCTGCGGGCGAGTACAATGTCGCCTGCGCGCTGATTATCGGCAAGCGCAAGGAATCGACCGACAAGAAAACGACGCTTAACGACGCCCTGCGCGATTTCGGCGTCGGCGCGTAATTTCCGGCAACCGACCTTAAAGACTTTAAGGACTTTAAGGTCGTTAAGGACTTTAATCCTCTGACTGAGATGATTTACCATATCCCCGAAACCACCTCCACCAACGATGACCTGCGCGATGCGAAGTACCGCGAGGGAGATATCGTGTGGGCGGATTTCCAGACTGCGGGTCGCGGACAGCGCGGACACAAGTGGTCGAGCAATGTCGGCGAGAACCTGCTCTTCTCGGTCGCGCTCGAACCGTCGTTCCTGCCTGCCGCCGAACAGTTCCTGCTCTCGGAGACGGTCGCGCTTTCGCTCGTCGATTTGTTCGCCGAATACGGAATCGCGGCTGAAATCAAGTGGACTAACGACATATACGTCGGCGACCGCAAAATTGTCGGCATCCTTATCGAACATATCTATTCGGGCGCGAAACTTGCCCGTACAATCGTCGGCATCGGCATCAACGTCAATCAGCGCGAGTTCGACCCGTCGCTGCCCAACCCGACCTCGATGTCGTTGCAGACGGGCGGGACGTTCGACCTGCGCACGGTGCTGGAACGCTTCTCCGAGATACTCATGCGCAACTACGAATCGCTGCGCAGCGGCGAAAAGGAGGCTGTGCAGCAGCGTTATAAGTCGAAGATGTACCGCCTCGACGAGCGCCGGACGTTCGCATCGCCCGACGGAGTGCGGTTCGAGGCGACCATACGCGGCGTGAAGCCTGCCGGCGAACTCGTCGTGGA
The DNA here is from genome assembly GCA_905213895.1 of uncultured Alistipes sp. Lineage (GTDB taxonomy): Bacteria > Bacteroidota > Bacteroidia > Bacteroidales > Rikenellaceae > Alistipes. Next base: position 23,668 of record CAJMKE010000020.1, read on the forward strand.
GCATTCGGACGGCAGCGTGAGGGAGTATCTGTTCAAGGAGATAGAATTCGTGTTGTGAAAATGTCGTTTTTTGTGTTAATCAAATAACAACAAGTCGAAAAAAGTTATATATTTGCGTCGTAAAGGCGTGCAAAACGTAAGTAAAACCAATAAAAACTGAAATTATGGCAAACGTACCGGCAAATCTCAAATACTCCGACGACCACGAGTGGTGTCGCGTCGAGGGCGAATACGCTTACATCGGAATCACCGATTTCGCACAGAGCGAACTGGGCGACATCGTGTTCGTTGACATACCGACCGAGGGCGAGACCATCGCTGCGGGCGACGTATTCGGAAGCATCGAGGCGGTGAAGACCGTCAGCGACGCATTCTCTCCGGTTTCCGGTGTGGTCGAGGAGATAAATCCCGCAATCGACTCCGACCCTGCGCTGGTGAACAAGGACCCTTACGGCGAAGGCTGGATGATTAAGGTGAAGATGTCCGCTCCGGAGGAGGTCGGGAGCCTGCTTACAGCCGAGCAGTACGGTGCGCTTATCGAGAAATAAAATCATGAAACGATTCGTCGAGGCGGCATTCCGTCGCCGCCGGTTCGGACTTTCGTATGCCGAAGTCGTGGTCATCGTGGCAGTTGCGATGGTCGTCGGCGCATTGGTATGTTAAATAAGAGTTGTACTAATTCAAATATTACAAAATTATGTCAAAAGTTACAGTTGTCGGTGCAGGCATGGTAGGTGCTACCTGCGCCAATGTTTTGGCCTGCCGCAACATTGCAAGCGAGGTCGTTCTCGTGGATATCAAGGAGGGTCTTTCCGAAGGCAAGATGCTCGACATGTTCCAGGCTTCTGCCACCTCGGGCTACAAGACCAAACTGACAGGCGTTACAGCCACCGATGCAGCGGGCTACAAGGCTACCGCAAATTCGGATGTCGTAGTCATCACCTCCGGTATTCCGCGCAAGCCGGGCATGACCCGCGAGGAGTTGATAGGCATCAACGCCAATATCGTTAAGGGCGTCGTTGCAAACGCCATCAAGTGGTCGCCGAAAGCGATTTTCGTCATCATCTCCAACCCTATGGATACGATGACGTACCTTGCACTCAAAGCAGCAGGCGTTCCTAAACGCCGTATCATCGGTATGGGCGGCGCGCTTGACTCGTCGCGTTTCCGCTGCTATCTGTCGAAGGCTTCGGGCGCAGGCATTCAGGACATCGACGGTATGGTTATCGGCGGACACGGCGATACCACGATGATTCCGCTCGTGTCGAAGGCTGCAATCAAGGGTGTTCCGGTAACCAAACTCATCTCGAAGAGCAAGTTGGCTCAGGTAGTTGCCGATACGATGGTCGGCGGAGCCACGCTGACCAAGATGCTCGGCACGTCGGCATGGTATGCACCGGGTGCGGCGGGAGCGTCGGTGGTGGACGCTATCGTGAACGACACCAAGGCTATCATCCCTTGCTCGGTATACCTCGAAGGCGAGTACGGACAGAATGACATCTGCATCGGTGTTCCGGTTATTCTCGGCAAGAAGGGCGTGGAGAAGATTGTGAAAATCGAACTCACGAAGGACGAGGCTGCGAAGTTCGCCGCATCGGCAGACGCCGTGCGCAAGGTGAACGGCGCGCTCTACGAAATCGGCGCACTGACGAAATAATCGCCGAATCGCGCCATGACGAATCGGGACTGCTCGTGAAAGGGCAGTCCCGATTTTTTTGTCGGATTGCAAAAAATAATCTAATTTTGTGTCTGATAATCATATAAACCATATCGTCGTATGAATGCAAAAGTCCCGCAGAGCATGGATAACACTCTGTTGCTCGTAGGTATGTTGGCAGGTCCTTTGTTGGTGGAAAACCACGCATCGCCTCTTTTCATAATAATTCTGCTTGCCATTGGCTGCTTCCTTTTATTCCGCGGCAGGTCGTTGCAGAATCAGGGGGTCGGTCTGGTGCTGCGCGGCATGGGACTGTATGTGCTGTCGTTCGGCTTGGGTGCGTGGTTCTCGACCATCGGTTTCCTGCCGCAATGGGTGGCGCAGACCGGCAGAACGGTCATACTTACGGCAGGCGGCGTGAGCATGCTGCGCGCTTTGCTGAAAATCGACAATCTCATCGGAAGCGCGCGGCTTACGCAGACGACCTGCAACGTGCTTGTTCTGTATATCGTATGGCTGTCGATGACTTCGTTTGTCGACGAATATCTGACGGTGGTGCATCTGACATTTCTGTTCGCTTGTCTGGTCTATCACAACCTGCACCGTTGCATCAACGGCATCAAGGAGGTGTTTTATACGCAGGCTGGCGAGACATACACCCTGCCGACCGACGTTGCCGACATTCATCCGTGCAGCGAGGAGAAACCTGTCGTTGCCGCGGCAGCCGTCGTCAGCGTTTTCGGGATATTGCTGCCGGATATGCAGTTCGACACCGGTTCGCTGTTCGGCTATCTGGATAAGAATCTGTTCGGTCCGTCGCTCGTTTTCCCCGTCATAATGATTATACTGATACGCTATTATACGGCAATAGACCGCAAGGTGCAGGGCGTCGGGGCGGATGGACAATACGAAGTGAAGGGTTTCGGCAGTCTGATTGTCGCCGTATTGCTCGGCTTATGGGCTGGATTGGCTGCTACGATGTTCGATTATTTCCACGACTCGGTGATTATCGTGATAGGCACTCTTGCCATGCTTGCGACGTTTGCATGGATTGAGGCTCCGCAGGGACGACGCATGCACAAGACGGTAATGTCGGTCATCGTCAATACCGTTGCGATTCTGTGCGGCACAAGTCTCATAGGAGTAGCCGTTCTGGTCGCCGCTGTTCTGGTCATGACCAAATTCATGCACTTTGCGCTGCACGACATGCTCTCTTTCGGTCATTCCGTACAGTTTACCGACAATCTCGGCGATTTCCATGTCCTCAATCTGGAAACCATGCGGGACGAGAGTGGCAACAAATGGGAGGAGAAGAAGTAATAGGCGGCGGAATCGCTGGACGACATTAGTGTCCTTAAAGTCTTTAAGGTCATTAGGGATTTGCGGGCGGAAAATATCCGCCCGCAAAAAAACGGCGGCAGTATATACTGCCGCCGTAACGTTATAGACCCTTTTGCCGCTGCGGTTATGCCAGCAACTCGTCGGCGAGGGCTTCGAGCGAGACAATGTCGCACGGCTTGAATGCCGAGCGGATGGTCGCCGTGTTCTCGCAGATGTCGATTTCCTTCATCGCTTCGAACATTTCGCGCATCTTTCTGCCCGCCATAGGCGCCCATGTACCGTTCTCGACGATTGCGACCTTGCGCTTCTGGTAGTTTTTGTGGGCGAGTTGGGATAGGAAGTTCTCCATCGGGGTGAAGATGCCGCCGTCGTAGGTCGATGCCGCAACCACGAGTTTGTCGTAGCGGAACGCTTCCTCGACAGCCTCCGCCATGTCGTCGCGGGCGAGGTCGGCGAACGAAACCTTCTTCGCGCCTTTCGCTTCGAGTATCTCGGCGAGTGCGTGCGCCGCCTTGGCGGTGTTGCCGTAAATCGAGGCGCAGGCGATGAACACGCCGTCGCTTTCGGGGCGGTAACTGCTCCACGTGTCGTATTTGTCGATGTAGTATCCGAGGTTCTCGCGCAGAATCGGACCGTGCAGCGGCGCGATGGTGCGGATGTCGAGCGTCGCAGCCTTTTTGAGCAGAGCCTGCACCTGCGCGCCGTACTTGCCGACGATATTGAAATAGTATCGCCGCGCTTCGCAGTCCCAGTCAGCATCGACGTCGAGTGCACCGAACTTGCCGAAGCCGTCGGCGGAGAACAGAATCTTATCGGACTGCTCGTAGGTAACCATGACTTCGGGCCAGTGAACCATAGGAGCCATGAAGAATTGCAGCGTATGCGTGCCGAGCGACAGCGTGTCGCCCTCCTTGACTACGATATTTCCGCACTCGGGCGCGATGTCGAAGAACTGCCGAATCATGGCGAATGTCTTGGCGTTGCCGACGATGCGGATGTCGGGAAACCGCTCCGTGAGCCGTTGCAGGCTCGCCGCGTGGTCGGGTTCCATGTGCGACACGATTACGTAGTCGGGCGTGCGTCCGCCGAGTTCGGCGAGGAGATTGTCCATCCACTCGTCGGTCTTGCGGATGTCTATGGTATCCATGACGGCAATCTTATCGTCGAGAATCAGATAGGAGTTGTAGGATACGCCGTCGGGAATGACGTATTTCCCCTCGAACAGGTCGAGCGTCTTGTCGTCCGCTCCGATGTAACGGACTGATTCGGAGATGTCGTATTTCATAGGTTAATATTTGGATTATATCGTTTATGGTTTCAGTTCGAGTTTCAGGGCGCGTTCTATCACCTGATGCATGTCGTAGTAGCGGTACTCCGCCAGCCGTCCGCCGAACGTCGTGCGCGGGTCGGCGTCAGCCGCCGCTTTGTATTTCGCATAAACCGCGCCGTTGCGGGCGTCGTTTATCGGATAGTACGGCTCGCGGTCGGGCGTCCACTCCTGCGGATACTCGCGTGTGATGACGGTATGCGGCGTCCGTGCGCCGGCAAAGTGCTTATGCTCGATGATGCGCGTATAGGGCGTTTCGGCATCGGTGAAGTTCATCACGGCGACGCCTTGAAAATTCTCCTGCGCGAGGGTCTCGCTCTCGAAACGGAGCGAGCGGTATTCGAGCCGTCCGAAGCGGTAGCCGTAGTAGCGGTCGATTTCGCCCGTATAAATCGTGTGTCCGGAAATCGCCTCCAATTCGTTGCGATGAGAGAAGAAGTCGCAGCCGAGCCGAACCTCCGTACCGTCCAGCAGAGCGTCGATAAGCGGATTGTAGCCGCCGACGGGGATTCCTTGGTACAGGTCGTCGAAATAGTTGTTGTCGAAGGTGAAGCGGACTGGCAGACGCCGGATTATCTCGGGCGGGAGTTCGCTGCACGGGCGTCCCCACTGCTTCTCGGTGTAGCCCTTGACGAGGGTTTCGTAGATGTCGCGTCCGACGAGCGAAATCGCCTGCTCTTCGAGGTTCGCCGGTTCGCCGATGCCGCTCTCGCGCCGCTGCCGGTCGATTATTTCGCGAGCCTGCGCGGGGGTGGCGACGCCCCACAGGGCGTGGAACGTGTTCATGTTGAACGGCAGGTTGTAGAGCCGTCCCTTGAAATTCGCTATCGGCGAGTTGGTGAAGCGGTTGAACGTCGCGAACCGGCTGACGAAATCCCACACCTCGCGGTTCGACGTGTGGAAGATGTGCGCACCGTAGCGGTGGACGTCGATGCCGCCGACATTCTCGCATCGGACGTTGCCGCCCGTGTGGTCGCGGCGGTCGATGACGAGCGCGCGTTTGCCCGCCTGCCGGATGCGGTAGGCGACGGTCGCGCCGTACAAGCCTGCACCGACGATAAGGTAGTCGTATTTAGCGGGTTTCGTCATTCTGTCGGGTCGTGTCTCTATATCTGCTTCCGCAGTCGTGCGACGGGGATGTTGAGCATCTCGCGATACTTGGCGACGGTGCGCCGCGCGATGCAGTAACCCTTGTCGTTGAGTATGTCCATCAGCATCTCGTCGGTGAGTGGGTGCCGCTTGTCCTCGTTGTCGATGCACTCCTGCAATATGTTCTTTATCTCGTAACTCGACACCTCCTCGCCGCTCTTGGTCTGCATCGCCTCCGAGAAGAGCGATTTCAGCAGTATGATGCCGAAGTTGGTCTGCACGTACTTGCTGTTCACCACACGCGAGATGGTCGATACGTCGAGGTCGGTGCGGTCGGCGATGTCTTTGAGTATCATCGGTCGCAGGCGGCTGCGGTCGCCGTCCTTGAAGTACTCCTGCTGGTAGTCGAGGATAGTCCGCATCGTCCGCATCAGCGTGTCGTGCCGCTGCTTGATAGCCGACATGAACCACTTCGCCGAGTCGATTTTGCTCTTGACGAACTGTATCGCCTCCTTGTCCTTTTCGGTCATGCGGTCGCTCGGAACGCCCATCATGTTGCGGATTACCTCCATGTAGTGGCGGTTGATTTTCACCTCCGGAATGTTGTAGGAGTTGAGCGACAGGTCGAACCGTCCGTCGTGATAGTCGAGTATGAAATCGGGGATGATGTACGGCGCAGCCTCGGTGCCGTCCTCCGAATAGAGGTTGCCCGGTTTCGGCGACAGCCGCTGAATCTCCTGCACGGCGTCGCGGAAATCGTCCTCGCTCACGCCTAATCGCGAAATCAGACGCTCGTAATGCTTCTTCACGAACTCCTCGAAATAGGAGGTCAGAATCTTCTTGGCGAGCCGCCGCGCCTTGGTCGTCATAGGCAGTTGCCCGAGTTGCAACAGCAGCGATTCGCGCAGGTCGCGCGCGCCGACACCGACCGGTTCGAGATGCTGGATGATGTCGAGCAGGCGTTCGAGTTCGCCGGCGGACGTCTCGATGCCGAGCGAGAAGGCTATGTCGTCCGAAATCGATTCGAGGTCGCGGCGCAGATAGCCGTCGTTGTCGATGCTGCCCACGATGAACGTGGCGAGTTGCATCTCGCGTTCCGTCAGGTTGCGGAAGCCGAGTTGCTCGACGAGTGACTCCTGAAACGAGCGTCCGCCCGAAATCTGGATGTTGCGTGGACGGTCGTCCTTGGAGAAGTTGTTGATGCGGCTCTTGTACGACGGCGTGTCGTCTTCGCGCAGGTACTCGTCCATCGAAATCTGCTGGGGCTGTTCGCTCTCCTCCGCCGGCTGCTCCTCTTCGAGAACGATGTTCTCTTCGATTTCCTGCTTGATGCGCTGTTCGAGCATCGCGGCAGGCAGTTCCAGCAGTTTTATCATCTGTATCTGCTGGGGCGACAACTTCTGTTGAAGCGATAACGATTGAGTCTGGTTGAGTATCATACGCAATACGGTTTTGTAAAAAATCGTCAGACGCCGGACACGTAGAAAATATATATCAAGAAGCAGTTTTGGATTTGTTCACGAGATTATTTTTGTCGATTTTGTGGACGTTTTTCTGTGAGTTTCGAGCCGCATAGCGGGACTATGTGGCGAGAGAATCACAGAAAAACGACCGTAAAGCGATACAAAGAACGATGTCGAACAAATTCAAAAACGCTTCTAAAATTCCGCGTTCTTCGGTGTGCGAGGGAACGGTATCACGTCGCGGATATTGCCCATTCCCGTCACGAACAGCAGCAGCCGTTCGAATCCGAGTCCGAATCCGGAGTGCGGTGCCGAACCCCATCTGCGGGTGTCGAGATACCACCAAATATCTTTCTCCGGAATGCCTAACTCCTTGACCCTTGCACTAAGTTTGCCATAATCCGCTTCGCGCTCCGAACCGCCGATGATTTCGCCGATTTTCGGGAACAAAACGTCCATGGCGCGCACGGTCTTGCCGTCGTCGTTCTGCTTCATGTAGAACGCCTTTATCTCCTTCGGATAGTTGATGAGGATTACCGGACGCTTGAAATGCTCCTCGACCAGATAGCGTTCGTGTTCGCTCTGCAAGTCGCAGCCCCAGTCGCACGGGAACTCGAATTTGCGTCCCGACTCTTTGAGGATGCGCACGCCCTCGGTGTAGTCGAGACGGACGAAATCGTTATTGACGACGAAATTGAGACGGTCGATGAGTTCGTTGTCCCACATCTTGTTCATGAATTCGAGGTCTTCGCGGCAGTTTTCGAGTGCGTAGCGGATAAGGTATTTGAGGAAATCCTCAGCCAAATCCATGTTGTCCTCCAACTCGTAGAACGCCATTTCAGGCTCTATCATCCAGAACTCCGCCAGATGTCGCGGCGTATTGGAGTTCTCGGCACGGAACGTCGGACCGAACGTGTATATCTGTCCGAGCGACAGTGCGCCGAGTTCGCCCTCCAACTGACCCGAAACCGTCAGGCTGCACGACTTGCCGAAGAAGTCCTGCGAATAGTCGACCTTGCCCTCCTCGGTCTTCGGGAGATTGTTCATGTCGAGCGTCGTTACCTGAAACATCGCGCCCGCACCCTCGCAGTCCGAAGCGGTGATGAGCGGCGTGTGCAGATAGTAGAACCCGCGGTCGTTGAAGTATTTGTGGATGGCGTATGCCATTGCGTGGCGGATGCGCAGCACCGCACCGAAAGTGTTGGTGCGCGGACGCAGATAGGCGATGTCGCGCAGGAATTCGAGCGAGTGCCCCTTCTTCTGCAACGGATAGGTGTCGGGGTCGGCGGTGCCGTAGACCTCTATCGAATCCGCCTGTATCTCGACGCCCTGTCCCGCGCCGAGGCTCTTGACGAGCCGTCCGCGAACGCAGATGCAGGCTCCCGTGGTTACGGGTTTCAGCATTTCGTCGGTGATTTTGGTCAAATCCGCTACGATTTGTATGTTGGCGACGCACGAACCGTCGTTCAGCGCGATGAACGCGACGTTCTTGTTGCCGCGCTTGGTGCGTACCCAACCCTTCGCTACGACTTCCGAGCCGTAGTCTGTCGATTTCAGTAATTGAGCGATTCTCATAATTCCTGTATTTTTGTTTTTCGTTTGTCCGAAACTGTATTTACCAATCTGCAAATTTACAAAATAAATCTCTAAACCTTCATGATTTTTGCGAAAAACCTGCCTGCGGCGGAAGTCGGCGTCAAAGAGAGTGTCCGGATGGATGACTTTTGCCGAAATCTGCGTATATTTGTACGATGAAAAAGAGAGACATTGCCATGAAAAAAATATCGATAGCCGTCGCGTCGGTCCTGATTGCGGCGACGGCATACGGGCAGTCAGCCCGCATCTACCGCACGGAGTTCGTGCCTTACGACACGCGCGAGGACGCATTGGCGAAAAACTGCGCCAATACGGTTCATTACCTGCGCTATTCGCCGACGGCGATTGGGTCGGACGGCAGGACCGAAATCGTCGGCGAAACAGTCGCTATCTCGACTTCGTGGAGCGACTACGACGTCTATCTGCATATCGAGAATACCATAAAGGCATACGACGTGTCGATTAACGGTCGCACGGTCGCCGGAACCGACGACCCGTATACGCCCGCCGACTATCTTATTTCGCCATATCTGCGTCAGGGCGGGAATGAAATCGCGCTGCGGCTGCGCCACGCCGATGCTCCCGAACTGAACGACGATGCCAAGAGCGGTCTCCGCGAGCAGTTCGCGGGGTGTTATATCTTCGCGCAGCACAAACTGCACGTGTTCGACTACGACGTGGCGATACGTTTCGACGAATCGGGTCGCAATGCCGTGCTGACGCTCGACGTAGTGGTCGGGAACTCGTTCAACTATCCCGAGCCGGTGAATGTCGGCTACGATATTTATGCTCCGAACGGAAAACTGATAGATTATGCCGTCCGCGAAATCGTCGTGGACGGACGTTCGCGCGATACGCTCCGCATCCGCACCGCGCTCGGCGACGCGAAAGGGTTCGCTTGGAGCAGTGCCAATGCGTCGCTCTACAAACTGATGCTCTATGTCAAGCGCGACGGCAAGCCGCGCGAGTATATTCCGTTCCGAGCCGGTCTGGGACGCTCGTCGTTCGACGGACAGACGCTGACGCGCAACGGCACGGCGGTGAAAATCCGCAGCACGGCATACGACGCCCGCACTACGCGCAAGGAGGCGATGGCGGACATCCGGGCGTTGAAGAAGCAGGGTTTCAACACGCTCGTTCCGTCCAATCCCCAGCCGAAATGGTTCTACGACCTTTGCGACGGACTGGGAATGTACGTTATCGAACGTGCGAACATCAATCCCGCGCTCCGCAAGGACGACCGCCGTATCGACGGCACGCCGTCCAACAATCCCGCTTTGGTCGATGAGTATCTCCGCCGCGTGAAGGCGATGTACTACCGCACGCGCAACCATACGTGCATCATCGCCTATGTCTTGGGCGGCGGGCGTGCAGGCAACGGCTACAACATGTACAAGGCTTACGAGTGGTTGAAATCCGTCGAGCCGGAGCGTGCCGTGATATGCACGACGGCAGACGGGGAGTGGAACACCGACATCGACGAAATAAAATAGCGGAGCGATGAATATCGATTTGGTTGTCGTCGGCAAGACCGATTCGCGGGAGGTGGACGCCTTGGTCGAGATGTATGCCAAGCGCATAAATTTCTATGCCAAGTTCTCAATCGTATATCTGCCCGACGTGAAGAATACCCGCAAACTCTCGCAGGCGCAGCAGCGCACCGCCGAGGGCGAGGCTGTATTGCGTCAGGTCGGCGACGGCGACTATCTGCTGCTGCTCGACGAACACGGTGAGGAGTTGCGCTCCGTGGAGTTCGCCGCATGGATGCAGAAGCGCATGGCGGGCGGTCTGCGGCGGCTGGTATTCGTCATAGGAGGTCCCTACGGATTCTCGGATGCCGTGTATTCGCGCGCCGACGGAAAACTGTCGCTGTCGCGGATGACCTTCTCGCACCAAATCGTCCGCGCAATCTTCGCCGAGCAACTCTATCGTGCATTTACGATTATCCGCAACGAGCCTTATCACCACGAATAGTCTTGAAGCGATAAAGCCGCGGACGCACACCCGCGCACGCGGCTTGCTTTTGCGCGGGAGGGTACCCTCCCGCGCAATTCTTTAAGGACTTTAAGGTCCTTAAAGTCAAGCAGCCGCCAATCAGGCGGCTGCAAATAAAAGAAGGGCGGTACTATCTTTTCCTAGTTTTTTAATTGTAGATATGACTAAACGGTTAAATTGACTATCTATTGTATTTATAGTTGTACCGCCCCATAACCGGTGCCGCGACATGCTCGCGGCACCCTCTCCGACGTCCGTAGTAGCGTCCTGTCATGCGGCTGCCTGCGGGGCAGCCCTGACGACGTTAAAGTCTTTTAAGGTCATTAAAGACCTTAAAGTCCCTAATGACTTTTTCTTTCGCAAATCACTGAAAATGGAAAAAGGCGGACGGGGTCTGCATTATACGCAAATACAGGTCGTGGAAAACCTACCGAACAATATAATACAAAACCCGCGCCCGCCAAGGCAGTACGATTGGTCTTCGCGATTTCCGTATGGAAATCGCTCGTGCGTCCCCGACGGGACGCAGGCAGGATGCCGCAACATTAAGTTATGGATAAGCGCACCCTTGATTTGCCGTCCAGTTACAAATTTCCACGTTCGTATTTGCGGCAAATGCACCCCGCTTTTCAGCGGTCTGCAATGCAAAGATAGTACAAAAAGGCGGGATTGCAAACTTCTTGGGGGTATTTTTGTTCGGGGGAGTAAAACCTCCCCCGAACTCTTTAAGGACTTTAACGACCTTAAAGTCCTTAGGGTCTGCCGCCCCCAAAGAGCGGGGGCAGGGCCCGGGGCCGGGCGAAAAAACC
>CAJMKE010000021.1 GCA_905213895.1 uncultured Alistipes sp.
CGTGTTACCCACCCCCTAAATCCCCCGCCTGTGCGGGGGAGTGATGTTTTATGACGCTGATTATCCGGATGCCGTCAATTTCTGTTTTCAGGAAACCGACCGTCCGATAGTTCTTTTCTCCGTGTTACCCACCCCCTAAATCCCCCGCCTGTGCGGGGGACTTATAGGGGGAGCAAAAGACCGCCAATGCGGGATTGCGACCCTAACGACCTTAAAGTCCTTAGGGTCTTTAAAGACTTTAAGGTCGTTAAGCCGCAAAAAAACACCGCTCGGAACGAACAGTTCCGAGCGGAAACACAAAACCCATAATTACCTAAAACCATCTTCCGTCTGCCTTACGGAAGACATTTTCACCCGAATCGGAGCAAATAACGTACCGTTGTCGGCTTGCCGATAATATTCGGCATCGAATCCGCCGTTCCGGAACGAATATCCGCCCCTTTTCGGTTACAAATATACAATGTTTTAGTTCTCAACGCGTTACCGTTCGTCGTGAATATAGATTAACGAGGTTTCCGCATATTGAGAATCAGTGAGTTACCGACAGAAAAATATAGATTCGACAAAGATTTAGCAAGCATATTCGCGTCCCATGTTATCGCCAAACAATAACACATATTGTTTAGCGATAACACGATCTCCGACGAACGGTAACGCGAATAACGCAGTGCGCAAAAGTCCTTAATGTCCTTAAAGACTTTAAGGACCCTAATTCCACAACCTCGCCCCCCAAAAAAACAGCCTGCGCCGAGTGCTTCTCGGCGCAGGCAAAACGACGCAGAATAATCGACTACTTCTCCGGATAGGTAATGTCGAGTTGGAAAAGCGGATTCTCTATCGGTTCGTGCGACTTGCGGACGCACTCCCACATTTCAGCCACAATTTCGGGATGGCTCGCAGCGACATTGCATTCCTCGCGGCTGTCGGTCGAGAGGTCGAACAACTCCATCTTCGTATTTCCGTCGGCTACGCTCTGTACCAGACCTTTCCACTGCCCGATACGAATCGAGAGCCAGCCGCGCTCCTTGCGGAACGGCGGGAACTCCCAATAGAGATACTCGTGCTGTGGCTGCTTGCGACCGACGAGCGTCGGCATGAACGAAACTCCGTCGGTTGCGGGGCTGTCCACGCCCGCGATTTCGCAAAGCGTCGGCATCACGTCGGGGAAGTAGCCCATGTAGTCGCTCACGGACGGTTTGAGCCTGTCGCCCCACGAAACGATGAACGGCATACGGATTCCGCCCTCGTGCAGCGAACGCTTCACCCAACCGCGGTCGCTACGGAACGGATGCGCGCAATCGAACCACAGCGTATTGGTGTAGGAGTTGTGTGTCGGACCGTTGTCGCTCGTGAACATGATAATCGTGTCGTCGTAGATGCCCAGCCGCTTCAATTCGTCTATGAGCATTCCGACCTGACGGTCGAAATAGGTAATCATCGCCGCGAACGTCGCTTTCGGATAGCGGCACGGGAAGTAGCCCTTGCCCGTATAGACAGGCTCTTCGTCGCCGAACTTGTCGACATAGTGCTGCACGTACTCGTCCGGAGCCATCAACGCCGAGTGAGGGACCGTGGTAGTCCACATCAGGAAAAATTCGTCGTCGCGGTTCTCGCGCACGAACGAAACCACATTCTCGTATATCGCATCGGGGCTGTAAACGCTGCCCTTGAACTTGTCGTAACTCTCCTTCTTGTACGGGTCTGCCCCCGCGTCGAGTTTGTCGCCGAGGTCCATTACCGGATTGTCGAGATACTCGCGCTCGCCGTTGCGGTACATGAAACGCGGATAGTAGTTCTGACACATGCGCTGACACATGTAGCCGTAATAGAAATCGAAACCCATCTTGTTCGGCGTACTTTCTGACAGCGGCGAACCCAGTCCCCATTTGCCGACCATCGCCGTCTTGTAGCCGGCGGACTTCATCACGGTAGCCAGAGTGGTCGTACCCGCGCTCATCGGAGCCTGTCCTTCGAGAGCCTGGTCGCGCTCCATGGCGTTAAGGCTCCACACGTTGCCGCGCCACGTCTGCTCGTCGTTCGAACGAATCTGCGCATGTCCCGAATGCAGACCCGTCATCAGGCAGCATCGCGACGGAGCCGACACGGGCGACGCCGAATACATGTCGGTGAATCTCACTCCGCGTTCGGCGAGGGCGTCTATGTTCGGCGTTTCGGTCTTGGTCTGTCCGTAGCAGCCGAAATCGCCGTAACCGGCATCGTCCATAAGGATAAAAATGACGTTCGGGCGACGCTCCGGCTTTTTGCCCTTCACGGGATTGGCGGCATCGGCATTCGAGCCGACCGCTGCGGCAGCACCGGCAGCCAGAATCGTAAAGTTTCTTTTTATCATAGGTTTTATGTTTTGGTACAGGCAAAGGTAAAATAAAAAACCGACTTTGCACAAAAACGGAACGCCGTTTCGCCACTCTTTAATGCCGCTTCACCCGCCATGACACAGAGTCCTTAAAGTCCTTAACGACCTTAAAGACTTTAAGCGCCTTACATGTCCCGCCAAAAATATCTCCCCGCACGGGCTTCGCTTCGGAAAAATCGCTATATTTGCCAAAGCAAAAAGCGGGGGATGCACACGTTTCCCCGAAAACGGACGAATAAAACAACAAAACATACAACCATGTTCGACAAATTCGCAGACAGACACATCGGCACCACCGACCCGCAGCAGTTGCGGCAGATGCTCGACACAATCGGCGTCGGTTCGGTGGACGAATTGATTTCACAGGTCATTCCGCAGAGCATCCGGCTCGAAAAGCCGCTCGCCATCGGCGACGGAATGAGCGAATACGAATTCGCGGCTCACATCCGCGCCATAGCCGACAAGAACCGCCAGTTCCGCTCGTTCATCGGCATGGGCTACTACCCGAATGCCGTTTCGGCGGCGGTGATGCGCAACGTGTTCGAGAACCCTGCGTGGTACACCTCCTACACCCCCTATCAGGCGGAGATTTCGCAGGGTCGTCTGGAAGCGTTGCTCAATTTCCAGACCGCGATATGCTCGCTGACGGGAATGGAGATAGCCAACTGCTCGCTGCTCGACGAAGGTACGGCGACGGCGGAAGCGATGCTGATGATGTTCGCTCTCCGTTCGCGCGAGGCAGTCAAGGCGGGTCGCAACCAGTTGTTCGTCGATGAAAACATATTCCCGCAGACGCTCGACGTGCTGCTCACCCGCAGCGAACCGTTCGGCATCGAACTGATAGTGGACGACTTCGCCGGCTACGAATTTTCGGGCAAGGAGTTCGGAGCGATAGTACAATATCCTGCCGCGAACGGCGAAATCCGCGACTATGCCGACTTCACTGCCGCGGCGCATGCGGCGGGCGCACTCGTCGCGGTCGAAGCCGACCTGCTCTCGCTCGCACTGCTCACCCCGCCTGCGGAGTGGGATGCCGACATTGCGGTCGGAACGTCGCAGCGACTGGGATGCCCTATGGGCTTCGGCGGTCCTTCGGCTGGCTACATGGCGACCCGCGAAGCGTTCAAACGCAACATGCCGGGTCGAATCATCGGCGTATCGGTAGACCGCAACGGCAAGCGCGCGCTGCGAATGTCGCTCCAAATGCGCGAACAGCACATCAAGCGCGAACGCGCAACCTCGAATATCTGCACCGCATCGGCACTCATGGCGTCGATAGTCGGGTTCCACTGCGTCTACAACGGCGCGGAGGGTCTGCGCCGCGCCGCGCTGACGGCACATCTGTCGGCGGCGACGGTTGCCAAGGCAATCGAGGCTCTCGGCTACGCCATAACCACAAAATCGTTCTTCGACACGATAGAAATCGGAGCGGAAGCCTCCGTCATCGAGTCGCTCGCGCTCGAACGCGGCATAGACTTCTTCTATCCGTCCGAATCGCGTGTCCGCATAGCGTTCGACGAGGTTACGACACCGGAGGAGGTAAACGAGGTTATCGCAATATTCGCCGAGGCGAAGGGTCGCAAACACAAGGCGGTAAAACTCGCCGAGGAGCCGACCGTCGCTCCGTCGCTGCTGCGCCGCTCGAAGATTCTGACCGAACCGGTATTCAACCTCTACCGTTCGGAGAGCGACCTGATGCGCTATATCAAGCGGCTCGAACTGCGCGACATCTCGCTGGCTAACTCGATGATTTCGCTCGGCTCGTGTACGATGAAACTTAATGCCGCCGCGCTGATGCAGCCGCTCTCGCTCGCGGGATTCCAGAACATACATCCTTTCGCGCCGGCAGACCAGCGCGAGGGCTACACCGAAATGATTGCCGAAATCGAACACGACCTCGCCGTCATCACCGGTTTCGCCGCATGCTCGCTCCAACCGAATTCGGGTGCGGCAGGCGAATATTCGGGACTTATGGTCATCCGCGCCTACCACCAGAGCCGCGGACAGGGCTACCGCAACGTGATTCTGATTCCGGCTTCGGCTCACGGCACCAATCCCGCTTCGGCAGCGATGGCGGGCATGAAGATAGTTACCGTCGCATGCGACGGACGCGGCAACATCGACGTGGACGACCTGAAAGCGAAGGCGCAGGAACACGCATCCGAACTGTGCGGACTGATGGTAACCTACCCTTCGACCCACGGCGTGTTCGAGAGCCGCATACGCGAAATCGTCGATGCAGTACACGATGCGGGCGGCGAAGTCTACATGGACGGCGCGAACATGAACGCTCAGGTCGGACTGACCAACCCCGGCTACATCGGAGCCGACGTCTGCCACCTCAACCTCCACAAGACGTTCGCCATGCCTCACGGCGGCGGCGGACCGGGCGTGGGACCTATCTGCGTCGCCGAACATCTGGCACAGTTCCTGCCGTCGCACCCACTCGTATCGACGGGCGGCGAACAGGGCATAACCGCCGTTTCGTCCTCGCCTTGGGGTTCGGCGATGCTGCTGCCGATAACCTACGGCTACATAAAGATGCTCGGCTGCGACGGACTGCGCCGCGCGACCGAAATGGCTATCGTCAATGCCAACTACATGGCATCGGCAATCAAGGACGAGTTCCGCACCTACTATTCGGGCGAAACGGGACGTGTGGCACACGAAATGATTCTCGACCTCACGTCGTTCAAGCGCGACTACGGCGTCGATTGCGGCGACATAGCGCACCGTCTGATGGACTACGGATTCCATGCGCCGACGCTCTCGTTCCCTGTTCACGAAACGCTTATGGTCGAGCCGACCGAGAGCGAACCGAAAGCGGAGATGGACCGTTTCATCGAGGCTCTGGTAAGCATCAAGCGCGAGTGCGAAGCCATCGGCGGCGAGACCGACAACGTGGTCGCCAACGCCCCTCACACAGCCGAGGAGATAGCGGGCGAATGGTCGCACCCTTACACACGCAGACAAGCGGCATTCCCGCTCGAATGGGTTGCGCAGTCGAAGTTCTTCCCGTTCGTGTCGAAAATCGACAACGGCTACGGCGACCGCAATCTGTGTTGCAAGAACGAACAGTAATTATTGAATAACGACCTTAAAGCCCTTAATGTCCCTAACGACATTAACGACTTTAACGACTTTAAGGTCCCTAAACCGAAGAAAAAAGATTATGAAAGTAGAAAACAGCAAAATGGTGGCGGTACACTACACGCTTACCGTAGACGGACAAATCGCCGACCGCTCGCAACCCGAAAAACCGCTCGAATTCATCTGCGGCACGGGCATGCTGCTCCCTAAATTCGAGGGTGCGCTGCTCGGCAAGGAGGCAGGCGACAAGGTTTCGTTCACGCTCGAACCGAAGGACGGTTACGGCGAAATCATCGCCGAGGCTATCGTGGAACTGCCGAAGAACATATTCATGATAGACGGCAAAATCGCCGAGGACATCCTCTTCGTCGGCAACGTCATCCCGATGAGCGACGCCGAGGGACACCGCATGAACGGCATCGTCCGCGAGGTCAAGGACGACACGGTGAAGATGGACTTCAACCACCCTATGGCAGGCAAGACGCTCAACTTCGACGTTGAAGTGGTGTCTGTTCGCGACGTAACGCCCGAGGATTTGGCATCGAAGGGCGGATGCAGTTGCGGTTGCGGCGACCACGAGTGCGGAGGCTGCGGCGAAGACCACGAATGCGACGGCGGTTGCGAGGGACACGACCATCACGACTGCTGCGGCGAACACGGACACTGCCACTAAACAAAAGTTTAGTGGCAGTGTCCCGACGGCAAAAGCCGTCGGTTGAAAGCATGTTACCTATCCCCCCTAAATCCCCCTTTATGTAAAGGGGGACTTTTTGAGGGAAATCGATTTAAGAAACAGCCACTGTTTCCTTAAAATCCCCCTATCCCCTAAAACCGTCCATGATAACCTCCGCCTACCGCTATCTCTCGTCGCTCGCCGAGCCTTATGGGCTAACCCGCACTCTCGACGGGTTGGAGTTGTGCCGCGACGACTGCGGAAATCCGATATTCTCGGTCGGCAATTCGGCGGTCGTATTCAAAATCAGACATGGCGGCAGAATCCGCAAACTGCGCTGCTACACCCGTCCCAAGCGCAATCTCCGGGCGATTTACCGCGAACGGCTGCTGCCGGCGGAACTCTTCGTCTACACGGACGATAACCGAGGCGAATGGTGCGACGTCGTCATCGAAGAGTGGACGGAGGGCGCGACCTTGCACAGCGAAATTCTCCGCGCGCTCGACAATCCGACCCGGCTGGCGGAACTCGCCCGCATGTTCGACGCATTCGCGCTCTCGCTGCTCGGCGAGGAGTGGGCGCACGGCGACCTGAAACCCGAAAACATAATCGTCGGCACCGACGGAGTGCTGCACGCGATAGATTTCGACGCTATGTACCGCCCCGACTTCACCGCCGACGACTGCGAGGAGACGGGTACGCGCGCTTTCCGGCATCCCGACCGCGAAAACGTATTCGGCAAGGAGATGGACGACTATCCGATTGCCCTTATCTCCGCCGCGCTGCATGCGCTGGCACTCGACCCGACGCTCTACGGGCGGTTCGAGCGAGCCGACGCCATGATGATTTCTCCCGCACGGGCTGTCGCGGGCGACGACCCTGCATCGGCGGCTGTCGAACAGGTTTTAGCGGCGAACGGCGATGCCGCACACTACCGCATCGCGCGCCTGCTGCGCTCGCCCCGACCGGAACTGTTCGGGCTTGCCGAATTGCTGCGTTACGCACAGACGCCCGTCCGCACGAGCGGAGAACCGCTGCGGCTCGACGAATGCGACGGTCGCTGGGGCTACCGCGATTCGGAAGGGTTCGTCATCGCCCCGCTGTACGACTGCGGATTCGAGTTCAGCGACTCTCTGGCAGCGGTAAGCATCGGCGGGCAGTGGCACTTCATCGACGAAACGGGGCGTGTCGCAATCAACTGCGCGGGGTGCGACGCCGTAAAACCGTTCCGCAACGGCAGAGCCGAAAAAATCGTCGGCGGAGCGCGCATCGCAATCGACACCGCGGGAAAAGAGACGGAGTGAGCGCGAAGTTTTGATATTCGCGGCGAAAGCACTATATTTGCAATGATTTGCGAAACGATATGAACGGATTCAGAAACCTGTCCGAACAGGAGACCATAAGGCTCGCCGAACTCGGCAACCGCGCCGACGACTGGCACAGGGTCGTCGTAGCCGGCGATTTCGCGCCCGACACGATAACCGGATGCCGGTTCCGCGGCGACGTCGCAATCGGTTCGCACGTCGTCATCGAGGATTCGGCAATCGGGAATTACGAAATCGGCGACGGCACCGTCATCCGCAACGTAACCGCGCTCGAATGCCGACACCGCTCGACATTCGGCAACGGCACGGAGGTGGAGACCGTCAATGAGAACGGCGGGCGTAGCGTCGTGATTTTCGACCGCATGAGCGCACAGTACGCCTACATGGCTGCCATGTACCGTCATCGTCCGCAACTGACGGCGCGTCTGCAATCCATCGCCTCCGAGTATGCCGAATCGAAATCGGCAGCCATGGGGCGTATCGGCAGAAACTGCCGCATCGTCGGCGCGAAATTCATCCGCGAAACGAACATCGGCGACGGCGTCACGATAGAGGGCGCATCGCTGCTCGAAAACGGAACGGTGCTCGACGGCGCGAAAATCGGTGTCGATGTCAAGGCGCAGGATTTCATCGCCGCCGAAAATTCGACGCTCGACCTCGGAGCGACCTGCCGCCGCTGCTTCATCGGCGAATCGGCAATCGTCTCCAACGGCTTTACCGCCGAAAATTCGCTCTTTTTCGCCAACTCCCACTGCGAGAACGGCGAGGCGGCAGCGATATTCGCAGGACCGTACACCGTTTCCCACCACAAATCATCGCTGCTCATAGCCGGCATGTTCTCGTTCTTCAACGCGGGCAGCGGCACCAACCAGAGCAACCATCTGTTCAAGGGCGGAGCCGTCCACCAGTCGGTACACCGCCGCGGCTGCAAGTTCGCCAGCAACGCCTACGTCATGTCGCCTGCCGCCGAGGGGGCTTACACGATGATAATGGGTCGCCACACCAAGCACCACGACACATCGAAGATGCCGTTCTCGTATTTGGTCGAGAGCGACGGCGCATCGCTGCTGATGCCGGCGATGAATCTGCGCAGTTACGGCACGCTGCGCGACATCGAAAAGTGGCGCAAACGCGACCGCCGCACGGTGCGTCGCGACGTAATCGATTTCGAGGAGTACAATCCCTACGTAACGTCTATGGCTGTCGAGGCAATGAAGATTTTGCAGCGCCTGCAAGACGAACATCCCGACGAGGCGGTCTACCACTACCGCAACACCACCATAAAGAGTTCGATGCTCCGGCTCGGGCTCAAACTCTACGACAAATACATCGTCGGAGCGCTCGGCGACATGCTCTCGCGCGGCGGCGAAGACCTCCGGAGCGACGGCACCGGCGACTGGGCGGACATCGCGGGACAGTACGTGTCGCGCCGCGCCATAGACCGTCTTATCGACGGCATCGAGAGCGGCGAAATCGCATCGGCGGAGGGCATCGACGAATATCTGCGCGATTTCGACAGCCGCTATGACGACTACGCCCGTTCATGGGCAACGGAGGCTCTCGCCGGACGGTTGGGACATACGCCGACTGCCGAAGACATCGCCGAAGCGGTCGAGGCGGGACGCCGCGCGAAGGTTTCGATGCGCGAAGCGGCGGAAGCCGACCTCGCGAAGGAGAACTCGGCGGACATGAGCGTCGGTTACGGTACGGACAGTACGACGGACGAGGAGCGCATGGACGATTTCCGCGCCGTCAGAGGATTGGTTTAGAACACAGCCGAGATGTATACCCAGGAGATAACACGCACCCACCGCACGGCATTCGTCATAGCCATCGACCAGTCGAGTTCGATGCAGGAGAGCGTCGTCGTCAATTCGCGGCGCATGACCAAGGCGGAAGCGGTCGCCGCGATAACGAACCGTCTTATCGACGAACTCGTGATGCGGGCGCGGCGCGACGACGGCATACGCAACTACTACGACATCGCCGTCATCGGCTACGGCAACGAGAAGGTCTATCCTCTGTTGGGCGAAACGCTCGGTTTCCTGCCGGTAAGCATCGTTGCGGAGCGGCGCATCGAACATCGCCGCATATCCTACGAACGCATACTGCCGTCGGGCGAAACGGCTGTCGCAACCGAGACCATGCCGCTCTGGATAGAGCCTTACGCGGCAGGTTCGACGCCGATGTACGAGATGCTGTCAGCGGTTACCGACCTTGTCGGACACTGGTGCGCCGAGCCGCAGAATGCCGACAGTTTTCCTCCGACCGTATTCAACATAACCGACGGCGAACCGACCGACTGCGACTCCGCGCAGTTGCGCCAGGCGGCTGCACGGCTGAAATCGGCAGCGACCGCCGACGGCGATACGCTGCTCGTGAACGTCCACATATCGACCAATCCCGCCCAACGCTCGGTGATATTCCCGCGCATCGACGAACTCGGTTCGGACGACAAGTGCGCACGGCTGCTCGCCGAGATTTCGAGCCGAGTTCCCGAAGCGATGAACGACAGTGTCCGCCGCTTCCGCGGTGATTTCGCACTGCCGCCGTTCGTCGCCATGAGTTACAACGCATCAATAACCGAAGCCCTCGCGATGATGGACATCGGCTCGCGAAGCGCGACAGTTTTAAGATAACGGATGAAGACGATACCGACCATAGGCATTTTCAAGGAGGCGTTGGAGTGTCCCGCCGACCATTTCCGCACGCTGCGCGGGATTGTTCCCGTGCGCCGCGACGGCGAAACCGCCGTATCGCGCACCGCACGGTTCGCCGAAGCGGAGGTGTATCTGGACGGCAGCCGTCATCTGATTTGCGCGCCGCTCACGCGTACCGCCACGGCATCGGTCGAGCGGACGGCAGAGAAATTGCGGTATATCGGGAGCGATTTTCTGTGCGAATACCGGCTGCTATACTCCGAAATGACGTTCGAGGACGAACTCGGTCGCCCGTGCGACTGCGACATAGTCCTGCAACGACTGCCCGACGGCGAGGCGTTCGACCCGAAGACATCGACTTACGACAGCCGCCGCCTCGGGGCGATGCTCGACGCGCTGAAAGCGGAGTTCGGACGCATCGGCTTCACACACAACAATCTGAAACAGTCGAACCTGACAATAGGCGACGACGGACGGCTGCACCCGATACGCTATCACTATGCCGAAATCGGGTCGGCGTGCCGCGACGACTTCGCGCCGCTTTACAAAATGGTCGGCTCGGGCGAAAATCCGGTTGTCGGCGACGTCGGTGCGGCTTACGGCACTACGGGCAATGACGGCGAAACCCTTTTCGCCATGCACGAGGGGTTACGGCGCATCTGCCGCGGCGAACGCTACGGATTCGCAGACGAATCGGGCAATATCGCGATTCCCATACGCTATCTCTGGGCGGACGATTTCCGCGAGGGTCGCGCAGTCGTCGAAACAGAGAACGGACTCGGGCTTATCGACAAGTCGGGACGCGAGGTAATCGCCGCGATTTACGATGACGTATGCTACGACCCTGTCGGCGGCGAATCGGAGGTAAGGCTCGACGGGCTGTCCGCCGTATTCTCCTACGACGGTCGGCAACTCGACGGATTTTCAAAAGAATGACTTTAACAAAAACTCACACGATATGGAACACATCAAATGTCTTATAATAGGAAGCGGACCTGCGGGCTTCACCGCCGCGATATATGCCGCACGCGCCAACCTATCGCCGGTACTCTACGAGGGAATCGAGCCGGGAGGACAACTCACGACGACTACCGAAATCGAGAACTTCCCCGGTTATCCTGAGGGCATCGCGGGTACGGCTATGATGGCGGACCTGCGCCGTCAGGCTGAACGCTTCGGAACGGCGGTACGCTCGGGAATAATCTCGGAGGTCGCCACCGACGCATATCCGTTCAAGGTTTCGGTGGACGGCGAGCAGACCATCGAGGCTGAATCGATAATCATCGCCACGGGTGCTTCGGCGAAATACCTCGGACTGGAATCGGAGCAGCGGTTCAAGGGCATGGGCGTGAGCGCGTGCGCCACCTGCGACGGATTCTTCTACCGCAAGCAGGACGTTGCGGTCGTCGGCGGCGGCGACACCGCCTGCGAGGAGGCGACCTACCTCGCCTCGCTGTGCCGCAAGGTCTATCTCATCGTCCGCAAGCCTTTCCTGCGCGCATCGAAGGCGATGCAGGAGCGTGTTTTCGCGACGCCGAACATCGAAGTGCTGTTCGAGCATAACACCGTCGAGGTTCTCGGCGACGCCGACGGCGTAACGGGCGTTCGCGTCCGCAACGGAGAGGGAACGGAGCGCGACATCGAGATTTCGGGCTTCTTCCTCGCAATCGGGCATCATCCGAATACGGAACTCTTCGCCGGCAAACTCGACATGGACGAAAACGGCTATATCCGCACCGCACCCGACACGTCGAAAACCTCGGTCGAGGGCATCTTCGCCGCAGGCGACGTCCGCGACCCGCACTACCGCCAGGCAATCGTCGCCGCGGGTTCGGGCTGCATCGCGGCACTGGACTGCGAACGGTTCCTCGCATCGAAAAAATAGTGTCGCGTGATAAAGGTTACCATACTCGGCAGCGCATCGGCGAAACCGACCGCAAACAGACATCCGTCGGCTCAGATAGTGAATGTGGACGAGCAGTACTATCTGGTCGATGCGGGCGAGGGCGTGCAGAAGCAGATGTTCCGCTACGGCATCAACCCGCTGAAACTGCGCGGGATATTCATTTCGCATCTGCACGGCGACCACGTTTTCGGCGTTTTCCCGCTGATTTCGACGCTCGGTCTGTACGGGCGGCGCACGCCGTTGAAGATTTTCGCGCCGCGACCGTTCGGCGAGATTCTCGAATCGCATCTGCGCTACTTCGACCCCGACCTGCCCTACGAGGTCGAGTGGGTCGAGGTCGACACGACGTCTCACCGTATCATCTTCGAGAACAACTCGTTGGAGGTATGGAGCATCCCGCTGCGCCACCGCGTGCCGGCGAGCGGCTACATGTTCCGCGAGAAGATGCCCGAACTGAACGTGGACAAATTCAAAATCGAACGTTACGGGCTGTCGGTAAAGCAGATAGTCGCCGCCAAACGGGGTGAGGACATCGCGCTCGACGACGGCACGGTGATTCCGAATGCCGAGATAACCTATCTTCCGCGCCGGCCGAAGACCTACGCCTACTGCTCCGACACCAACCGTTCGGCGATGGTCGCACGGCGGGTGAAGGGGGCAGACCTGCTCTACCACGAAGCGACCTACGCCGCAGCCGAACACCGCCAAGCCAAGGAGCGCGGGCATTCGACATCGGTCGATGCCGCCGAAATTGCACTCGCCGCCGATGCGAAACGGCTTATCATCGGGCATTTCTCGTCGCGCTACAAAGAGCCGTCGGTACTGCTCGACGAGGCGCGCGCCGTATTCCCCGCAACCGACATAGCAACCGAAGGAGAAACCTATACAGCATGACAAAAGCAGATATACAGTTCGTCCGTTCGCTTGCCGACAAGCGCGCCCGCACCGAACACGGGCTGTTCGTTGCCGAGGGCGAAAAACTTATTTCCGAACTGCTCGCATCGCCGATGCGGGTGCGCCGCATATATTCGCTCGCAGGAGTTTTCGACACGCGGAACGACTGCGTCGAAATCGTTTCGGAACGCGAAATGGAGCGCATATCGCAACTCAAAACGCCCAACAACTCTCTCGCCGTGGTCGAGATTCCGACGCACTCGCTACGTAGCGTCGATACCGCGCATTCGCTCGTCCTCGCACTCGACAGGGTGCAGAACCCTGGCAATCTCGGCACCATAATGCGTCTTGCCGACTGGTTCGGCATCACGGATATCGTCTGCTCGGAGGATTGCGCCGACTGCTTCAATCCGAAGGTCGTGCAGGCGACGATGGGCGCGATAATCCGCGTCAATGTCCACTATACCGACCTCGCGGCGTGGCTCGACGGCGAGAACCGCAGCGGCACACCAATATACGGGACGTTCCTCGACGGCGACGACATCTACTCTACCGACCTTTCGACATGCGGAGTGATAGTCATGGGCAACGAGGGTCGCGGCATCGGCGACGAGTGCGCGGCAAGCGTTTCGCGACGGCTTTTCATCCCGCCCTACCCAGCCGACCGCCGAGGCTCGGAGTCGCTCAACGTGGCTATCGCCACGGCAGTCATCTGCGCCGAATTCCGCAGAAGAAATGGGAGCAAACGATAATAAGTAATATAGGTAATATAAGTATTATAGGAGAGAACCTATTCTACCTATTCTACCTATTCTACCTATTCTACCTATTCTACCTATTCTACCTATCACAAAACAAGCCCGCTTTTTCAAGCGGGCTTGTTCTGCTCATAAAGAGTTTGCCTTATTCGGCTTTGCCGTCCGAACCGAGAACCTCCTTAATCTTGTGGATGTAGAGTTTCTTCATGTTGTCGCGGGCAGGACCGAGATACTTGCGCGGGTCGAACTCTGCCGGTTTGGTTGCGAATACCTCGCGAACCGCAGCCGTCATCGCCAGACGCGAGTCGGAGTCGATGTTGATTTTGCAAACCGCGCTCTTGGCAGCCTTGCGGAGTTGCTCCTCAGGAATACCTACGGCAGCCTTCAATGCACCGCCGTACTTGTTGATGGTATCGACCTCGTCCTGCGGAACGCTCGACGAACCGTGGAGAACGATTGGGAAACCGGGGAGTTCCTTCTCGATTGCAGCCAGTACGTCGAATGCCAACGGCGGCGGAAGAAGACGACCGGTTTTAGGGTCTACGGTGCACTGCTCCGGAGTGAACTTGTATGCTCCGTGCGAAGTACCGATAGAGATTGCGAGCGAATCCACACCGGTCTTGGTTACGAAGTCTACGACCTCCTCAGGCTTGGTGTAGTGGCTCTCGGCAGCCGAAACCTCGTCCTCGACACCTGCCAGCACGCCGAGTTCGCCCTCGACGGTTACGTCGAACTGGTGAGCGTACTCAACGACCTTCTTGGTCAGAGCGACGTTCTCGTCGTAAGGGAGGCTCGAACCGTCAATCATCACCGACGAGAAGCCCATGTCGATGCAACTCTTGCAGGTCTCGAAACTGTCGCCGTGGTCGAGGTGAAGCACAATCTGCGGTTTAGCCCAGCCGAGTTCCTTCGCATACTCTACGGCACCCTCCGCCATGTAGCGGAGCAGCGTCTGGTTTGCATAGTTGCGCGCGCCTTTCGACACTTGAAGAATAACCGGCGATTTGGTCTCGGCAGCAGCCATGATGATTGCCTGCAACTGCTCCATGTTGTTGAAGTTGAATGCAGGGATGGCATAACCGCCCTTAATCGCCTTTGCGAACATCTCACGGGTGTTCACAAGTCCAATTTCCTTGTAAGAAACCATAACAGTTTGATTTTATTATAATTAAAGTAAACAGTCGTTTTACACTGCGACAAAATTACGCAAAATTTTTAATATTCGGACCAAATACGCCGCAAAAATCCCGATTATGCGATAAGACCTTAAAGACTTTAAGGGTCTTAAAGTCCTTAACGACGGTTGCGGCAGACCTTGCAGGCTGCCGCAACCGCTATTCCGCCGCGCTAATTCGCGAACGTCAGCGCACCGTCCTTCTCATCTATCGAAATTGGCTTCTCGCGGTTCACGTCGCCGGCAAGGATGCGTTTCGACAATTCGTTCACGACCTCGCGCTGGATAACGCGCTTCACCGGTCGCGCACCGAACATCGCATCGTAGCCCGCAGCCGCAATCCAGCGTTTCGCCGCCTCGCTGTAATCGAGCGATATGCCGTTGTGGGCAAGCATCTTGCGAATCGTGTTCATCTGCATGTCCACAATCTTCTCGATGTCGTGCTGCGTCAGCGGCTCAAACATCACTATCTCGTCGATACGGTTCAGGAACTCCGGTTTGAGTTGCTGTTTGAGCAGTTCTATCACGTCGCGCCGCGTGCGTTCGACCGTCTCCGCTGACACCGTTCCGTCGGCTGCCGCATTCTTCGAGAAATTCTCCTGAATCAGCGACGAACCCATGTTCGATGTCATGATGATTATCGTATTGCGGAAATCGACCGTGCGTCCCTTGTTGTCGGTCAGACGTCCGTCGTCCAGCACCTGCAACAGTATGTTGAACACGTCGGGATGCGCCTTCTCGATTTCGTCGAGCAGCACCACCGAATAGGGCTTGCGCCGCACCGCCTCGGTGAGTTGTCCGCCCTCGTCGTAGCCGACATATCCCGGAGGCGCACCGACCAGCCGCGATACGCTGTGGCGTTCCTGATACTCGCTCATGTCGATACGCGTCATCATATTCTCGTCGTTGAACAGGAATTCAGCCAACGCCTTCGCCAACTCGGTTTTGCCGACGCCAGTCGTGCCGAGGAATATGAACGAACCGATAGGCTTGCGAGGGTCGTTCAGCCCGGCGCGCGAGCGGCGCACGGCATCCGAAATCACCTCTATCGCACGCTGCTGTCCGACGACGCGTCTGTGCAGTTCGAGTTCCATGTTGAGCAGTTTCTCGCGCTCCGAAGCGAGCATACGCGTAACCGGAATGCCCGTCCATCGCGAAACGACCTCGGCGATGTCCTGCGAATCGACCTCCTCCTTAATCATCGAGCCGCCCGCGGTCGAGAGTTTCAACTCCTGCTTCAAGGCGTCGATTTGCTTCTGCGCCTCGACTATCTTGCCGTAGCGGATTTCAGCCACACGACCGTAGTCGCCCTGACGCTCCGCCTGCTGCGCCTCGATTTTCAGACGCTCTATCGAATCCTTGTTCTCCTGAATGCGTTTGAGTATGTCGCGCTCGCCCTGCCACTTGGCGCGCATCTCGGAATCCTTCGCTTTCAGGTCGTCTATCTCCTTGTCGAGCATCTCGATGCGCTCCTTGTCGTTCTCGCGGCGAATCGCCTCGCGCTCGATTTCGAGTTGGCGCACCTTGCGGTCGAGCGCGTCGATTTCCTCCGGCACGGAGTTCATCTCCAAACGCAGACGCGACGCCGCCTCATCCACGAGGTCGATAGCCTTGTCGGGCAGGAAACGCGACGTGATATAACGGTGCGAGAGTTCGACCGCAGCCACTATCGCTTCGTCCTTGATACGCACCTGATGGTGGTTTTCGTAACGCTCTTTCAGCCCTCGCAGAATCGAAATGGCATCCTCGGTCGTCGGCTCGTCCACCATCACTTTCTGGAAACGGCGTTCGAGAGCCTTGTCCTGCTCGAAATATTTCTGGAACTCGTCGAGCGTCGTCGCGCCTATCGTGCGCAACTCTCCGCGGGCGAGCGCAGGTTTGAGGATGTTCGCGGCATCCATCGCGCCGTTCGACTTGCCCGCTCCGACGAGCGTGTGGATTTCGTCGATGAAAAGCAGTATCTCGCCGTCGCTGGCGATAACCTCCTGCACGACCCCTTTCAACCGCTCCTCGAACTCGCCCTGATACTTCGCACCCGCGATAAGCGCACCCATGTCGAGTGAATAGATGACCTTCGATTTCAGGTTCTCCGGCACGTCGCCGTCCACGATTCGGTGGGCGATGCCCTCGGCGATAGCCGTCTTGCCGACACCCGCCTCGCCGACCAGAATAGGATTGTTCTTGGTGCGGCGCGACAGAATCTGCAATACGCGCCGAATCTCCTCGTCGCGACCTATCACGGGGTCGAGTTTGCCCGCACGAGCCTGCTCGTTAAGGTTGATGGCGTATTTGCCCAGCGCGTCGAACTCCTGCGACGCGGTCTGCGAATCGACGGTCGCGCCCTTGCGGAACTGGCGTATCGCCTCGACGAGTTCCTTCTCGGTCGCTCCGCCGCGTTTGAGGATGTCGGCAGCCGCTCCGCGCTCCGCAACGAGGGCGAGCAGCAGATGCTCGACCGAAGCATACTTGTCGTTGAAAGTCTTGGTGAAATCGACCGCCCGCTGAATCACGCGCGAGGAGTCGTTCGAGAAGAACTGCTGTCCGTCGCCGCCCGACACCTTCGGGAGTTGTCCGACCGCATTCGCGACCTCCTGCCTCAACGAACGCACGTTCACGCCGACACGCCCCAGCAGGAATGCGCCGAGAGAATCGTCCTCGGCGACAATCGCACTCAGGATATGCAGCGGTTCGACATCCTGCTGCCCGTTGTCGCGGGCGAGGGTGAACGCGCTCTGCAACGCCTCCTGAGCCTTGATGGTTAATGAATTGATGTTCATAGTCTATTTGTTTTTACGTTTTCTTTCCGTTTTTGCCGCCGCCCCTCACGCGGCGTCCGACCCGTAACCAATCAAAACCTTTGCCAATCGTCCGACCGCTGACGGATTGTCGCGTTTTGACAACTTTTGACACTCGGAAACTGACGGTTTTGCGACATAATGGCACAAAAATTCCGGACGGCATCCAAAACGGCGGAGGTTTGTTTCGCTTTTATCGAAAAATCGACTACCTTTGCAATGATTATGGAGAAGTTCGTAGTATCGGCACGAAAATACCGTCCGGCGACATTCGCAAGCGTCGTCGGGCAGAAGCACATCACCTCGACGCTGAAAAATGCAATCGAGCGCGACCAGTTGGCTCACGCCTATCTGTTTTGCGGACCGCGCGGAGTAGGCAAGACCACCTGCGCCCGCATATTCGCCAAGGCAATCAACTGTCTGCACCCCGTCGGTGCGGAGGCGTGCAACGAGTGCGACTCGTGCCGCTCGTTCAACGAAGGACGCTCGCTCAACATCCACGAACTCGACGCCGCGTCGAACAACTCCGTCGAGGACATACGCAACCTGATAGAGCAGGTGCGCGTGATTCCGCAAATCGGCAAATACTCGGTCTTCATCATCGACGAGGTTCACATGCTCTCGCAGGCGGCGTTCAACGCCTTTCTGAAAACGCTCGAAGAGCCGCCGCAGCACGCGATTTTCATCCTCGCGACGACCGAGAAACACAAAATCATACCGACGATTCTGTCGCGCTGCCAGATATACGACTTCAACCGCATCCGCGTCGAGGATGCCGTAGAGTATCTCAAATACATCGCCACCAACGAGGGTGTGGCGGCGGACGAAGAGTCGCTCAACCTTATCGCCCAGAAGGCGGACGGAGGTATGCGCGACGCGCTGTCGATGTTCGACAAGGCGGTTTCGTTCTGCGGCACGACGCTCGACTACCGTTCGGTCGCCCAGACGCTCAACGTCCTCGACTACGACACCTACTTCCGCTTCACCGACCTGCTCTTGCAGGGCGATTACGTCAATGCACTGCTCGAATTCGACGCCGTACTCGGCAAGGGATTCTCGGGGCAGACATTCATGGCGGGCATGAACAAGCATCTGCGCGACCTGCTCGTCGCCAAAGGTCCAGCCGTATCGCTTATCGAATTCACGGGAACGCTGATGGAGCGATACCGCTCCCAGGCGGAGCGTTGCGACATCAACTTTCTGTTCGGGGCGATATCTCTGCTCTCGGATGCCGACGGGCGCATACGCACGGCATCCAACCAGCGTCTGCTCGTCGAACTCACACTGATGAAGATAGCCGCACTCGGTCAAAAAAAAAATAGCGGACTGAACCTCGCAGCCGAGCCGTCGTACCCGCTGCCCGACATCTCGGGCAACGCCCGACCGCAGCAACCTGCGCAGAATCAAGCCGCTGCGGCTGTGTCAAAAGTTGACACAACGCAAAGTACCGCACCTGCACAGCAGCCCGCATCGGGCGTGCAGCCTCAACCGCAGGCACCGCAACAACCACAGCCGATACGGCAACAGCTCGTTCAGCCTGCGCCGACACCCGCTCCGCAAGCCGCAGCACCGCAGCATCCTGCACCCGCTCCCCAGCCGGCATCACGTCCGGCACCGACCGGCGGCAGTGCGTCGCTGCTCCCCGGAGGTTCGCTGGCATCGCTGCTCGACCGCGTGTCGAACAGCGACATGACGGATGCCGCGACGGGCGAAGTCAAGGTAGACCCGCGCAGCGAAGAGAAACTCGCGGCGGCGAAAGACGAGATTGTGAAGCGGACGTGCGAACTGCGACCGCGATTCATCGTGGCGTTCGAGAAAATCGCATTCGAGGGCAACAGGATAAAACTGACTGTGCCTACTCAGGCGTTGAAAGACGAACTCAACATGGCGCGCACCGAGATACTCGACACGATAGCGTCGGTTGCGGGAGTGGAAGGCGCGCTGGAACTGGATATAGAGGTGCGCGAAGTCAGGATGCACCTGCGCCCCGTAAGGCTCGAAGACCGGTTGCGTCATATAGAGAGCCGCACGCCGATGTTCGAGGATTTGAAAAAGGCTCTCGACCTCGACGTGGAATAAGGACCGTTGCAATAACGTCATGTTGAGCAGAGCGAAACATCTGTCATAAGATTCTTCGCTGCGCTCAGAATGACGAAGCATGAGAATGACGGTTATTATTATTGATTAAAATTAGGAAAACGAAAAATAGAAAATGGCAAGAAAGAATTTTGTTGAAGAACTGAAATGGCGCGGCATGATACACACCATCATGCCGGGTGCAGAGGAGCAGTTGCAGAAAGAGATGACGACGGCTTATCTGGGCATCGACCCGACAGCCGATTCGCTGCACATAGGACACCTCGTGGGAGTGATGATACTCAAACACCTGCAAATGTGCGGACACCGCCCTATCGCCCTCGTCGGCGGCGCGACGGGCATGATTGGCGACCCGAGCGGCAAGTCGCAGGAGCGCAACCTGCTCGACGAGGCGGCATTGCGCCACAATCAGGAGGCTATAAAGCGTCAGTTGGCGAAACTGATAGATTTCGACTCCGACGCGGAGAACGCCGCAGTCATGGTGAACAACTACGACTGGATGAAGGACTATCTGTTCCTCGACTTCGCGCGCGACATCGGCAAACTGATAACCGTCAATTACATGATGGCGAAAGAGTCGGTCAAGAAGCGTTTCAACGGCGAGGGCGACGGAATGTCGTTCACAGAGTTCACCTACCAGTTGTTGCAGGGCTACGACTTCCTGCACCTCTACCGGACGATGAACTGCAAGGTTCAGTTGGGCGGCGCAGACCAGTGGGGCAACATCACGACGGGAACGGAACTCATCCGACGCAAGTTGGGTGCCGACGCCGAGGCGTTCGCAATCACATGCCCGCTTATCACCAAAGCCGACGGCACGAAATTCGGCAAGACCGAGAGCGGCAACGTATGGCTCGACCCGCGCTACACATCGCCCTACAAATTCTACCAGTTCTGGCTGAACGTCAGCGACGAGGACGCAAAACGCTACATCAAGATATTCACGCTGCTCGACCGCGAGACAATCGAGACGCTGACTGCCGAACACGATGCGGCACCGCATTTGCGCATACTCCAAAAACGACTGGCGAAGGAAATCACCACGATGATTCACTCCGCCGAGGAGTACGAAAAGGCGGTCGAGGCATCGAACATCCTCTTCGGGCAGGCTACTTCCGAGGCTCTGCACCGTCTGGACGAACAGACGCTGTTGCAGGTATTCGACGGAGTGCCGCAGTTCAACATCGCCGCATCGGACCTCGGAGTTCCGTTCATCGACCTGTGCGCCGAGAAGACGCGGATTTTCCCGTCGAAAGGCGAGTGCCGCAAGATGGTTCAGGGAGGCGGAGTGTCGCTCAACAAGGAGAAGGTTGCCGACCCGCAGCGCGCGGTAACCGCCGATGACCTTATCGCCGGCAAATATCTGCTCGTGCAGAAGGGCAAGAAGAACTACTATCTCGTAACAGTCGGATAATGTCGGACGCACGTCTTTACACGATAGAGTTGGAGGGCATGGATTTCCATGCCTTTCACGGTTGTTACGACCTCGAACAGCGGACGGGCTGTCATTTCGAGGTCGGATTGCGGCTGACGGTCGCTCTCGGCGAGGTTGCGGAGAGAGACAGTGTCGAATGCGCGGTCAATTATCTGACAGTATATGAGGTCGTCCGCGAGCAGATGCAAAGGACGCAGCGGACGATAGAGCGCGTGGCGCAGAACATCATCGACGCTCTCGGCGAGCGGTTTCCGCAAATCGAGGGCGCAGAGTGCCGCGTAAGCAAAATTGCCCCTCCTCTCGGCGGCAAGGTCGCGAGAGTGAGCGTTACACTGACGCGGAACGGGGATTAGGGGGATTTTAGGGGCTTTAAGGTCGTTAAAGTCTTTAAGGTCCTTAAAGTCCTTAAAGAGGCTTCGGCAAAGGCAAAATAAATTTGGAAAACAAGTCCCCCGCACAGGCGGGGGATTTAGGGGGTGGGTAACACGAATAAAAAGCAAAATCATTTTTTGATTTTGCTCGCTAATTCGTATCTTTGGCTTCGCCTTAGATACTCCCGCTCGGCAATGCCCAAATAAATTTGGCATTGCCCTCGCTAATTCGTATCTTTGCAATATTGCAAATTATAAAGAACAGAAACAATATAAAACTGAAAACTATGAGCGAATTCATCTATCAGGAACCGCTGCCAATCGAGCGCGACACGACCGAATACCGTCTGCTGACGAAAGATTACGTGAAAGTCGTCGAGTGCGACGGTCGCAAGATTCTTAAAATCGACCCGAAGGGACTGGAACTCCTCTCCAAGGAGGCTTACACCGACGTATCGTTCTATCTGCGTTCGGCGCACTTGCAGAAGTTGAACAACATTCTGGGCGACCCCGAAGCGACCGACAACGACAAGTTCGTGGCATACACGATGCTCATGAACTCGTGCGTCGCCGCCGAAGGCGAACTGCCGACATGTCAGGACACGGGTACGGCAATCTGCGTCGCACACAAGGGCGAGGACGTGTATACGGGTGCCGACGATGCGCAGCACATCGCACGCGGCGTCTACGAAACGTACAAGGAGCGCAACCTGCGCTACTCGCAGGTAGTGCCTATCACGATGACCGACGAACACAACTCGGGAACCAACCTGCCTGCGCAAATCGACATCCACGGCGGAAAACCGGGTATGGAGTACGAATTCCTCTTCATCACCAAGGGCGGCGGCTCGGCTAACAAGACGTTCCTCTACCAGCAGACCAAGGCTCTGCTCAACGAGGAGTCGCTCGTGAAGTTCTTCAAGGAGCATATCAAAGACCTCGGCACGTCGGCTTGTCCGCCATACCACCTGGCTGTCTGCATCGGCGGAACGTCTGCCGAGATGTGTCTCGCGACCGTGAAGAAGGCTTCGGCGGGCTATCTCGACGAACTCCCTACATCGGGCAACGAGGGCGGACGCTGCTTCCGCGACCTCGAATGGGAGGAGAAGATACAGAAAATCTGTCAGGAGATGGGTATCGGCGCGCAGTTCGGCGGCAAATACCTCGTTCACGACGTCCGCGTCATCCGCGCTCCGCGCCATGCGGCATCGTGTCCTGTGGCAATCGGCGTAAGTTGCTCCGCCGACCGCAACATCAAGGCGAAGATTACGCCTGACGGAATCTTCCTCGAACAACTGGAAAAGAATCCGTCGAAATTCCTGCCGAAAGAGGCTCCGGCAATGTCGCCGGCAGTGGACATCGACCTCGACGAGGGAATGGACAAGGTTCGCGAGATTCTGACCAAATATCCTATCAAGACGCGTCTGAACCTCAAAGGCACGCTCATCGTGGCGCGCGACATCGCACACGCCCGCATCAAGCAGATGCTCGACGAGGGCAAGCCGATGCCGGAATACTTCAAGAAGCACCCTATCTACTATGCCGGTCCTGCCAAGACGCCTAACGGCATGGCTTCGGGTTCGTTCGGACCTACGACCGCAGGACGTATGGACCCTTACGTAGACCTGTTCCAGAAGAACGGAGGTTCGCTCGTCATGGTGGCGAAAGGCAACCGCTCCAAGGCTGTTACCGACGCATGCAAGGCAAACGGCGGCTTCTATCTCGGCTCCATCGGAGGTCCTGCGGCAATCCTCGCCAAGAACTCGATAAAGAGCGTCGAAGTGGTCGATTTCCCTGAACTCGGCATGGAGGCTGTCCGCAAGATTTACGTCGAGAACTTCCCTGCGTTCATAATCGTGGACGACAAGGGCAACGATTTCTTCGCGGCGTTCCAGCACTAAACCGACATTCGGCAAAGGGCTTATACGGCTTAACGACCTTAAAGACTTCAACGACTTTAAGGTCGTTGGTCGTAAGAGCGGGCAAAATTCCGCGGTTCGTCAGCCGCGCACAGTTTTTGCCGCAATAAAGACGACGGTCGCAACGTTATATTCGACCGAACGGAAATCTACCGGTTTTACAGATGAAAACATTGTTGAAGATATTGATTGCCGTATGTGCGACGGCTTTGGGAATCGGCTCGGCACACGCCGACGAGAAAGTTACCTTCGAGACCAACGCTCCGATGCTGGTCTCGGCGGGCGAAGCATTCCGCATCGAATTCGCACTCAACGCCAAACCCGATGACAACTCGTTCGTTCCGCCGTCGTTCGACGGATTCGACGTGCTGGCGGGACCTGCCGTGTCGCAGGGTTCGTCGATACGCATCATCAACGGCGAGATGAGCAAGAGCATCAACTACACCATCACATACGTGCTGCTGCCGCAGAAGAGCGGCGATTTCCGCATCGGTGCAGCCGAAGCGAAAGTCAAGGACAAGGTCTACCGAACCCGCGAAACGATTGTGGAGGTGCGCGACAACTCGTCGGGCGACGCATCGGGTGCAGGGCAGTCGGCGAACCGTCAGCAGAACGACGACAACGCCTCGCTGGAAAGCAAGGCGGGCAATCAGATAGGCAAGGACGACCTGATGCTGCGTCTCACGCTCTCGCGGCGCAATGTCTACAAGGGCGAGCCGATACGCGCGACGCTCAAACTGTACAGCCGCGTGAACGTAGTCGGCTCGGAGGGGGCGAAGATGCCGACATTCAACGGATTCTGGTCGCAGGAACTCGAAACAGAGCAGGGACCGTTCCGCGAAACGGTCGGCGGCAAGGTCTACGAAGCCTACAACATCGCCGAGTATCTGCTCTATCCGCAGCAGAACGGCACGCTGCGCATCGAGCCGTCGGAACTGACGGTGGTTGTGCAGGTCGTATTGCAGAGCAACCGCGGGTTCGACCCGTTCTTCGGCGGAGGACACGAAATCTACAATCTGCGCCGCAAACTCGTTACGCCGGAGGTAACCGTCGCCGTCAAGGATTTCCCTGCGGGCGCACCGGCATCGTTCACGGGCGCGGTGGGCAAATACACGATGGAGGCGAAACTCTCGACAGACCGTCTGGAAGCCAATTCGGCGGCGACGGCGACCGTGAAGATTTCGGGTACGGGCAATCTCAACTTCCTGCAAGCACCGAAACTCGAACTGCCGGCATCGTTCGAACTCTACGACGTCAAGAGCGACGAATCGCTGCGCACCAACGGTTCGGGCAACACGGGATACCGCCGCTTCGAGTATCCGTTCATCGCACGCGCCGAGGGCGACTACACGATTCCGCCGATAGAGTTCACCTATTTCAATCCCGAAACCGAAAAGTACGTTACCCTCTCGTCGCTGGCGTTCCCGATAGCGATTACGCCCGACCGCAACGGCGGCGGAGCGTCGCAGGGCATTACGACAGTCGCGAAGAAAGAGGACGTAAGGCTTCTGGGCAACGACATACGGTTCATCAAACTCGGCAATCCGGCTTTGCGGAGCCATGTTACGCCGCTGGTGCTGTCGCCGCTATACTTCATCGTCGCGGCGGCGATACTGATTCTCTTCGCCGCGGTTTACGCCGCCATGCGCAAGCACATCCGCGACAGCCGCAACACCGCGCTCGTCAAGGGGCGCAGGGCGAACAAAGTTGCCGTACAGCGATTCCGCACGGCGGCGAAATACATGAAGGAGCAGAACCGCCACGCATTCTACGAGGAGATGCTTCGGGCGTTGTGGGGATATCTGAGCGACCGTTTCAACATTCCGGTAGCCGACCTCACCAAAGAGAGTGTCCGTGAGGAACTCGCGCGCAGGGGTGCGCACGACGAAGCACGGCTCATAACCGAGATTATCTCCGAATGCGAGGAGGCGCAATACTCGCCGTCGGCATCGGTGCGCATGGACGAGGTTTACGCCGAGGGAATCGACATAATTTCGAGAATCGAATCGGCAATCAAACGATAAGGAGGAGAAGCGCAATGAAAAAGATATTCACATACATACTCTTCACGGCAACGGTCGCCGGAACGTCGTTCGCCCAAGAGAACTCAGCCGACACACCTGCAACAGAGGTTGAGACGACCGCAATCGAGACGACAGAGGTCGAACCTACGGCGGCTGACGACAAGGAGTTCTGCCGCACGGCATGGGACGAGGGCAACAAGGCATACATCGACGGCGACTACAAGAAGGCGATAGAGCGTTACACAGCGATTCTCGACCGCGACCGCTACTCGGTGAAACTCTATTACAATCTGGCGAACGCCTATTTCAAGACCGATGAAATCGGTCGCGCCATACTATATTATAATAAGGCGTTGAAACTCGCTCCGTCGAACGACGACGTGCGCTACAATCTCGCGATAGCCGAGGCGCAGACCAAGGACAAGATAGCGGTCGTACCCGAATTTTTCCTCAACCGCTGGATGCGCGGCATCCGCAACACGATGAGTTGCACGGCATGGAGCATCGTTTCGCTCGCCGCATTCGCCGCAGTACTGGCATTCGCGCTGCTGTTCCTGCTGTCGGGTCGCATCGCCGTCCGCAAGACGGGATTCTACGGCGCACTCGCGGCACTAACGGTATTCGTCATAGCGACGTCGTTCGCCATAGCCGAACGGCGCGACATGCTGCGCCGCGAACAGGCGGTGGTGATGTCGTCGGCAATCTCGGTCAAGAGTTCGCCCGACCGCTCGGCGACCGACCTGTTCGTCCTGCACGAGGGGACGAAAGTGCGCATAGCCACCGAAATCGACGGCTGGTACGAAATAGTAATCGCCGACGGCAAGAAGGGCTGGACCGAAAGCCGCAACATAGAACAGATTTAAGCGTATGTCGAAACTGCTCGAAAACGTCGTGGTCGAATTGTCGCGTCTGCCGGGGGTCGGCAGGCGGACGGCATTGCGGCTGGCGATGCACATACTGAAAATGGACAGCGAACAGGTAGGACAGATGACGGCGAGCATCGACGATTTCCGCAACAAGGTGTGTCGCTGCGCGCAGTGCAACAACCTGTCGGACACCGAGGTATGCGAGATTTGCAGCGATGCGTCGCGCGACCGCACGACGGTATGCGTCGTAGAGCAGGTCGCCGATTTGCTCTCGATAGAGAAGACGCAGCAATACCGCGGCGTGTACAACGTGCTGGGCGGCGTGATTTCGCCGATGCAGGGCATAGCCCCGTCGGACCTGAAAATCGACATGCTGCTCGACAGATTCGCGCTGGGTGAAATCCGTGAAGTGATAATAGCGATTTCGGCATCGGTCGAGGGCGAAACGACTATGTTCTATCTGATGAACTGTCTACGCAAGTTCCCGCATCTGAAAATCACGACCATAGCCCGTGGAATCGGCTTCGGCGACGAACTCGAATACGTGGACGAACACACCATAACGCAGGCGTTGATGAACCGCCGCGAGATAGAGCGGATTTGACGGACAACGGAGATAAGGTCTTTAAGGTCCTTAAAGACTTTAAGGACTTTAAGAGAAACTCTACCGGAATAACCTAAAACCCAACCATAATGAATAACTCTACCAAAACTCTTGCCGGTCTTGCGCTCGCGCTGCCGCTGGTCGGCTGCAACAAGCAGGAGCAGAAGCCGAACATCGTCTTTTTCCTCGTGGACGACATGGGGTGGCTCGATTCGTCGGTTGCTTTCGGCGAGGAGGCGTATCCGCTCAACCTGCGTTACCACACGCCGAATATGGAGCGTCTTGCAGAGCGCAGCACGCTGCTGACGCACACATACGTAAGCCCCGTTTCGTCGCCGACACGGACGACGCTGATGACGGGCATGCACTCCGCACACTCGCGCATAACCGACTTCACGACGGCATTCCCGGGGATTCCGAGCGACGCCTCGCACAAGCCCGAGAAACTCGCAAACGACGTATTGATACATCCCGAGTGGAACTACAACGGCATCTCGCCGACGGCGGGAGTGCCTCACACGGTGCAGGCAACGCCGATGGTACAGTTGCTCAAAGACGACGGCTACTACACGATACATGTCGGAAAGGGACACTGGGCGGCAGCGGGAACACCGGCGGCAAGTCCGTATAACCTCGGTTTCTGCGTGAACGTCGCCGGTCAGGTCGCAGGCAAGCCGACGAGTTATTACGGCGAGGAGAACTACGGAAACACCAAGGATAAGTGGAGCGTGTTCTCGACAATGAATCTTACCGAGTATTACGGCACCGATACCCATCTGACGGAGGCTCTGACGCTCGAAGCACTCAAAACGCTCGACTATCCGATAAAGAACAACTTGCCGTTCTACCTCTACATGGCGCATCACGCCGTCCACACGCCAATCACGCCCGACCCGCGTTTCGTGCAGCGTTATCTCGACGAGGGCTGCGACCAGGGGCAGGCGAACTTCGCATCGCTCGTCGAGGGCATGGACAAGAGTCTCGGCGATATAATGGATTATCTCGAAGCGAAGGGCATAGCCGACAACACGATAATCATCTTCATGTCCGACAACGGCGGCAACTCGGAGAACACCTCCAAAGGCGGAGTGGTCCACACGCAGAACGCACCGTTGCGCGAGGGCAAGGCGTCGTGCTACGAAGGCGGAATACGCGTGCCGATGATGGTCTGCTGGCCGAACAGAATCGCTCCGAAAACGCGAATCAACACTCCCGTTACCGCCGAAGACATATTCCCGACCATACTCGAAATGGCGGGTGTGAAGAACTACAAGACGATTCAGGAGGTGGACGGAAAGAGCCTTGTGCGTCTGCTCACCGACGGTTCGCACGTCGTCGAGAAGGCGATGAAGGCGGGTGAAATCACCGACCAAAAATCGGCGAACGCATTCGTCATCGACGAGTCGGTTTCGGGCATCGACCCGCAGCGCGAAATCGTCTCGCACTTCCCGCACCAATGGAAGCCGTATCCGCTCGAAGACATCGACTATCTCACGTCGATGCGCAAGGGCGACTGGAAAATCGTATACCGCCACCGCACACAAGCACTCGAACTATACAATTTGGCAGAGGATTTGAGCGAGCGTAACGACCTGGCGGCTGCCGAGCCGGAGAAACTGCGCGAACTCGCCGCTTTGTTGAGCGACAAACTGCGCGACTGGAACGCCTCGATGCCGCGGTTCCGTTCGACGGGAGAGTACATCCCGTATCCGGACGAGTTGGCAGGAAAGCAGGAGAACGACTGAAAAACAATATTTTATGAAACTGAAATCGTTGATTATGATTATGCTGGGTGCGGCGATGCTGGGCGGATGCTGTTCCGCCTGCAAGCAGCGCACCAAGAATGCCAAGCCGCTCGAAGGCACGGTATGGCATCTGATACAGATTGAGGGTCGCGACGTCGCGCCGGAAGCAGGAACGTTCGACATCACGCTCGACGGCGGCAGACTGTCGGGCATCGGAGCCTGCAACCGTCTGATGGGCAGTTACACAGTCGAGCCGAAACTCGGCATACGCTTCGGCGCGCTCGCATCTACACGAATGATGTGTCCGAACGTGGACATGGAGTCGCAATTGGCTGCCGTACTCGAATCGGCGACGCACTACGACATCGACTACGACATCCTGATGATAATGCAGGACGGTGCGATAAAGGCGATGTTCAGGGCGACGGAGTAGACTATAAGGACATTAAGGTCGCGAAAAAGGGAGCGTCGGACGCTCCCTTTTTCTTTAAGGTCTTTAAGGACCTTAAAGAAAGTTCGGCGGAGAGTTTTTCTCTCCGCCGAACTTTTGCGACACCGATTCTATAACCGGCGGTTACATCAACGCTTTCCGCTCGACGGCAAGCGTGCTGTGGCGGCGGCACAACTCGCCGTCGTCGGTAACGCCCTCCAACACGACGTCGTATGTTCCGCTGCGGTCTGCCGTGTAGAACCACACCACCGCCTGTCCTGCGGCATCGGTGCGGATGAACGGTTCCCATGCGATGGTCGAGCGCATATCGGCGGCA
This sequence comes from uncultured Alistipes sp., assembly GCA_905213895.1. Classification (GTDB taxonomy): domain Bacteria; phylum Bacteroidota; class Bacteroidia; order Bacteroidales; family Rikenellaceae; genus Alistipes. Next base: position 29,478 of record CAJMKE010000021.1, read on the forward strand.
GATGACATGCGGTCAGCCGGCGTAGGATATTTCTGCTTGTAGAATGCCTCCGGTCTCTGGCAGCCGCGCACGACGACACGCGCCATGGCGTCGCTCGACACGACAGGATTCAATCCCTCCTTGCTCACCTCCATCAGAATCGCACCCGACGGAGCGAAGATGCCGAGCATCGACGCCGCCCGTCCGTCTACGAAAGCCAGACGCTCGACGTATTTCATATCATAGGAATCGGCGAACGATATGTCCGAGACATTGCCGTTCACGTAGAATTCAGGCGTATTCAGGTCGTCGTTCATGGACGGAGCGTCCATGGTGAACTGGACATCGCCGCCCTCGTCGCCGCCGAAGTGGGAATCGATTTGCGACTTGAACTCCTCGCTTATCGAAATCTCGTTCTCGATATACTTCTTGCGCGTGGTAACGGTATTGCCCACGACGTCGAGTTCCTTGAACGTCGCAAGTGCGTCGTAGACCGATGCGAAGCGCGACAGGTCGCCGTTGAGCATGCTTCCCGTATTGCCCGACGTGAAGAACGGCGAATGGCGTTTGCGCGCGGTAACGACAATCTCGTCGATGTCTATCACGCGTTCGCCGCCGTCGTTGAAGTACTTCTCCTTAGCGCGCGAGAGGAACGATTGGGGAATCGTCTCCTTCATGTCCTTATAATATTCGCGGCAATAGTCGGTAACCGTAACCGGATAGTTCTCGCTCTCGATTTTGATGCGGACGGTCGTGTCCTTGCCCTTCTTATTGAGAGCCTGCACGATATAGGTCGTCGTCGAGAATGCGTCCAGACCGGAGATGATGAAGTTGTTGCACTCGTTGAGTTCGAACGACTCGACGTACTTGGTCTTCGGGTCCATCACGACGATGCTCGGTTTCTTGGCGCGTCCGAACAGACCGAACACCGAACCGCAGATACGCTGCGAATCCTCGACCGGATACATTATGCGCGGGAAGTCGTGTTTCAGCACCGATTCGAGCGAATAACGCCGCCAGCCGTTGGTGAGCATCACCAAATCGAGTTTTTCGAGCATCGCCCGTCCGTCCCCGTCGAAATAGGAGCCTGCGTCCTCGACATCGCCTTTGAGGTCGGATGAAAGGAGCATATAGGAGAAGATGTTCGGCGAAGCGGCATCGAGCGCGACATAGTTGGCGTCGGTAACCGACAGTGCGAAGTTGCCCTCCGCCGGCTTGCCCTCCGAATTGCGGACGCTGACGGTCATGACGACGCGTTCGCGCTGCTCGAACTTCGGCTTCTCGGTCGTCAGTTCGGCGGATGCGAAGCGACCGTCGCGGACATAAAACAGACGTTCGGCGACGATACGGCGCGAAGCGCGGTTCACTATCGACACCTGCGCGATGCCGTCGAACATATCCTTGTTGAGCAGTCGCGACGGGTGCGACAAATCCTCGATAATCGTCATCACCGCTCCGCGCGAATGGACGACGGCGGCATAGTCGGCGAGGTTCAAATCGGCGGTAGCCTGCGCGAGCATCATGTATCCGTCCACCTGACGCAGAACCCTGACGGCGATGCCCGACGGCGCGACGTCCGGCAGGTCGAACCGCTTGGCAAGTCCCGCAGCGGAGGTACACTCGGCATAGTATTTACGGTCGGGCGAGGCGTTCATCACGAAGCGTCCCATGCCCTTGTGTTCGGTCGAGAGGTCGGTTACGAAGCGACCCGTGTCGTCGTAGACCTTGCCCGTAACGGCGACGGAGCGACCGTTCGATGCGACAGCCCTGAATGCGACTATTTGCATGATGCCGCCCACGAGATTGCCGCTCTCGGGGCAGAACGACACGTCGAAATCCTCGGAGAACGACGGCATCTGGATGAAGCGGCTTAGTTCGCGGCTGTTCGCCCGAAGATTGATTTCGAAGCAGTCGTTCGGATTCTCGGACGGCTTGAACTTTATCTCGAAAACGCCCTTGTCGTTCGTGCGAGCCGAGCCGTTGCGCGACTTGTTGTCCACGACGGTGCGGTAGCGCACCTGGGTCGATGCGAGCGGCAGCGAATACTGGTCGGCAAGGCGGACGAATGCCGAAACGGTGCCGTTGTCGTTCACCTTGTAACTAACCGACGTGAGGATGGCGTCGTCGATATGGTTGCCGATGTTTATCTCCTTGGTGAAGAAATAGCCCATGTCGAAGTTGGTCATCCACCGCGAATAGGCGCGCAGGGTATATCTGCCCGCAGTCAGTCGCGGCGACAGGGCGATAGTGCCGATGAACTGGCGTTTGTCGGCGCATATCTTGACGCGCTCGACCAGACGACCTTCGGGACTGATGAGTTCGGCGTAGATGAACTCCGAATCGGAGAAACGGGTGAACAGCGTCGCATGTACCAGAAATCCGCTGAAATATATCGTCTCGCCCGCGCTGTAATAGGGCTTGTCGGTCATCAGATAGAGTTTCTCGAAGATGCCGCCGTTGCGGTAGAACTCCATATAGTCGTCGTAGACCCGCTGCTGGAAAGTCCGGGTGTCGGGTTCGGGCGCGATTTTGGCATTTTTGCCGCGCTGTCCGAACGCCGTCGCCGCGCAGAGAAGCAGCGACAGAAGCAGTAGCGATTCAAGTTTTTTCATCCTGACAAGTAGTTTTAGGTTCTCCAAAGGTAATCTTTTGAGCCGAAACGGCAAAACTTTTCGGCGAAATTCGGCGGGAAAGTGCAGAGGCAAACGATTTTTAGGCTATATTTGCAAAGGACTTTAAGGACTTTAAGGACTTTAAGGACTTTAAGGACTTTAAGGACTTTA
>CAJMKE010000022.1 GCA_905213895.1 uncultured Alistipes sp.
CTAACTCAAAAGTAACGATTTATCCATTCCCTGCAAAATTTTCCGCAGGAAAAATATTCACTATAATCAATTTTTTTGAGAATGTGTAACGAATTGTAATGGGTTGTAATGGATTGGGTGGGGCAAAGCACGACTTTCTCGTTAAGGTCTTTAAAGTCTTTAAGGTCATTTAAAAATCATAGGAGGAGACTTTACGGTCATAGCGAAGCCGTAGACAGTCTTTGAACTTGATAACCTTAAAATCTTATAGTCTGTAAAACAAAAAATGGAGAATAAGCAATGGTTTACTCTTTGGTAGGGGTTGGGATATTATCGCTGCGAGATATATTATTTTCTAACGATACTTATGCTCTTGTTGTCGAGTCCGGGCATGCTGCACCCGATTCCCGCTCCGATATATGTCGGGTCGCAAACGGTATACCGTCGTCCGTTTACCGTAACGGAATCCCCTGCAACGTCACTGTCGAAACATACGGCTGCTGCGACATGTCCCGTATATTGCAGCAATACCGTGTCGAGTCCGGTGAGATTCTCGACGAGCGCGGAGAATAATATCGCGCGGTCCTCGCAGTCGCAGTATGGGTAATAGAGCGTTTCTTCGGCGAAGAACGACCGTTCGTAACCGAATTGTTCGGCATCGGTTTGATAATCGAATGCGGTCTGTACGAAATCGAGAATCTTCGCGACCGCATCTTTCGTGTCGAGAGAGGCGATAGCCCGTTTTATCGATTTCAGACCGTCGTTTATGCTGCCACTGAAAGTCGGGATGCGGTATATTTCCAGGTCGCAGTTGGGATACGAGTCGAAATAGTCGATAAGATTGATGTTTATCGTCGCGTCCATTTTCATGTCGGGATATTTCTTCGATTGCAGTGTCCGCATGGGAGAAGGCTTGTCGGCAATGTGCGGAATCTCTGTCATCCGGAGCGAGATTCTGTTCCCGCCGCCGAACGATTTGTCGAAAACACGGCATTTGGAGATGTCGCCGCGGGTGTCGAACATGTAATACCGTGTGCCGTCCAGCGATACATAGCGTCGCCGGTATATCTGTTCGTCGCACGGAAACAGCATGAGCAGATGCCCCGACGACTGCGCGATGCGTACTTCGTATCCCGATTGCACGGCGAGGAACGTGCGTAGCAGCGTCGCTTCGTTGCTGTCGGGCGTATACCATGCGTCGGATAACGATGCGAGCAGCCGAAGGTATCCCCAGTCGTTGAGCCGCAGGGACTTTTTCAGTTTTGAGCATTCGGCTATTACCGGCGCATATCCTGCTGCCGCGAATTTTTCCCATAATGCGGCTACCGATTCCTCCGTACAGTTTTCGAGAGCGGGTCTTTGCATGTCGAATCTCTGTACACGGCAGTCGGTTCCGAAGAACGAGAATCCGAATACGTCGTTATTCGCCGACTTTTCGGCAACCGGTACTGCGGGTTGCGGTTCCGCTGGTTCGTCGCTCGGCGGCAACGGTTTCGATATTGCCGGTTCATCGCCTGCGGGCGAGGGTTGCGGAACAGCCGGCACTTCGGGTGCAGGGACCGATGGCGTCTCCTCTGCATCGGGATATCTGACAGGTATTACGGGCAACGGTTGCGGCGTTTCGGTATCGGCGGTTGAGATTTCCGCCTCGCGCCAGCGTCGCTTCATGAATTCGGCATAGCGGGCGTTGCGCGAATCCACATAGGCATTGAATGCGTTGCGTCGCGATTCGAGAAATGCTTCGTATCCTGATTTGCTTCCCGTCTGGGCTAACGCGGCGAGCGATACGAACACCAGAATGATTAGCGATAGAATGTTTTTCATGATTGGGAATCTGAAAAAAAACTCCCTATCGTCGGACAACAGGGAGTTTGTAATGCGTTGGTGCAGACCCGCTATTGTCTGTTCTGGAACTCGGCGAGTTTCTGCTCGTAGATTTTCTTGAACTCCTCGAATTCGAAATCCGACGCCAGTTTTTCGTCTTTCTTCATCTTTTCGAGAATGCCGTTTTTCAACTCCTCCTTGCTCAACTCCATGCATACGAAGTGGCGGTAGGCACCGTTGCTCTCCTTGAAAAGTTTTTCGTCTACGAGCGTAATTCCGGAGATGGTCTGCTGAACCACCGAATATGTCAGTTCCGTCATGCGCTCTTCATACGCAGGCAACTCCTGCGACGGAAGTTTCTGCGATTTCGCATAGTTCTCGATTACCGACGAAAGGTCGGTCTGCACGGCAGCCGCAATCTCCTGACGGGCATTCTGGATGGCGATTTTCTTTGCCATCGACATCTCGGTGCTTACACCGCTCTGTACGGCGCGGTAGGCATCGGCGTCGCTGCGGTATTTCGCATCGGTGAACGGAATGTTCTGCTCGACCATTCCGGTCGGGGCGGTGTTGCGTGCCGCCTTTTTCGTGGACGAACACGATGCGCACAGCACTGCGAGTGCTACGGAGCAGATGATAAACAGATTTCTTTTCATAATTTTATCCGATTAAGTTAAAGATTGATTTTGTAAGGTAATGTGAATTTGCAGTCGGTCGATGTCTTGTCATGCAGATTGCGTATGCGGATGAATCCCTCCGCCAAAACGCTTTCGCCCGGCTTGCCGGTTGTTTCTGTCTCTATCGTAAGCAGGTGTTCGCCCTTGCCTCGGAAACATCTGCCGTCCGCCGACGGTGCGGCGGAAACGGCAATACCTGCAATGCTCATTTCGACACGTTCGACCTCGAATCCGCTGTTGGTACGCGAGCGCAGCGGAATCTCTATGCGCAGACGCGATTTTCCCGCTTCCGCTTCTCCTATGGTCGTTACGACAATGGTTCCGCACGCTCTGACGCGGACTTTGCCCTCCGTCGGGTCGAAAACCACGATGTGTCGGGCATCCTTGCCGAACGGATATGTTATCAGTATCGTATTCTCTTCGCCTTCGATTCCCATTTCGTCGTACAGCAGAATGTAGCCGTCCCCGCTCGGTCTCACGCGCAGATTCGTCGCGTAATCGCTTTTCAGAGCCGGTTTGGTGTCGGTCGTAACCTGTCGTCCGTGCAGAGAAAGGTGATAGCGGAAATTGCCGACCGAGGAGCCGTCGGGAACGATTGCCGCCTCCTGCCGTGCGCGAATGTATCTGTCCCGCAAAGCCGTTGCGCTGCGCTGCCGGTTGGCGTCGAAGAAATATCCGAGCAGTACATCGAGTTCGCTTACGGCTTCGCTGATGTATGAAAGGTCGGTGAATGTGTGGAAATTGCGCTGCAACTCTTCGAGTTTGCTTTCGTGTTGCCGGTCGATTCGCAGGAAATCGGCTATCGCCGTGCGTCGCTCCGACTCCGTGAACGGGTATCGGATGTGGCAGATGTAGTAGTAACGCTTCTGCTGTTTGACGAAGCGTCGCTCCCAATAGATGCCGGTCGCTTTCGACAGCGAAATGCCGCACAGATAGGGCATGTCCGCCGATTTGGTCTCGACCTGTGACGAATAGCGCGTTAGCATCGCCGTAACGTTGTCGCGCATCAGCGCATCCTGACCGAACGACTCCTTCGACGTTATGTTTACGGCTATCGAGGTTACGATATGCTGTTTGATTTCGTCCAGACACTTCTGCTGGGCGGCGTCGAGCGTTTCAGCCGTGGCGGATACGCTGAACCGGTCGGCATCGGAGACTCCGAGCCATTCTGGCGCACGCGAGGCACTCCGTTCGACGACCCTCTCCTTCTGTCCGTAGCACGTGCCTGCGAATAACGACAGAATCCCGAGTATTGCGGCAATCCGTTTCATCGTCGTCAGTTTTCGTTATTCGTTTTTTCGCGTTTCAATGCCCCGTTCAGGCAAAGCAGCCATATCAGAGCCACTATTGCGTTGGGAACTATCACGACCGGAGCCGGCAGTGCGTCGAAACATGCGAATGCACCGTTCATAATCAGCGATACTGCGAGCAGTACGGCGGATACTGTGCGGAACAGGAAAGTATGGTTGCGACCGGTGTCGAACCTTACCGCCATAGCCGATACGAGCAGCAGTGTCGCACTTGCGGATGCCGTTATCGACAGCATCGTGTCAGCGTTGCAACAGCGGTAGACATAGAACAGCAGCGCGGCGAACAGCAATGCGACGATTGCGATGATTGGGTTGATTTTCATAATCGTATTTATAATTTAGGGGGCATATTCATGAAGAGCGGCGCAAGTTCGCTGACGGAGGAGGCTTGTTCCCAAGCCGCTATGCCTTGGCGCCATACCAGCGTTTCGCGGGTTATGCGACCTTCGCATATCATCTGTTTTACGATGTCGGCGGCGAAAGGTCCCGTCTGCTGTCCGTTTTCGGCAACGAAATACGACATTGTCGTGAGCGGCGGCGGGGTCTGCGGGGTCATCGGATTCATCGTACCCTGCATACCGCCCATCATTCCGTTTATCATGTTCGCCATATTGCCACCGACCGCTCCGCCGAGCATCATTCCGGTCATCATGGCTGCCGGATTTATTCCGCTTTTGTCCGAATCGCCATTGACTCCGATGCCCGAGTTGCCCATCTCGCCGAGTCCTGCTGCGGCTATTTCCGCTACGTCTGCCTGACGGTTCAGTCTGTGTGCAGCGAAATATTCGGTTTCCGCACCGAGATTCTGACGCTTGAACTCGACCTCGCGACCCATTCTCATGCGCTCGACCGTATCTTCCGTGCGTGCCTTGGCGACTTCGGTGGTCTGCATGGTCGTGATTTCGTACAGGTCGGCATAACCAGCCGACTCCTTGTCGAGTTGGATGGCTGCGAGGTCGAACCGTTTGAGATTGACTCCGAAATCGTCTTTCAGAATGTCGCGCAGTTTCGCGGTTACGGTATCCGTGATTGCGTCTATGTGCCGTTCGATTTGGAGAAGCGGTATTCCCGCCTGCATCGGAGCGTTGGTGACCGTCGATTTGACGTAGCGTATGATGGAGGCTTTCGCTTCGGATACGAAATCGTTGATGTCGAACCGAATCATGCGATGGAGTTTGATGAACGCCTTATAATCGGTGATGTTCATCAGTATCTGTCCCTGCACCGATACCGGTACCGAGTAGTCGAGAAAACGTGGGTCGGCTACGTCGAATGCGGGAATGTAGAACGGAATCTTGATGTTGCCGGCGAGGTTTATGAAATACACCTCCGCCTGAAACGGAGTATCGCCGCCGAATGCCGAACCTATGATTCCGGAAAGCACCGGAAAATTCGCTGTCCGCAGTGTCGTGTCTATCGGTCCTTCGAAGAAATCCATCTGCCGTCCGTCGTTCTGCGAGTATACGAAAACGGCGACCTCGCCGTCCTTCACGCGCAGCGTGCTGCCCCAGCGTATCGCGTTTTCGCGCCGGCTCGGCAACCCGTCGGGCGACCATTTCCATACGAGGTAATCCGGCTCGTCGCAACGTATTACGTTGAGCATGCCGCCGTTCTCCTTTCTATTGAACAGTCCCATGATTTTGCAACAGTTTTTTAAGTTTTACAATATCGGATTTGTAGCGCAGTGCGGCAATTTGTTCGACGAACCGTGCCGCTCCCGCGTAGTCTTTCGAGGCAATGATCGATTCGACGATAACCCGTGCGCAGTCGAAATCGCCGACCCGTCCCTGGCAATATGCGAAAAAGAACTTCTCTGCCAACGCTGTATCTCCGGCTGCCGTCATGCTCTTCACGATTGCCGTCCGAGCCGTTCCGCCCATGTGTTCGTCGTTGTCCGGCGATGCGGCGAAAGTCTCGACCTCGCTCTGGTATTTGCCGTATTCCGCCTCCTCGATGTTCTTCTCCACGACGTGATTGGCGGTTGCGATGCTGCCCGATGCCGTGACGATGAATACAGCGGAGATTGCGAGCCATGTATAGAGAATCTTGCGGTTCGATTCGCGCCGCTCACGGACAGTGTCGATGATTTCGGCGGTAAGGTCGTCGATTTGCCGGGCGACCTCATGGTCCTTGCCGAAAGAGCGGCGTGCGATGCGCTCGTTATATTCGAACTCGTTCTTTATCCGGTTGATTTCGTCCTTTATCGACGGTTTGAACCACGATGCCACCAGCCGTCCGAGGAAATATTGCAGGATTACCAGAAATACGCCTCCGAGAATCTTGAACGCGATTGCTCCGGTGATGTATGCCATCACCAGGAAATATACCGTCAGTATCAGTACGATGATACCGAGCAGGTCTCTCACGCTCGCGAGGAACGTAGGACGCGGCAGCCCTTTTATCTGCAATACGAGTTGTTCGAGCGAATTTATCTGGTCGGCGGCGTTCGGCGTCGCCTCGTCGCCTTCGACGACATACCCGCAGATTGGGCAGATTTTCGATAACAGGGGCATATCCCCTTTACAGCGCGGACATTGTGGCATGGCTTATAAAGTTTTATTTGGTTATGATTCCTACTATGGCATCTCCGAAACTTCCCAATACGGAGCCGCACAGCGTATCTACGAGTTGGTTGTCGGTAATCGAACTTTCAGCATAACTGTTGGCTGCTTTCAGTCGCATCTCTTCCAGTCTTACCGAGTTGTCGAATTCCCGCTGCGCTTTCTCCATTTCGAGTTCCATCGCGGCTGCTCTTTGTGCGGCTTCGTCGGCTCTCTGCTTTTCCATATCCGATTTTATGGCGGCGACCATTTTCTTTGCCGATGCCGAATGTGTGGACAAAGGGTCTATCGATGCGAGAATGTCCAGTGCCGAATCGATTTCTCCCTTCACCAATAGCGTTTCCACCCTATTTATCTCCCTTTCGGCGGAATAGTCGAGTTTAGCCGTATAGTACGACACCATTAGTTCGGATACGGTAGAGTAATTATCCACCGTTTCGGGTATGGTGGAGAGCAGGATGATTGCTTCGTCGAATTTCTTCTGTTTTGCCAACGTTTCCGCTTTTATGATGAGTTTCGGCGTAATGTCGATATAATACTCTTCGATTCTCGATTGCGCCGAACGGATGAATCGGGTTATGCGCACGTCGGAGATATTGATGCGGTTTATCATTTTGCGGATTGCGTTGTCTTTCGATATGTCGCTGCCCTCCAACGAAATCGCTACCGATTCGAATATGTTGCCGTCGGCACGGTTGGTCGCATACAGAGTCAGTTCCCCTCTTTCGACATATACCTGACGTACGCCGGTATTCACAACGTCGGATTGTATGCATACCAGTTCGGGTCGAATGGAAAACAGAATGCTCGACGTGGCGGTCGCGCCTGCGTTGTTGCGGGCGAGTATCTGGTTGATTTTGTTTACGAGAATAGCGGCATTCCCGTCATTAAGTCCGATTTGGGTCTTGTCCGAACATACGGAGAATCCTATTTTTGACTCTTGTGCCGATACGTTCGCCAACGACAAGACGAATATTCCGAGTGCGATAATTCGATTCAACATAGGCTATAAAATAGTGATGTCTATTTTGTTTCCGTTTATATTGCGTTCGACCGTGAGATTCTGGCTGCGCAGGAAACGGTACAACTCCAACGCGAAATCGTTGATGTCCATGTCCGTTCCGTCGGCGCGTTTGTTGGCAATCTGTATCTGGTCGAGCATCATTACGTTCTTGGTGCGTCCCTGCGAGTGATATTTGCCGTCTTTGGCATTTGTACGCAGCCATTGGAAAATCGCATCGGACAACGGCGTGAAGTTGCTTACCTCAGTGTCGAATGTTACCGAACTCTGCGAATCTATCGTAAACGAAATGGATATGGCGTTTCCGCCCGCAATCTTCTTTGCAAATCCCACTTCGATTTGTTTGAGAAATTCGTCTATCATCACCTCTGCCAGTGCGCTGCATATAACCTCTACGGATGCGTGCTTTCTCGGCGCATTCTTGGTTACTGATGCGTATGTATTGCTCGTCGATATGTCCACTGCTTTTAGCGTCAGGGATACCGCTGTGCCGAACTGGTTGCTGTTCTGCGAAATGTCCACCGATACCGATACGTCCGCTCCGGAATTTGCCAGAATCATTTCGTTTATTCCGATGTCCATATGCGTCGTTTGATATTGTTCGGCGTTTCGTATCATCTGCTCTACGTCCTTGGTTTCGACGCCTTTCTTTACGAATCCGGTATTGACCTTGGATATTGCCATTCTGATGTATGGATTGCTCTGGATTTTCCCCTGATAGGTTTCTGTCCCTATGCAATACGGAACGACCATTATGGTCGGTATGGCAATCTCTTCCTGCGTCGTTTGCAGATTGGTGTTTTGCGGGTTTAGATTTATGACTCCGCAATTGAGACAGTCTTTGTAGAGAGACTCGATATACAGTTCCAGCGTTATGTGAGACTGGAAAAGTTTGGCTATGTTTTTTGTCGGCTCTCCTTTCGGGACATAACTTTTGACGAATATCGAATATCTGCCGTTATTCATCAGATTGTTTACATAATCTTCCGCCTCCTTCGACGGATGATGCCCCAAAAGCGGCATGTCGTTGTTGAGTCCTGCTATTCCATTATATAAATATGTATATATTGCCGATTTTACAGCCATCTCCTCGGCGGTCTTTTTCTTGTCGCCGACTCCGGAGCAATCTATTTTGGCGACTTTGCCGTTTATGTTCTCAACGAGGATGGCGTCCGTACTGTATTGTTGTGCGGAAACTTCGGAATTGCCGTACAACAATATTGCAACAACGGCGATAAACAGACTGCGGACGATTTTCAGATTGTGCATAATGTTTGGGCTTGAATTGTTAGAGGAATAAAAGGGATTCGCCTGTTGTTATTTGTCAAAGCGAATCCCCTTGAACTCGATTATTTTACTCCGAGGAATCCGCCGAGACCTTCTCTTTTCTTGTCGCTGATGACTACGAGAGCCTCTTTGCCCTGGTTGTTGAAAATATCGTTGATTTCGATTCCGCCTTTAAGTACGGTGCATTTTGTGATGCCGTCCATCGGTTCGATTGCTTTGAGTTGTCCGATTTCCTGCTTCGTGGTGCGGGAACCGATTTTCTTTACGGCATAGACTTTGAAAAGTTGGTTTTTCTGTACGCCCATCTCGGTTCCGCCGACTACATACAGTTCCTTAACGCCTTTTTTCTTGTCTACGCTTTCGAGAGCCTCGATGAAGGTTTCGAATTTGAAGTTGCGGTCTACGAATTTGGATGCCGTCTTTGCAACGTCGCTTACAGCATAGTTGTCGGCACTGTCGTAACTCTTGTCGTCGTAACCGCTGACTTCGAGGTTCTCGGTGCAGACGGTCGCACCGTCGATAATGTTGTGAACATTGAGGGTGAATTTAATCAACGATTTGCACTGCAATTTGTCGGAGAGCAACGCCTTTTCTTTCGTATGCGTAATGCTGACTACACATCCGGTAACCAGATACTTCGCACCTAATGCTTTGTAAACGGACTCGCTGTTGGCATTCAATACATTGCTTGCGTCTACCGCTTCTTCTGTGTTGCGGTCCTTGTTCAACTCCATGAGTTGGGCATTCGTTTCGGCGTCTACGACATTGAAACGACCTTTCTGGATGAAACCTTGGAGTACGCCGCCGCGGACACCTTCTTTGATTGAAACCGGTACGGATGTGATGCGGCTGAACAGATCGACAATAACCGTCTCTTTTTGCGGATCGTTTTGTGCGAAAGAGTTGAACGAAAATAGTAATGATGCTACCATTACTGTAAAGAATCTAAAATTCTTCATGATATTTGGGGTATTAGTTTTCCTTACCCGACTCCTCGTAAGGGTTTAGTATTAAAAATAAGAAAGTGTGGAGTCGTCGCGTTTATCTGCTTCGAGGTTCTGGAATACCCATGCGTAAATAAACAATACCCCACACCTGACCGATATGAAGCGGAACATAAATCTCATACCGATACAAGTGACGAGTGCCGCTGTTTATCCCTACGCTGTTGAATTTTCCAGATTCCGAAGCAAGGATAAAAGTTAAACACTTTCATCAAATATGTAATCCCTAAGGATATGCAAATGTAGAAAATGTTTTTTATTCGTGCAACTCTATGGGGTATTGTGCTACAAATTTCTGCAAAAAAATCATGAAAGTCAATATTGATTCGTAAATATGTTGTTTCATTTTGGGGGATTGTTTTTTTTGAACTGCGCAGATGGCGTTTTTGAGGGCGATTGGAGGTTTTGTGGAGAGGATTTGCGAAAAAACGGAGTGCAATTATGCACTCCGTAGGCTGTTTTGGGCGGGATTCGGCTATTCGCAGATGCCGAAGGTCGAAACTATCGTCTGTTTCTCGTCCACGTGGTTCGGGTTGCGGACGATGATTCCGTACTCGCCGACCGGCTTCTCTTTGAGCGTAATCAGGTACGAACTCTCGCCGTATTTCTTCGCCGTGAACGGCAGATATTCGAGTTTGTTGGATTTGGTCGAACCGAAAGTGCTGGTCGAGGCGATTTCTGCCTTGCGCTGCTTCTTGTTGGCACCGAAGCGGAAAATCTGGATGATGGACATCGGGTCGGTCTTGTTGTCTACCGCCTTGATTATGAAATTGAATTCGTCGGCGGCTTTGAGTTGCGTCGCGGCTTTTACGCCGTCAATCATGATGAGTGTTTTTGCCTTTCCGATTCCGACGAGTATTGCGCCTGCATTTACGCGGGTGCGGAGCATCACGGTTTCTTTTTCGAGCAGTTGGGACTCTCCGTCGGCATTGACTACGACGGCTTCGCCGATGAATTCGGGTTCTGCGACCTGCTGTTGTGCGCAAAGCGTTCCGGCAATCATCATGAATGCGAGAACAAGGATTGATTTTTTCATTTATTTGTGGAATTTAAGAGTTTTACAACTAACAAAGGTACGCACAAATTCCCCCCCCTCCAAATTTTCCGGCAGGAAAATGCAGCAGAAAGCGAAAAAATAATTGAAAGAGACTTTAAGGTCTTTAATGACCTTAAAGCCCTTAAAGAAAAAGAGCGACCCCGTGAAAGGTCGCTCTTTTATCATGTAGTCGCAAGACTACCAGTGAGGGTTCTGCCCGAGATTTTCGTTCAGCGTCGTTGCCGAATCCGGAATCGGATGAACGTACATGCGGTCATTCCACTCCAACTTGTAGTTGTAGATGATGTAGCCGTGGTCGCCCTCCGAGAACGAGTAGTTCTGGTCGGAAGTCTTGTTCGAGATTGCGAATCCCATACCGGTTGCCGGTTTGTCGCCGTTGGTCGGGAATGTGTATGTGTAACCGTTGAATTTGAGACCGTTTTCAGCCTCCTCTTTGGTTACCCAGATGCCTTTCCAACCCGTATTGTTGCTGTCGCGGTCTACTACGAGATTGCCGCAGTGCCAGCGATAGAGGTCTTCGAGACGGAGGTGTTCGAGACCCATTTCGCAGACGCGCTCACGACGGATTTCGAGTTGAGCAGGGGTAAGAGCGATTGGCGAGCAACTGTAATAGTTGGCGAGCCAAGGGTCTGCGACGGTCGGGTATACATTCTGTACGCCTGCACGTTCGCGCAGAGCACCGATAGTTTTGTTCCAGTCGTCCTGCGAAATTGTACCGTTGCCGAGTTCGACTTTCGCCTCGGCGTAGTTCAACAGAACTTCGGCGTAGCGGAAAATCGGAATGTGGTTCTCGTTGCGACCCTTCGAGAAATTCTCCTCGCGCTCCATGCTCCACTTGATGAAGTTGTAGCCCGTGTAGGTGTACGAACTCATGTTTGCAGGCTTCTTCATGACATCTCCACCGTTCGTCTTATATGTCCAACCCTCGTGGTTCACGGTGTTTATCAGACGGTAGTCGCGGTTGTTGAACTCCTCGGTGAGCGATACCTTGTCGGTCTCGATTGGAGTACCGTCGAGTTTGAGGAACATGTTTATGTAAGTCTTGGTCGGAGCCGGTTGCTGGTCGTAGGTACCCGAATTGAAACGCCACGTAAGTTCGTGCATTACCGCCAATTCAGTGCTGTACTCGCGAATCCAGATAGCCTCCTTGCTCGTCGTGAGGTCAGGGTTGCGCCAGATTTTGGCGAAACAACCGTTTGCCGTATCATCGGGATTACCTTTGGTAAGCGAGAACCCTGCCTGCATCAACTCTTCGCAAGCGGACACGCACTCTTTGAGAATATCCTCTGCTGTTTCGTACTTGTTGCTCCACGGCTGCTCGGTCGAAGGATTCACCTTGTGATACTTGCGGAATGTTCCCTCGTAGAGGCAGGCGCGAGCCTTGAATGCCAGAGCGACATTTCTGTTGATTACGCGCTCGTAGCCTTTGGTGAGCATCTCCTTGCATGCGAAGTTCATGTCTTCGAGCATGTAGTGGAACAACTCTTCGCGGTCGGTGCGAGGTGCTTGCAGAATCGCTTCTTCCGAAATGTCGAGTGCGTGGTCAATCCACGGAATGTTACCGAAAGTCTGCATCTTCGCGTAGTGGAAATATGCACGCCAGAAACGACCTACTCCCTCGTAGTGGTTGTAGAGAGATTCGCTGATTCTGCCTTTGCTGTTGACCATGCGGTCGAGCATTATGTTAGCGCGACGGATATTGCGCCAACTGCTGATGTCCCAGCCGCCCTGCTTGTTCGAACCCCATACGCCCGGACGGTTGTAGTCCTGCGAGGTCTTGGTGCAGACGAAGTCGCAGTAGCGGTCGCCTTCGATACCCACTTCGAGAGCATCCGGCGTGTAATTGTTCATCATTCCGTTGGCGTAGAGTTCCAACTCCGTTTCATTGGAGAAGAATTTGCCGGCATCGACTTTGTCGATTGGGTCTGCCGTAAGGAATTTCTCGCACGAAACGCCAGTCAATATCACTGCGACGGCGAGAATCGGTTTTATGAATTTTATCGTATTTTTCATAATCTTGTCCTCCGATTTAGAAAGTGAGATTCAGACCTACGGTGAACGTCTTCAACATAGGGTAACTGTAACCCTGTCCGTTGCCCGACAGACCGGTCTTGTAGTTGTTGCCTTCGCCGCGGAAGTCGGTATCGCCGAAGTCGATGACCTCAGGGTCGAACAACTTGGTGTGCTTGTACATCGGCGAGTGGGTGAAGAGATTCTCCATCGAGAGATAGATTCTCAGACGCTCGATATGAGCCTTGCGGGTGAGCGCCTGTGGGAAGGTATAGTCGACGGTGATGTTCTTGATGCGGACATACGATGCGTCCTGCAAGTAGTAGTCGTTCTCGTAAGCGAGAGGACCCACGTTACGGTTAGCCGAGTAGCCGACCTGACGGGTGTAGTATGCGCCCGGGTTGAGAACCTTCCAGTTTTCGGTGCTGTAATCCATGCGTACCGCATCGGTTACATGCTTCTTCGGAAGTTCGCCGTAAGGACGGTTGTACATACCCCAGAACAGACCCGAATCGACGCTCGGATACCAGTCGCGCTTGCCGACACCCTGAATGAATACGCTCAAACCGATGCCGTTCCACGAAGCCGCGAGGTTGATACCGTAGTTGTAGCGCGGAGCGGCGTTACCGATGCGCTCCAAGTCGCCGTGGTCTTCGAGGGTCGCCTTGCCGTAGCCGATGGTGCCGCTGTCGTCCAAATCGAGGAATTTGAGGTCGCCGGCGAATGCAGCGAAGTTCGAACCGTTCTTGTGGAACTTATCCTGTACCCATGCGGAAGCCTCTTCGTTGGAGAGGAAATAACCGTCGGTGCGGAAGCCCCAGATTTCGCCGAGTTCCTTGCCTTTATAATAGTTGTATATGTCGCCGTTCGCATTGTAGAAATCCTTTACCCACGTGCGGCTGTCCCATACGCTTACTCTTACGCTGTACTTGAAGTCCTTGCCGCCGGCTTTGAACGTGTCGCGCCACGAGAGAGATGCCTCCCAACCCTTGGTCTTCAACGAACCGTAGTTGCCCTTAGGCGAGTCGTCGCCGAGAATCTGCGGATAGTCCGGACCGTTTACGAGCAGGTCATTGGTGTAACGCCAGTAGTAGTCGAACGAACCCGACAGACGGTTGCGGAGCAAATCGAAGTCTACGCCGATGTCGTATGTGGTTACGGTCTCCCATGTCAATGAGTTAGGAATCATTTGCGGAGCATTGGTGTAGTAAATCTTCTGTCCGTTGATGATAATCGACGACTTGGATACGCCCATGAGTTCCTGGAACGAGTACGGGTCGATGGATGCGTTGCCGAGCGAACCTACGTTGGCACGAACTTTCAGGTTGTCGAGCCAGTTGCGCGACCATTTCATCCAAGGCTCTTCCGAAATGCGCCATCCTATCGAACCCGAAGGGAAGAATCCCCACTGCTGGTTCGACGGGAATAGGGACGAACCGTCATAGCGAGCGGCGAACTCGAAGATGTAGCGGTTTAAGAGCGTATAGTTCAATCGGGCGAACACTCCGACCATCGATTTGTCGTAGCCGTCGTCTTCAATCTTGTACTCGTCGCTGCTCATCCACTCGAAAGACGGGAGATTGTCGTAAATCAGACCTTTACGCTGGATGAAGAGACGGCGGTATTTCGTCTTCTCGATGTTCCAACCTGCAACGACGTTCAAATCGTGGTTCTTGCCGAGTTTCGGAGTCCATGTTCCGACGATGTTCGACGATACGTAGTCGGTGTTGAAACGCGAATCCTCCTTGTACGACGTGCTGTTGTACGATTCGATACCCGTAGGCGACGAATAGCCGGAAGATATAGGGTTTACGTTGATGCGGCTGCTGCGAATCGCCTTGTAGGTGAAGTCGCCCGTGAATTTAAGTACGTCCTTGATAGGCTCGATGGTGAGCGTCGTGGTCGTAGCCAGATTCATCTTGTCGTCCTCCTGATAAACGAGGTCTTTGCTCATCAGGTCGTAACCGGTCGATGCACCGTAGAAAGTCGGGGTGCCGTCCTCGTTGTAAGGCATGTAAACCACCTGACCGCGCATCTCGATTTGACGACCGATAGGGTATCTTTCAGCACCCGGAACGGTAGGCTGGTGGTACTTGTTCTTGAAGAGGCTGGTGTTGTTGGCTATCTTCAACCACTTGGTAATCTTCACGTCGCCTTTTGCACGGAGGCTGTACGAGTCGAATTTCTCGTTGCCGACCTTGAAGATACCGTCCTGATTGTAGTACTTGCCCGACAATACGAATGATGCGCGGTCGCTTGCGCCGCTGATGCTCAGATTGTGGGTATGACCTATCGAGTGGTCCTTGTAGAAGAGTTTGTACCAGTTGGTGCTGCCGTAGTAGGCGTAGTTGCCCTTTTCGGTTACGCCGTAAGGGTTCTTGTAGTTCTCGTAGGTCGGGTCGGTGTAACGCTTGCGGAACTCCTCGTGATATGCCGTCGAATAGGTGTCCGAACGGTTGTTGATGTTCGTAGGAGCCTTACCCGACGAGGTCGGAGTTTTCGTGTCGTTGGTGAAGAAGTCCACGAAGTTGTCCAGCCACGTAAGACCGTCGGTAACGAGTTCGTCCTCCCAGCGTACCGTGCGCTGGTTGACCGAAACCGAACCGTTGTAACTTACGGAGATGCGGTCTTTCTTCGCGTTCTTGGTCGTAACGAGAATCACACCGAATGCACCGCGGGCACCGTAAACGGCTGCCGAAGCGGCATCCTTCAATACGGATACGGTCTCGATATCGTCCGGATTGATTGATGTGAGGTCGCCCTCGACACCGTCGATGAGAACGAGCGCGCTGCCGCCCTGACCTATCGAACGGATGGCACCCGTACCCGAACTTGCCTTCGAACGTGCGGAGTAGGAGGTCTGACCGCCGCGGATGTAGATTTGACCTTCGTGATTAGGCTTGCCGTCGACCTGAATGATGTTCAGACCCGGTATCATACCTTGCAGCGAACGGGTAACGTTCGCGTTGGTGCGGCTTTCGATGGCTTCGCCGGAGAGGTTCTCGACGGCACCTACCAACTGAGCCTTTTTCAGCGTACCGTAACCTACGACTACGACATCGTCGATGGCTTTGGCGTCTTCTTTCATGATAACGTCGATAACGGTGCGGTTATCGACGGCTTGTGCAACGTCCGTATAGCCGATATAGGAGAATACGATTTTCGCATCGGCTGCGGCTGAGATTGTGTAGGCACCGGTTGCATCGGTGGTTGTTCCGTTGGTCGTGCCTTCCACATAAATCGACACGCCCATGAGAGGTTGTCCTGCGGCGTCCTTTACGACACCTTTTACCACTACGTCCTTACCTGCCGTAGCGAGTTCCGAAAATTCCCCCCCCCTGAAATTTGGCTCCGAGAGGTCTTCTCGTGCCTGTACCGCCGTGGTAGTCAGTACGGTAGCGCACAGCAGAGCGGCGCATGTACGGGCGTTACGACCGGTTTGGGTTTTGTAAAAAAGTTTCATAAAAAATTTTTTAAGGTTAGTGTGCGTAATTTTTTTGCAATTCTTTTTGATGGTTTCTCTGACGTTTCTTTTCTGTTTTTTAATTGGTGTTTTTAATGGTTAAACGTATGTTGGTTTTTCAAAATTTTAATAAAATCACTGCTTAAATCAATACAAAAATAAGAAAAAATATTTAAGTCGGAAATAATAAATTAAAGAATTATTATCGTCGGAAACCTAAATTTTGTCATTTCGTCGCGAATGATTGCCGAATATGATATATATTTGCAATATGGATATTGTGGAATTTCGCGAGTATTGCATGTCGCTGCCGGAGGTCGAGGAGACGCTGCCGTTCGACGACGTAACGATAGTTTTCAAGGTGGGAGGACGGATGTTCGCCGTCATCGGCATCGACGACCCGTCGCATTTCGTCGTCAAGTGCGACCCCGACCGTGCCGTCGCGCTGCGTGAACGCTACGGCGCGATTGAGGGCGCATGGCATTTCGACAAACGCCATTGGAATTCGATTAGGCTGGACGCGGGACTGCCCGACGGGTTCCTGCGCGGCGAGATTCGCCATTCGTATCTGCTCGTCGTGTGCAAGAACGTTACGCCGAAAGCCGAGCGCGAACGGATACTCTCGCTCGCCGCCGCCGAAGGTGTCGCCGACGACAGCAGAAAGTTCGACTGACCCGCACCGACCTTAAATTCCCTAATGTCCTTAATGTCGTTAAGGACCTTAACGCCCCTGCAATGCAATAAAAGCACCCCTCAAACCGCTATACAATAAAAATAGATGTTATGAAAGAGTATCTGTTGCCGTTCGTGCGGCTGCTGAACGAAATGTCGCCCTATCTACTGCTCGGTTTTCTGATTGCGGGCATCATGCACGCTTTCGTCCCGCGCACGCTGTATTCGCGCTATCTGGCGGGCAACGATTTCCGCTCCGTCGCCATGGCTGCGCTGCTGGGCGTGCCGCTGCCGCTGTGCTCGTGCGGCGTGATTCCGACCGCGATGTCGATGCGCCGCGAGGGTGCGTCCAAGGCGGCTACGGTGTCGTTCCTGATTTCCACTCCGCAGACGGGCGTCGATTCCATTGCCGCCACGGCTTCGCTTCTGGGTCTGCCGTTCGCCGTGCTGCGCCCCGTGGCGGCATTCGTAACGGCTCTGTTCGGCGGAACGCTCGTGGGGACTGTTTCCCGCGGGGAGGAGACTGCCGTATCTTCTGCAGACAGTGCCGGCAGCGAACGCGCGACCACATTTGTCGGAAAGTGCCGGTCGGCACTGCGCTACGGATTCGTCGATATGATGCAGGACATCGGTCGCTGGCTCGTCCTCGGACTCGTGGTCGCGGGGCTGATTACCATATTTCTGCCCGACGGCTTTTTCGCCCGTTTCAGCGACTATCCGCTTGCCAATATGGCACTTATCCTCCTGCTGTCGATACCGATGTATCTGTGCGCGACGGGTTCTGTGCCTATCGCCGCCGCGCTGATGTTGAAAGGATTGTCGCCCGGTGCGGCACTCGTACTGCTTATGGCGGGTCCAGCCACCAACATGGCGGCTATACTCGTTATCGGCAAGGTGCTGGGGCGTCGGACGCTCGCGGTCTATCTGCTGTCGATTGTCGCCGGTGCGGTCGGATTCGGACTGATTGTCGATACGCTGCTTCCCGCCGAGTGGTTCTCGGTCGCATCTCACGGCGAGTTCTGCTCCCACTGCCTGACGGGTTCGCAGTGGTGGAAGACCGCGTCGAGCATCCTGTTCGCGGTGCTGCTCGCTGCGGCTTACGTGAATAAATATTGGTTCAAAAACGATAAGAGTATGAAAAACGAAAGAGTTTATGCGGTGAAAGGCATGATGTGCAACCACTGCAAAGCGAATGTCGAGCGCGTCATCTCCGCTGTCGGAGGCGTCGAAAGCGTCGAGGTCGATTTGGCGGACGGCATCGCCCGTGTCGAGGGTACTGCGGACAGCGGTGATATAATCGCCGCAGTTACCGGCGCAGGCTACGAATGCTCTGCGAAAGAGTAATTGCGGAGCGAAAAAAGTCCTTAAAGACTTTAAGGTCGTTAAGGACTTTAATCGAAAACCTCGGGCAACCAATTATAGGTTGCCCGAGGTTTTTCAGTGCCGCTCTATGAAGTTGAGTATCGCGGCGGCGCATTTCTCGGGCTCTTCCATGAAGCCCATGTGTCCCGATTCGGCGAGCCTTACGACCTCCGCCTGCGGATGTGCGGCAATCATCTTGTCGGCGACCTCGTTCGTTATGTACTCGTCCTTGCAGCCGAGGATGAACAGTTGGGGTTTGCCGCACTCGCGCAGCATCGCATTCTGGTCTTTGCGCCCTATCATTCCGTTCAGCAGCGCGATTATGCCGCCGTCCTCGGTCATGTGGACTATTTCGGCGAGGTCGTCGATGTGCGGCTGCATCCGCCGGCGGTTGTCGGCTGCGAAACCTGCCGCCGGAGCGACGTGCGCGAGCAACTCCTTCTTGCCCGAACGCACGAGCGCGATTTCGCGTTCGCGGTTCTTGCGCTTTTCGTCGTTGTCGGCATTCGGAGTCGAACTGAGCAGCACTATGCCGTCCGTCATCTGCGGATGCCGTTCGCAGAATGCGAGCGCGACATATCCGCCCATCGAGTGTCCGACGACGAACGCGTGTCCGATGCCGAGCGATTCGAGTGCTGCCGCGAGCGTGTCGGCGAGATAGTCCATGGAGTGGGTTTCACCCTTGACCTCCGAGATTCCGTGTCCCGGAATGTCGAGCGTTACGACGCGGACGCTCTTGTAGAGCAGCGGCACGAACTCCTCCCATACGAGCATGTTTTCGAGATAGCCGTGCAGCAGCAGCACCGTCCGTCCGCCCTTCTGCGAGTCGCATACGTGCAGTGCCGTATCGCCCGCCATTATGAATTTTTCTACCATTTCCCCGTTTTTGTGCTTTTTGAGGTGTAAATTTATGGATTATTATCCGATTATTTGTAATTTTGAACGATTATATGCTTTTCGGTATGGAAATCGGCTTCATAAAGTGCCACGGTTCGGGCAACGAATTCGTGATGACGGACTCCGTCGCCTGCGACATGTCGGGCGTCGCTCTCGATGCGCTTTCGGTGAGCGCGTGCGACCGCAGAACGGGCATAGGTGCCGACGGACTGCTCGTCCTCGTGCGCAACGGAGACGGCGTCTACGGCATGCGCATGTTCAATCCCGACGGTTCGGAGGCGGAGATGTGCGGCAACGGCATCCGCTGCATCGCACGCCTTGCCGCGGATTATGTCGGCAGCGGCGAATTCGTACTCACGTCGGGCGGCAGAGAGTATCTCATCACCCGTCATGAGGATATGCGGCGTTCGATTCCGACATTCGGCGTGCGGATTCCGGTGCGCCTGTGGAGCGACGATTTCACCATGCACGGCGAGGGCGAGGAGTTTGTTTCCCGACCGATTCCCGAACTCGATGCCGGCTTGCGGTTTACGGCTGTCAATGTCGGCAATCCGCATATCGTAGCCGAGGTGGAACGCGTCGATTACGACCTGCTTGGTCGGCTCGGCAGACGGGTGTTGGAGTTGCCGCAGATATTCCCGCACGGCGTGAATGTCAGTCTGGTCGAGGTGCGCAGCCGCAACAGAATCTTCGTCGCGACCTACGAGCGCGGAGCGGGCATCACCCCTTCGTGCGGCACGGCGATGACGTCGGGCGCGACGGCTATGGCTTTGACCGGCAGATGCGGTTTCGGCGAGAACATCGACGTTCTCAACCGCGGCGGCGCGGTACGGTGCGTCTGCTCGCGCGAGGGCGGGCTGAACACGACGCTCGTCGGAAATGCGACCTACGAAAGCAAAGGACGGATTGAAATTTGCGGTAACGGCTTCCGGTTCGTTACCGACGAGGTGTGCCGCGGCGAGCAGGCGGCATACGACGACTTTTTGAGGACTCTGAAAACGGAGATATGATATCCAGGTACGGAAAGACCGTTTGTGTGCTGGCGACAGTCGCGGCGAGCATCCTCTGCTCGTCGTGCAACGTTACGCGCCGCCTGCCGCAGGGGTCGTATCTGTTGCAGAAGGTGAAAATCGAGGACGACAAGTCTGTTCCGCGCAAGGAGCGCATCGAGGGCGACGAGGTGCGCAAGTACGTCCGCCAGCGTCCGAACAAGCACTTTCTGGGAACCAATTTCTATGTCTGGGTCTACAATCTGGCGAATCCCGAGAAGGATAACTGGTGGAACAACTTCAAACGCAAGATTGGCGAGGAACCCGTCCTGCTCGACATGTCGCTGACCGAGAAATCGGCTGAAAACCTTAAAATCTATCTCGATTCGCGCGGATATTTCGCGTCGAAAGTCTCCTACGATGTCGATACGACCTACCGCCGCAAGCGGGCGAAGGTTACCTATTCGCTGAAACAGAATCGTGCGTACCGCATCGACCGCATATCCTACGTCTTCCGCGACCGTTTCCTCGAACCGATTCTGCTGCCCGACACCGTCAATACGCTGCTGCACGTCGGTGACATATTCGACATCTCGGTTCTCGACAAGGAACGCGAACGCATCGCCGGATTCCTCAAAGACCGCGGCTACTACGGCTTCTCGGTAAACAACATAGAGTATATCGCCGATACTCTGACCAACAGCAATATGGTCGGCGTGAAAGTCGTCGTCAAACAGAATCTCGCCGGCTACAACAACCGCGGCGAGGCGGTTTACGACAACAATGCCGTCTACCGCCTCCGCAATATAAATATAGTGCCTAATTACAATGCCGCCGAGTCGAAATTGCAGGGCGGCGCGTATTACGACCGCTTCGATACCATTTCCTATCGCGGCTTGAACGTCATGTACGAGGGCAAACGCCCGAATATCCGTGCGCGTGTGCTGCGACCGGCGATTCCGATGTACCCCAATTTCATCTACGACTATTCGCAGGTTACGCGCGCATACTCCAATCTGATGCAGATGGGCTATTTCAAGAGCGCGCGCATCGTGTTCGACGAACTGCCCGATTCGGTGTCGCCGCGCAGTTACATAACCTACGTCGGCGGCGACATGTCGAAATCCGACTCGACGCGCGTGAACTATACCCGCGAGGGCTACGTCGACTGCAATATCCTCTGTACGCCTGCGCTCAAACAGAGCATCAAGGTCGAGTTGGAGGGTTCGACCACATCGAGTTTCTATGGCGTGAAAGCCTCGGTGGGCTACCAGAACCGCAACATATTCCGCGGCGCGGAGATGCTCGAACTCGTCGGCACGGTCGGCTACGAATACATGAAGGCTCCGAAGTCGTCGCGCCGCAATGCGATGGAGTTCGGCTTGTCGGCGGGATTGTCGTTCCCGCGGTTTCTGATATTCCCTACGTCGCCTTTGAGCCGTATCGTCGCGCCGCGCACGCAGTTCGAGATTTCCTACAACTACCAGAACCGACCGTACTACCGCCGCGACCTGTCGAGTATCGTGTGGTCCTACTCGTGGCGCAACATGAACCACTCCTCGTTCGTCGTCCGCCCGATAAACATCAACTGGGTGAACGTCGGGTACATCAACAAGGACTATTTCGACTCGTTGCAGAACGAGTATCTGAAACACAGTTACGAATCGCAACTGATTCTGGGCATTTCGGGTTCCTATCTCTACAACAACCCCCGCTTGCAGACCACCCGCAATCAGACGACCGTGCGGCTGAACTGGGAGTTGGCGGGCAACCTGCTCGACGGGCTCGAACACCTCTTCTCGAAACCCGCTGCGGGCGAGAAATACTACAAGATTCTCGGAATCCGCTATTCGCAATACTTCCGAGCCGATTTGAGCGTCAGCCACAAAGTCATGCTGGGCGAGGTAACCGCCGTCGCCGGTCGCATCTATGCGGGATTCGGCGCGGCTTACGGCAACTCGCAGGCGATGCCGTTCGACCGCATGTTCTATTCGGGCGGCAGCAACAGCATGCGCGGATGGGCGCCGCGAACGCTCGGTCCCGGTTCGTCGCCGCTGCCGACCAACGTGGTCTACCCGACGCAGTTGGGCGACATGAAACTCGAAGCCAATCTCGAATTCCGCTTCCCTATCTGGGGTATCTTCCATGGCGCGACCTTCTTCGATGTCGGCAATATCTGGTACATGGGGCGCAACGACGTGGAGTACAACCCCGAATCGGTATTCCATTTCCGCGATTTCTACAAGCAACTCGGATTCAATACGGGTATCGGCATCCGCATCGACATCAAATTCGCCATTCTGCGTCTGGACTGGGGCATCCAACTGCATAATCCGAACAATCCTGCCGGCAAGCGGTGGATTCACGATTTCAAGTGGCGCAATACGTCGCTCAACTTCGGTGTCGGCTATCCTTTCTGACAAACTTGTTCAACGAAAGGAAAAAGTCGCTATCTTTGCGACATGTAACCATGACACATATCGAATATAAATATCTGTACGCTATAAATTCCCCCGCCGACCTGCGACGACTGGCGGTCGAGGAGTTGCCGCGCTATTGCGACGAATTGCGGCAGTATATCATCGAGCAGTGCGCCAAGAACCCCGGGCATCTCGCATCGAGCCTCGGCGCGGTCGAAATCGCGGTTGCGCTCCACTATGTCTACGATACGCCTTACGATAAGGTGGTATGGGACGTGGGTCATCAGGCATACGCCCACAAAATCATCACCTCGCGCCGCGAAGCCTTTTGCCGCAACCGTTGTTTGGACGGTATCAGCGGTTTTCCGCGCATGGCGGAAAGCGAATACGACGCTTTCGGGGCGGGACACGCTTCGGTGTCGATTTCGGCGGCTCTCGGTATGGCGAAGGCTGCCGCGCTCGACGGCGAGGACCGCAAGGCTGTGGCTGTCATCGGCGATGGCTCGATGACGGGAGGTCTGGCATTCGAGGGCATGAACAATGCGGGTGCGGGCAAGAATACCGATATTCTCGTCATACTGAACGACAACAATATGTCTATCGACAAGTCGTCGGGCGCGCTGAACGGATATCTGTTGAGGCTCTCCACCTCCAAACGCTATAACCGCTTCAAACAGCGCGTGTGGGCGGCTCTGTCGCGGACGCCGCATCTGCTCAACATGTGCCGCAAGGCGGGCAACGCCGTGAAACACGGTCTGTTGCAGAACAGCAACCTTTTCGAGAGTTTCGGATTCCGCTATTTCGGTCGCGTGAACGGACACGACGTGGTAGGGCTGGTACGTACTCTCACTTCGCTGAAAGACATAAAGGAACCGAAACTGCTCCACGTAATTACGCAGAAGGGACACGGCTACCGTCCTGCGGAGAAGAACCTTACGGTGTGGCACGCCCCGGGCAGATTCAATCCCGAGACGGGCGAACGCATCCCGTCGGGCGGAGCGAAACTCGACCGCTATCAGGACGTTTTCGGGCAGACGCTGCTCGACCTCGCCCGTATGGACGACCGCGTGGTCGGTATCACGCCCGCTATGCCTACGGGCTGTTCGATGAATATCATGATGGCTGAAATGCCCGAACGCTGCTTCGACGTCGGCATCGCCGAAGCCCATGCCGTGACGTTCTCGGCGGGACTGGCTGCGGCGGGCAAGGTGCCGTTCTGCAATATCTACTCGTCGTTCATGCAGCGCGCTTACGACGGCATCATCCACGATGTCGCGTTGCAGCGGCTGCCGGTCGTGATGTGCCTCGACCGCGCCGGAATCGTCGGCGAGGACGGAGCGACGCACCACGGAGCGTTCGACCTCGCATATTTGAGTTGCATTCCCAATATGATTGTCGCCGCACCTTCCGACGAACGGGAGTTGCGCGACATGATGTATACGGCGTTGCGTAGCGGAGTTCCGTTCGCAATCCGCTATCCGCGCGGCTGCGGACGGGGCGCGGAATGGCGCAACCGTCCGTTCGAGGAACTGCCGATAGGTCGCGGACGCCTGCTCCGCGAGGGCGGCGATGTCGCGGTATTCGCCATAGGCTCGACCTGCACATTCGCTCTCGATGCCGCCGAACGTGCCGCTGCCGAGGGCATTGGCGTCGCTGTCTACGATATGCGCTATGCCAAGCCGCTCGACGAACGTATGCTCGACGAGGTCGGTGCGAAATACGGACGGGTGATTACCGTCGAGGACGGGGTTCTGCGCGGCGGCGTGGGCGAGGCGGTGATAAAGTATTTCAACGACAACGGATTTTCAGTCAAGGTGGACGCACTGGGCATCGGCGACCAATTCGTCGAGCAGGGTACTCCCGCCCAACTCTATTCGCTGTGCGGCTACGATGCCGCCGGCATCCTCCGCACGATAATGAAAAGCCGTTAAGTCTCCCAACGACCTTAATGTCCCTAACAACCTTAAAGTCTTTAAGGACTTTAAGGACCCTAATGACTTTATTATTAGAAAGAACATCCGGCACCAGAAAATCTCTGATGCCGGATGATTCTTTTAAGATGATAGCCTATCGGAGTTTGAAATCCGGGTCTGCCATGTGCGGAATCGGCTGCGAACGGTAAACGCCCGCCTCGAACTTCTCGCGTACAGCCTTGAACGCGTTGATTGTGTACTCGACGTCCTCCATCGTGTGGGCGGCAGTCGGGATGACGCGCAGGATGATTTCTCCCTTAGGAATGACAGGGTAGATGACTATCGAGCAGAACAGCGCGTGGTTCTCGCGCAGGTCTACGATAAGGTTCGTACCCTCCTGCTCGCCGCCTTTCATGTAGATTGGGGTAACAGGCGACTGTGTAACGCCGATGTCGAAGCCGTTCTTCTTCAAACCGCTCTGCAATGCGTTGGTGATTTCCCACAACTTCTGCTGGTACTCCGGATGGTTGCGGATAAGTTCCAGACGCTTCAATGCGCCGATGACCATCGGCATCGGGAGCGACTTGGCGTAGAGTTGCGAACGCATGTTGTAGCGGAACAGGTTGATGAGCCAGCGCGGACCCGAAACGAACGCTCCGATACCCGCCATCGACTTGGCGAACGTGTTGAAGAGTACGTCCACGCCGTCTACGACGCCGAAGTGAGCCGCCGTACCGCGACCGCCGGGACCCATTGTTCCGAATCCGTGGGCATCGTCCACGAGCAGACGGAAGTTGAAATCCTTTTTAGCCTTGACGATTACGTCGAGGAATCCGAGGTCGCCCTTCATGCCGAACACACCCTCGGTGATTACCAGCACGCCGCCGTTCTGCTCGTCGGCGAGTTCGGTCGCATGACGGAGTTGCAGACGGAGCGACTCCTCGTTGTTGTGAGCATAGACGAAACGCTTGCCCTTGTGCAGGCGCAAACCGTCGATGATGCAGGCGTGAGCCTCTGCGTCGTAAACCACGACGTCGCGCGGAGTCAGCAGGCAGTCGATAATCGAAATCATGCCCTGGTAGCCGAAATTGAGCAGGAACGCATCCTCCTTGCCGACGAATTCGGCGAGTTCACGCTCCAACTGCTCGTGATACTTGGTCTGTCCGCTCATCATTCGCGCACCCATCGGCGCAGCCATGCCGAATTCCGCCGCACCGGCAGCGTCGGCTTTGCGCACCTCCGGATGGTTCGCCAGTCCGAGATAGTTGTTGAGGCTCCAATTGAGCATCATTTTGCCGCGAAAGCGCATGTGAGGTCCGATTTCTCCTTCGAGTTTCGGAAATGCGAAATATCCGTGGACATCCTTCATGTACTGTCCGATAGGACCACCCGCATTCTTTTCCAAACGGTCGAAAATATCTGTCATATTTTATCTGAATTTGTAAAGTTGCATTTTGCGAAAGCAAAGATAATGAATTATTCGTAACGAGATTAAAAAATAGGTAACTATATACAACTTTCTTCCGAATCAAGTTTATGAAATGTATTCGGATAACCGACTGTTGTGGTTCTCGCGGCAAAGCCGCGTACCCGGATGTTACCCACCCCCTAAATCCCCCTCCTGTGAGGGGGACTTTTGTCGGAATTTGCAAAGACATACGGATTTGGAACGACGTTAGTGTAAAATCGTATGTAATCGCCAAAAAAATCGTTCGAAAAGTCATATTATATATAGGTAGCGGTTCGGGGCGGGCGAATATCGAACTTTTTTCGTAAAAAGTACCCCGAGTTTTTCATATTTCACAAAACTATTCTATCTTTGCAGTCGATTTTGCATCCGCATCCACGGAATCGTTCGTGGCAGAGGTGGGAAATCGGGTTCTTTGAACAGTTGAAGAAATTTACGCCAAAATTTTGCAGATTCGAAAATTTCGGTTATCTTTGCAATCCGAATTGGTAGAGATTGCCGATGTAGCTCAGTTGGCCAGAGCAGCTGATTTGTAATCAGCTGGTCGGGG
>CAJMKE010000023.1 GCA_905213895.1 uncultured Alistipes sp.
TTATCGTGGTCAAGGTGCCGCCCTTGCGCGAGCGCAGGGAGGATATCCCGATGCTCGCCGACCACTTCATCCGCAAGATATGCGCCGAGAACAGGATTGACTGCAAGAAAATCGACCGCGAGGCGATAGAGGCGTTGTCGCAGATGCCGTGGACGGGCAATATCCGCGAACTGCGCAACGTCATCGAACGCCTGATAGTGTTGAGCGACGACCGCATCACTGCCGAAGAGGTGAAGCAGTATTGCTGAGAAAAGGTCGCTCGAAATCCTTAAAGTCTTTAAAGTCCTTAACGACCTTAAAGACTTTATTTTTTGCCCTCTCCCGCAAGAACCGCTATGATGTCTTCCGGCTTGTCGGCGATATGCTCCGCGCCGTTCTCGACGAGTTCTTCGCGCGCGCGGAATCCCCAACTGACGCCTATCGAGTGCGTGCCGGCATTGTGCGCCGTCTGCATGTCGATACCCGAATCGCCTATCATCCAGCAGTTCTCGGGCGACGAGCCGCATTCCGCCATTATCTGTCGGAGCAGTGCCGCATCGGGTTTCAACGGCACTCCGTCGCGGTTGCCGTATACAGCCGAGAACCGGATGTCGGGGAAAAACTTGTTCACCAACTTGCGTGTGCCGTCGTTGAACTTGTTCGATGCGACCGCCAGCCGCCATCCAGAATGGTAGAGCGTGTCCACGAGTTCGGGAATGCCGTCGTAAGGCTTCGTGTGCAGGTCGATATGGTCGATGTAGTAGTCCACGAAGTCGCGCCGCGCCGCCGCGACGTAATCCGCCGTGCGCAACTCCTCGGGCAATGCCCGTTCGACGAGACGCGTTATGCCGTTGCCGACGAAATGACAGTAGTCGTCGTAGCCGTATTCCGTCAGCCCGCGTTTGCGGAGCATGAAGTTGCAACTTTCGGCGAGGTCGCCTATCGTGTCGAGCAGCGTGCCGTCGAGGTCGAATACTGCGAGTCTATTTTCCATGTCTTATTATTTTATATCCCGCCGCAGCCACTATCAGCGACATAAGCGGACTTGCCAGATTGAATATGCAGTAGGGCAGATATGTCATCGTCGCCACTCCGAGTACCGTCGATTGCGTGATGCCGCACGAATTCCACGGAATCAGTACCGACGTTACCGTCGCCGAATCCTCGACCGAGCGGCTCAACAGACGCTGTTCGAATCCCCGCGAACGGTAGAGGTCGCGGAACATGTTGCCCGTGATGATGATTGAGATGTACTGGTCTGCCGTACACATGTTGCAGAATATTCCCGCACCGATTGTCGAAGCCACCACGCCCGCGGTGCGGCGTACGCATCGCAGGAACAGCCCCGTTATCGCGTCGAGCATTCCGCTGCCCTTCATCACTCCTCCGAAACACATGGCGCAGATGACGAGCCATACGGTGTTGAGCATTCCCGACATTCCCGATGTCGCGACGAGCGAATCGAGTTCGGCATTGCCCGTCGGGACGGCTGTCGAGCCGTAACACGTTGTCATCACCGCACGGAACGATGCCAATGCGCCTTCTCCGCCTATCGCCTCCACCAGATTTCCTTGAAAAACGACCATCGCGATACATGCCGTAACGACTGCGGCGAACAGAGTGATGATTGCCGGCAGACGTTTATATATAAGGTATCCCGTGATTATCGGAACCGTGAACAGCCACGGCGAAATCGTGAATGTCGCGTCGAGCGCGTCGGCGATGCTGCGCATCTGCTCTGCGCTGTCGGGCGTGTGCAGCAGGCTCGCCGCGAAAAATACGATTATCGCGATGACGAACGACGGCACTGTCGTGATAGTCATGTAGCGTATGTGTTCGAACAGCGGAACGTCGGCTGCCGACGATGCGAGTACGGTCGTGTCCGACAGTGCCGACATCTTGTCTCCGAAATATGCGCCCGAGATTATCGCTCCCGCAATCCAGCCGTCGGAGAATCCCTCCGCGCGACCGATGCCCATCAACGCCACTCCGATTGTCGCTATCGTCGTCCACGAACTGCCGGTGAGTACCGATACCAGTGCGCAGATGATGCACGCCGCCCCGAGAAATATCGCGGGATGCAGCACTTTCAACCCGTAGTAGATGAATGTCGGAACGATTCCTCCGACCATCCACGAACCGGAAATCGCTCCGATAAGAAGCAGGATGATTATTGCCGACGCCGAAGTGTGGATGTTGTCGACTATCGCGTCCTCCAATCTGCGCCAACTGCATCCGCATACTCCGATTGCGAGCGTGGCGCATACCGACGATGCGAAAAACAGCGCAATCTGGCTGCCACCCGCGACGGCGTCGCTGCCGAAACACTTTATGACGAGTGCGAGCGTTACGGCAAGCACCGCGAGCGGAATGACTGCGAGCCATACCGGCATTTTTTTACATCTGTTGTCCGATTCGTTGGATTTGCCCATTGCCTGTACCTTGATTGGGTGCAAAAGTACGCATTTTTTCCCAATCTTTTCTAACGACCTTAAAGTCCTTAAAGACCCTAATGACTTTAAGGTCCTTATTTTTTGTGACACTCCCGCTTGGGAATACCCGAATAAAAGTCCCCCGCACAGGCGGGGGATTTAGGTGGTGGGTAACACGGAGAAAAAATCGAAATCAAATTTTTGATTTCGCTCGCTTATTCGTATCTTTGTCCCCCGATAATGCTCTGCCCCTGTAGTTCAACGGATAGAACGGAAGTTTCCTAAACTTTAAATAGCAGTTCGATTCTGCTCGGGGGTACTCGCCGAACGGATAATATGTTGCTGATAAACGTATTATCCGTTCGTTGTTTCATGCCTTGTCATGAAAGCCCAAGATTTTACTTTTTATCCGAAGGTCTGCTTCATAATTGTTAAAAGAGTGTGCATAACAATATTGCAATCCGGATTAGGCAATGCCGTATTTTCCGTATCTTGCCGCCGGTTATAGTTAGTGAGCGACATTTTGCGGAATACAGCATCGCCATTATCTCGCCTTTTGTTTAATTTTTTAATTCTGTTTTTATGAAATTACGAATTTTACCCCCCCCCGAAACGGTACGGGCATTGCTCGCATTCGTAGGCTTGTCGGTGTTCGCTACCGGTTGTACGGAAAGCAAAACCGATGACCCTCAGCCGGTAACGCCGCCTACGGTCGCTGTCGAACTCGGTCGCGTAACCGAAACCGAAATCGAAATCAAACTTTCGGCGAAGGATGCCGACAGAATGGCGTATTATGTAGTCGAGGCGACGGATGCCGCGTCGATTCCCGATGCCGCGACAGTATTCGAACTGGGCGAATCGTCGCAGGCATTCGAGACTCCCGAGTCATTCGAAATCCTCGACCTGAAATCGGGTACCGCCTATACGGTTTATGCCGCTGCGAGCAAGGGCGACACATACAGCGAGGTCGCATCGGTCGATGCGACTACGGAGGTGCCGGTCGTACACGAACTCATAACCGATGTGCAGGCATCCGGATTGAGCGTGTCGTACAATATCGATTTGCAGGAGGGCAATATCTGCTATCACGCATACGTCGAGAAGTGGTATTACGATTTGGCACTTATGTCCGCGATGCAGACTGCCGGTCCGGAGTTCGACAGAAATGCCTTCATGTACAATCTGCTCTCCGAGATTGGCGTACCGTGCGAAGTATCGGGACAGTTCGTATGGACTGCGGGCGAAGACCATCCGATTCGCCGCACCGTATCGCTTACCCCCGGCAAGGATTATTACGTTATCGCCGCCTCTTTCGTGAACGAATCGTGGTCGGGCGAACCGAGCCTCATCCCGTTCACCATGCCTGAATCCAAGGGCGTATCGGCGGAGGATATCGACATCTCGATAGACGACCTGACTACCGAGTCCGTAACGCTGCGCATGGCATGCGACGAGACTAAAATCGCCTTCTTCTTCTACGACCTTTACGAAAAGTCGCAGTTCGATGCGTTCAAGGCTGAAAAGGGCGAACGCGGAATGATGGACTATCTGTTCGAGTACAACGACGGTAATGTCAGCGGCAACACCTATACCGACAAATGGATTGTGGATTCCGGCAAGTCGTATGTACTCGCCCTCTACGGCGTCGATTACAACGGTTGCGAAATCTATAAGGAGTTTCAGGTGGACGTCCCTGTCCCTACACCGGTTCTCGCGCTCGACATCATCCCTTACGACCGCGAATTGCAGGGCTACCACGACTACGATACGTTCCTGATGTCGTTCGAGCCGCTCTACTTC
This sequence comes from uncultured Alistipes sp., assembly GCA_905213895.1. Classification (GTDB taxonomy): domain Bacteria; phylum Bacteroidota; class Bacteroidia; order Bacteroidales; family Rikenellaceae; genus Alistipes. The sequence continues at coordinate 4,212 of CAJMKE010000023.1, forward strand.
ACCAACGGACTGAATGTGGACAGAATGTTTTGCAGCGTGATGCCTATGGAGAAGGCTATGTTCGACGAGTATATGGGAATGTTCTTCGGTTTGTCGGGAGCGAGCCTGGGCGACATCGAGCAACTGCTCTCGCAGCAGGAATATTTCTATATGTTCTATTCGTATATGTCAACGTTCTATGTCAATCCGATTTACGACGATGCGGAGATTGCTTCCCTCACCAAGAACGGATATTTCGAGCGTGTGTTCACCGGTCTCAATGCCGATACCGAATATGTCTTCATCGCAATCGCTTTCGACGGCGATACTCCGGTAATCCGCCTTGCGAGTGCCAGAACCGCCGCCTATCCCGAATCTGCGGAGGCTTCCGACGGCTACAAGGCGTTCCTCGGCAACTGGACCGTACTGGGACAGACGACTGCCGACTGGACCTCCTACGAAAACTACAATCTGCGCATCGAGGAACTCACCCCGAATCGCAGTTTCAAGGTCTACGGCTGGTCGCGCACCTCGATTTCGCAGGAGTTCCCGTTCGTGATGCGCTATCATCCCGAAACGGGTAAGGTTTCGGTGGACGGTCCGCAGGTTCTCGGCAAGAAGGTCGTCGACGGCAAGGAGATGGATGTCGTATTCATCGGCAAAATGTACGCTTCGGGCTACGACAAGTTGGTAGTCATATTGGGTTACAACGGACCGGTATATACCGGCTCGCTTAACGGCGACAATCTGTCGATGTTCGGCGAGATGATTAAGGTCGGCGGACGCGACAAGGAGTTCATGTCGATGAACTACATGTTGCAGTATGAGGACGATAATTATTATGTCGCCGGCGACGAGGAGGATTTGGTATATTTCAGGATAAGCCGTGCGGCAGCGTCTGCGTCTGCGGCAAAGGGTGTCTCGCCGCTGCGCTCGTCTTCGCGCAAGGTCGGCTCGGTGAAATATAGCGAACTGCGCTATGATGTACCGTCGCTTTCGTCGGTGGTGAACATGCCTGCCGTGCGTGTTTCCTCGAATAATCGCCACGCCAAGTTGCAAAGCGTAGCGAAATTCGCTAAATAGAGTGGCGAAACAGTGAATGAATATAGCGTCCGAGCATAAATCGGACGCTATTTTTTATGCCGGCTTTAAAGTCCTTAAAGTCTTTAATGTCCTTAAAGACCCTAAAACCTGCTCTCTGCTTCCCTGCCCCCTCCCTCCGCTCAACAAAAAACGGCTGCGAATTTCGCAGCCGTTATCGTAGGTCGGGATTAAACCCAGATTATTTCTCCGGAGCGTCGAAATGCAGCGTTACCGGCAGCGGTTTGTCCGGACCTATCTGGAATGTATCGACATAGAAATTGACGTCGATGTGCTTGTCCTTCAAGTCCTGATACTGGTGATTCTTTATCAGCGGACGAACCTTTACCGTAATCGTCTCGAACGGACGGAGTTCGTAGTTGCGGACGTAGTAGAAGTTTTCCGAACCCGGTGCTTTGAGCAGACGGATAGGGATGCACGACTTGTTGGTAAGAGTGAACGTCATGTCTTTCTGGTTGAACTTGCCTTTGCTTACCTTCACGCAGGCATTAAACAGCGGACGGAGCATGTCCTCGCGTCCGTAGACCATCTCCTCGGCATAAACGGCGGTGCGCTGGTGGTCCAGTGCGTCGCGGACAGCCTCTTCGGTCTTCTCGGTTGCGAAAACGAGGGTGATAGGGCGGTACTGACCGTTCAGATAGTCTATCATGTAGAAGAACGGAGTGTGGGCGTCCGAGTTGCCGAACATCGTGATGTTCTTCTCCAATGCCCACTGGTGAGCCTCAGGGCAATATCCGGCGAATTTGTTGTAGACCTCGATGCCGTTCATGTAACCCTCATTGTATAGTTGGGTATGCTCTTTCCACCATTTGGTCTCGTTCGGAGCCTGCTTCTCCCAGTTCGGGTGGTTCCACATCGTGAATCCGCCCTGAGCCTTAGCCTCTTTCAAGCCGGCGTGAGCAGCCTTGAACTCGTCGTCATTGAATTTCTCCGCTTCCTCGCAAATCTTGTCGCAGTCGCTTACGAAAAGGCAGTTCCAGTGTCCCGGGGGCATTCCGCGCGAAATCTCGCCGCCGTGGATTACGAGCAGTTTCTTGCCGGCAGTCTTGCGCGCGATTTCGAACGAACGGTCGCGGTCGCACTTCCCGGCATTGAACAGACCGGCATTGATTTGCTTTTGCAGGCGCGAGTCAACATGGTCGGTGATGGCGATTACGTCCAGTCCCTCCCATATAGCCTCCTGCACACGGGTGGTCGGCCATACGGTCGCATCCGAGAATACCGTGTGGATGTGGAAATCTCCCTTCAAGGTCTTGTAACCCTCGATATTCGGGATTACAATCTTGTTGGGAGTCGTTGCCGATACGGAGAACGAAGCCGCCGCCGCAACGAACATTGAAAGAATAAATTTTCTCATCCCTTTTAAGGTTTTATAGGTTTTTGACATACAAATGTAACAAAAAGTGAGGTGAAAAACAAAAGTTCTTTTGATTTTCCCCTCACTAAAACCCGTAAGAGTCCTTAAAGTCCTTAATGACCTTAACGACCTTAAAGACTTTAAGGACCTTAATGCTGCCGCCAGCCACGCTACCGCCTTCTTCTCCTTATAATCGCGAAAATCACGATTGCGACCGCTGCCGCCGCGGCGAGACACATCGGCATCGGATTGAAGCCGCGCTCCTTGTCCGCTTCGGCGAACGGGTCGTCGCCGAGGTACTCTCCGTCGGCGATTAGTTCCAGCGCGCGTTCGAGTATCGTGTCTTTTTCGCCGAATATCTCGTCGGGCGTCAGCGGCACTTCGTAGTCGGGCAGCACTCCGCGACCGTAGGGTATGCGGTCGCACTCGGTCGTGTCGAATACGAGCCTTACGAGCGGCATGTAGAAGGTGAACATCGAGTTCGGCAGTTGTATTTCGGCGAATTTGTAAGCCGTCATGTAGTGATACGCCGTGCGGGTTTCGCGCCCGACTATCGCTCCGCGGTGATTGCGCATTACGGCTGCGGGCAGCATCGCGGCTGCCGACACGCTGTTCTCGTCGGCAAGCACATAGATGCGCCCCTTGTAGTTCACCGCGCTGTCGGGCAGGATTATGTTCTGCGTCTCGTCGTTGCGCAGGACGAAACCGTCGATTCCCTTCTCGGGCGCATACTCCTCGAACATGAAATCTTCCGGCGAACGGTTGAGCGACCGTTTCATCGATTCGAACCGCCCGCGTTTGAGAACCTGCGCATAGCCGCCGCGAGCCTTCGACGGCTCGTCGAGCAGATACGACAGAATGCGCGCGAGTACCTTCGTGTCGCCGCCGCTGTTGTTGCGCACGTCGATTATCAGATTCGGTGTCGCGGCATGTGCGGCGATGTAGTCGCGTATGCCGTCCACCTCGGTTTCGTTCAGTACGAACGTCGATATGCCGATGTACGCCGTCGAATCGTTCAACTCGCGCATCGAACAGTTGCCGTCGCGATACATGTTGGTTCTCATGTATCTGTTCCAGTTCGGTCGCAGTTCGGGGTCGCCGCCGCGATATTTCCAGCCCTTGAACTCGCGACGCTCTCCGTCGGCGAACTCGATTGTCATGTCGCCGTCGCGCGATGCGCCCGGCGCGTAGTTCTGGTAGATGCCCGATGCCCCCACAGCCAGCATCGACTCGGTGCGGCTCCGGACACCGGCGTCGTATCTCGATATGAAACTTTCGACCATTCCGCGTATCGAATCGGCGGGAATGCCGTCCACCGCGGCGATTTCGCGCCCGTAGTAATCCCAATAGGGCTTGTGGCACATCGTTACCAGCAGTTTGCCGCCGAAGAATCCGAAATAGAGTTGCGGCAGCGCGATTTCGTGGGTCTCCTCCTCGTCGGGGTAGAGCAGGAAATGGCTGTCGTGAATCCGTGCCGCGATGCGCTGCATCTCGATGCCGAAATCCTTGCGCGATATGCCGCCGTGCGTTTTGGCAACGATTTCGCTCTCGAATGCCGCCAACTCCTTGTCCGAAATTACGTCGTGCAGCGACGGATAGGCTTCGCGCACGGCATCGAATATCACGGCTATGTCCTCTTTCGCCTCCGCTTCCGTCAGTGTCTGTCTGTATTCGCGCTCCTTCTGCGGAATGAAAGTCGATTTCAGTCCGAACGGCGTCATCGGGTCGGCAGGTCGGCTCATTGCGTCCGATACCGAAACCGAAATCGACGGCTCCGAAATCTTGTGGTACGCACGGCGTACCCTGCCTATGGCGTCGCCGCGCGATATTTTAGTGCCGGTCTTGAAGAATCTGTCCATCCACAGTCCTGCGATATGGATTTTACGCCCGTCGTCCAGTCGGATTGTAATGTCTGCCGACACGTATTTCGGGTCGATGCGACCGTTGCGCCCGTTCGATGCCAGCTCGTCTATGGCACTTTGCATGTCGTCCTTCTCGCCGACACCGATGCCGACCATGTACGTCAGCGAATAGAGATAGGATACCGAAACGTTCTCGACGATGCCGTCCGCCGGAGCGACGACCGCTGCTCCCTCGGGCGCGCCGATGAACAGACGGTCGAAATCGAGTTCGTCGCCGATATGCTGCTGCGGACGGTAGAGGATGTTCGTTCCCGCCGTTTCGCCTTCGATTACCCATTGCCACTCTCCGTCTTCGGCAGCCGCCGCGAATGCGAGCGACAGAATGCACACCAAACCTGAAACCAACCTTTTCATTTGTCTAATATTTTAGTAGTTTGTAATGGCGAAGATACGAATAAGTGAGAGCAAAAGCAAATTTATTTGATTTTGCCGAGCGGGAGTATCTAAGGCGAAGCCAAAGTAGCAATAATTTATGAAAATCGGTTGGGTGACGGGATTTTTTTGCGTAAAGTCGTCCTTAAAGTCGTTAAGGTCTTTAAGGACCTTAACGACTTTAAGTAAAAGAGCGCGGGCAGCCTGTTCATGTCTTCTTAAACGTCTTTATGTTTTTTACGTACTTAAACTATTTTATTAAAACGCGCGGGGGATTACTGTTCCCCCCCCCCGCGCCCGAAATCTTTGCGGAATCGCCTATTTGCCGAAAGCCTTTTGCAGCGCGGCTACAAGACCGGTGCGTATGGTGTGTTCGGTCGAAAGAATCATGTTCTTTATGGCGAGCGGCGTCGATTTGCCGTGTCCGATTGTTACCGGAGCATTGACGCCGAGTACCGGGGTTCCGCCTGCGAGTTCGTAATTCATGCCCTCCCAGAACTTGTTCTCCACGCCGAGTTTGCGGTTGATGCCGTAGAAGCCCTCCGAGAGTTTGAGCATCGTGTTGCCGGTGAACCCGTCGCAGATTACCACGTCGGCAATCTTGCCGGTGAAGATGTACGACGCCTCGACGTTGCCGACGAAGTTGTAGCGTCCGGCTTCGCCGCCCGCTTTCATCAACTCGTGGGCTGCCTTTGCCTGCGCATTGCCTTTCGCCTCCTCCTCGCCGATGTTGAGCAGTGCGACACGCGGATTGGCGATGCCGAGTACCGACGCTGCGTAGGTCGAGCCTATCAGCGCGTACTGTTCGAGTACCTCGGGCTTGCAATCGACGTTCAGTCCGATGTCGAGAATCAATACCGGAGTTCCGAGTACTGTCGGTATCGCCGTCGCAATCGTCGGACGTATGACGCCATCAATCGGCTTCACGGCATACATCGACCCGACCATCATCGCTCCCGTCGAACCCGCGCTCGCGAATCCGTCTATTGCACCCTTGGCGAGTGCGCCGAAGCCGACAGTGATGCTCGAATCCGCCTTCTGCTGGAACGCTTTCGCCGGATGGTCGCCCATCTCGATAACCTCTGTGGTCGCGACGATGTCGAAGCGGTCGTCGGCGCATCCTTCGGCGGCAATCAGTTCGCGAATGCGCTTCTCGTCGCCGAAAAGCACGATGCGGCTGTCCGCACCGATTGCGTCGAGAGCCATCACGGCTCCCTTGACTGCGGCTTCGGGGGCGAAATCGCCGCCCATTGCGTCCAAACCTATCTTAATCATGGTTTCGATAAGGTATTCAATAAAAAAGCACTATCGAAGTAGTGCTTTTTCCTTTACTCAGCCGCCTTCTTTTCGATAGCGAGTTTACCGCGATAGAATCCGCACTCCGGACAAACTCTGTGATAGAGGACGGAAGCACCGCAGTTCGAGCAAGTAACCACCGTAGGAACGACAGCCTTGTAGTGAGTTCTTCTCTTGTCGCGTCGTGTAGACGAGACTTTGTGTTTAGGATGTGCCATAACTGTTTTTAGTATTTAAGTTTTTCAATATTTTAGTTTCTCTTTCCGAGCCGTTTGTCATTCCTCCGCGTCGGCATCCTCTTCCGGTGCGGGCGTAAACCGAGCCATCATGTCCGGATTGCACCCGCCGTCAGGATGAACCCTCCGGTAAGGCAGCGAAATCACGATGCTCTCGTAAATGTACTGCGCGAGCGACAGCGGTTCGCCCTGGGCAATCCACATCTGCTCGCCGTCGTAGTCGTGTATCTCGTCCGAAAAACGCACCGTCAGGTCGCCTTCGTAGGCAATCGGGACGTCGCAGTCTTCCAGACAGCGGTCGCACTCCACCACGACCTCGCCCGAAACGGAAGTGTGCAGGACAAGCATCGAATCCGACTTGTCGAGAACGACGTGCGCATCGCACCGTCCGCCCTTGATTTCGTTCGACTCCATCGCCTCGAACAATGCTCCGTCTACTTCGAAATCGAATGTGTGGCGTCCGTTTCCGAGCGACCGGTAATCAATCGAGTATTTGCCCGCAGTGTCCATTTCGCGCATTTAGGTTGCAAATGTACTATAAATTCGCAAACTGTGCAAAAAAAACGGTTGAAAGTTGGCGGTTGCGTATGATTTTCGCTCTCCGTACCGTTTGCTGACCGACGGTGTCGTCATTGTTGCCGAATTGTTGTATATTTGCACAATCAATCGCATAAAATGGGTAAGGACGCGACATATACTGTTGAAATCGGAAGCGGATTCGCCGAGTTCTGGCGTTACAATATCGCCGTAACGTGCGGCATGTTCGGAGCCGACGACGTGCAGTGCGGATTCGTGTCGGCGGAGGACAAGGTCGCGCCCGTCGGCAGCAATCTTTCCGAAGCACCGAAAGGCACGCCGTCGCGCCGCAGTGTCAGGTTCGAGGCTGGCGACTGCCACCATCTGCGCATGTACGTCTATCTGATTCCGCATTCGCTGCCGAAAGCCGTCAAAATCGCCGACTGCAAACCGTTTGCGCTGTCGATAAAAGTTTCGTACGGCGGCGAAACGGTCCTTCACGAAAAGCGTTCGATAAACCAGTGGTCGGGCGCAAGCATCGAAATCGTCGCTTCGCGCCCGCAGAACGGAGACAGCCCGTTGCCTTAAAGTCCTTAAAGTCTTTAAGGTCCTTAAAGACCCTATCGCCCTTAAAGCCGCTATTTCTTTTTCGCGCCGCGCATTTCGCTCCGTCTGGTCGAGCCTTTGACCGACCATCCGAAACCGCCTACGAGTTCCCCGATTTTGAAGTATTCGCCGTGGGAGTAGCAGAGCAGCCCCGCTTTCTGCAAATCGAGTTTGCCCGTCCGCCCGTCTATCAGCGACTCATCGACGAGTACGTTCACCACTTCGGCTACGAACATGTCGTGCGAGCCGAGAGGAACGATGTCTTTTACCTTGCACTCGATGGATACCGGTGCTTCGAGAATCGCGGGTGCCGCGACGACAGCCGACTTCTCGGGCGTCAGTCCGCAGCGGGCGAACTTGTCGAAATCGCGTCCCGACCTCACGCCGCACCAGTCGGTCGGCTCGGCGAGCGATTCGGTGGTAAGGTTGATTACGAATTCGCCGGTACGTTTGATTATGCCGTATGAGTGGCGTTCGGGGCGTATCGAAACATAGCACATCGGCGGTTCGGAACATATATCGTTCCCGTCCATGCGGCGGTCATGATGTTGTATTCGTCGGGCGTCGCGCCGCAACTTACCATAACGGCAGGGATGGGGTAGACCATCGTTCCGGGTTTCCAACTTGTCTTCATGTTGTACATATATTATATATATGGTGCGAAGATACGAATAAGCGAGAGGAATGTCAAATTTATTGGGGCATTCCCGAGCGGGAGTATCTAAGGCGAAGCCAAAGCCAAAGATACGAAATAATCTCTCGATTATTTGCCGAAAAACGCTACCTTTGTAATCCTTTTAATCCGTATTAACCCTTATTTGAGATATGAACAAAGGAACCATACTGTTTTTGTCGCTCGCAACGCTCTTCGTGTCAGGCTGCAAGAGCGACGACCGCATCGAAACCCGCTACCTCGGCTCGGCGACGTGCGGGGTGCAGACCTATACCGCCGACGAGCAGCGGAACATGACTCCCGCGGGAGAGTTCGTCCGCGGACGGCAGGTACGTGCGAACATGAGCCGGACGATAACGTCTGACAAGATTGAATACGTCCCGATTGCGACCGACGACAAACGGCAACTCTATGTCGAGTCGTCATCGCTCGTGGAGAATTTCCGCGACGCCGTGATGGAGCGCGAAATCTATGCCCGCACTCCGGCTTCGATTATCGGCGACCGCGAGACCTCGGAAATCGCCGGTCTGGCAGGCAAAGGCGCGGCACTGACTGTCGTCGGCTACGATTCGCTGCTCACCGACGGTTCGGTCGCGGCATACCGCGTGCGGCTCGGCAAGGTCGAGGGCTACGTCTACGGCAAGTACACGGTGTTCGACCGCAACGAGGCGAAGCGCAACTATATGGCTGAAAAGTACGACCCGATACACTCGGCGGTGAAGAATCCGTTCGGCGGCGGCGAGGCGGTCGGCTGCGACTTCTATCCCACGGAGCGTGTCGAGTTCGAGGGCAACAGGATGCCCGAGTCGTGCTATTCGCTCTATCTGAACATTTCTCCGTCGGTGCTCTCCAAAATCGACGAGTACATTTCGTTCGCCAAGCGGACGAAAATCAATACGTTCGTCATCGACATCAAGGATAACGAATGCCCGGGCTACAAGGCGGAGGCGATGAAGCGTTACTCGCCGACAAACTACGCCCGTGCGGGTGCGAACAAGGAGAAGATGTATATGAATGCGGTGAAGCGGCTGCACGAGGAGGGCTTCTATGTGGTCGGACGAATCACCTGCTTCAAGGACTCCTATTTCGTCAAGGACCATCCCGATGCTGCGATTACCGAGAAGGCGACTGGATTGCCGTTCAAGCACAACAAGGCGTATTGGCCCAGCGCATACGACCGCCGCGTATGGCAGTTCAACGTCGAACTGGCGAAAGAGGCGGTGCGGAAATTCGGATTCAACGAAATCAATTTCGATTATGTCCGCTTTCCCGACCGTATGACGAAGGTCGAGAGCATCATCGACTATCATAACCGCTACAATGAGTCGAAGGTGCAGGCTATCCAGCGTTTCGTGATGTACGCCTGCGACGAAATCCACGCTCTGGGCGCATACGTTTCGATAGACGTGTTCGGCGAATCCGCCAACCCCGGCTATACGACCGCCTACGGGCAGTACTGGGCGGCGTTGTCGAACGTCGCCGACGTGATGTGCGGCATGCCTTACCCCGACCACTTCTCGAACGGCTACTACGGCATCAGCAAGCCGTGGAACCACCCGTATGAAATCATGTACGCATGGGGACAGCGCGTTCGCGACCGTCAGGCGGTAACGCCAACTCCCGCCAAGGTGCGCACGTGGGTGCAGGCATACAACGTCATGCGCCATGTCGACCGCAACGGCATCGCCTACGACGCCGAGAATGTCGAAAAGGAGATTCGCGGTCTGTTCGACGCGGGCTTGACGGGCGGCTACACGACGTGGCTGTCGTCGTCCAACCTCGAAAAGTACCGTCAGCAGGAGGGCGCGTTCAAAATCGACTATCTCCGCGAGTGGAAGCGGCGGAACGAGTAACGATGTCCCGACCGGCAGAAAGTCCTTAAAGACCTTAACGACCTTAAAGTCTTTAAGGTCTTTTTATTTTGCGTTTTTGCACTGTATTCGTTACCTTTGCAAAATATTGCTAAATTTTATGAAGGTATTCAAACCGTTTTTTCCGGCGACATTGTTGTTCGTCTTTGTCTCCTTTGCCGCTTTCGGAGATAATCCTGACGGCGCGGCGACCTTGCAGCAGAACGAACCTCTGTCGCAGGTCGATTCGTTGCAGGCGAGGGTCGCCAAACTCGAACGGCGCGCCGCGACGTGGGAGAAGATAAAGAAACATTTCAGGATTTCGGGTTTCGTACAGGCGGGCTACAACTGGGCTGACGATGGGACGTCCACGTTCTATATCCGCAGAGCCAGAGTGTCGCTGGCAGGCTCGATATTCGAGGGTAAAAAGGGCGCGAATGCCGATTACCGTCTGCAAGTCGATTTCGCCAACTCGCCGAAGATTGTCGATTGCTGGATTCGTTACAGCCCGATAGAGGCGGTAGGCATTCAGGTCGGTCAGTTCAAACTGCCTCTCACCATCGAGAATACCGAATACGCTCCGCCGGTTAAACTCGAATTCATCGAGTCGTCGCTCGCTGTAAAGAGACTGGTGCGTGCCAGCGGCGAAGATGTTACGGGCATCAACTCCGCCGGTCGCGACATCGGCGCGCAACTCTATGGAGGTCTGATTAAGAGAAACGGCTACAACATCATCAATTACAATCTCGCCGTATTCAACGGCAGCGGCATCAACAAGAAGGATGACAACAAGAGCAAGGATTTCGTCGGACGAATCATGGTCAATCCGATTCGAGAACTGACGATAGGCGCGTACTACCAGTACGGCGAGGGCGAGTATATCCACTCCCATATCGCCGAGCAGGGCAAATACCTCGTTCTGCACCGCTACGGCGGCGGCATCGTCTACGACTGCAAGGACTTCTTCGTCCGCGGCGAGTATCTCGGCGGCAAGACCGGCGGTCTGACGACCGACGGAGCCTATCTGGCGGGCGGATACAAGTTTCTCGGCAAATGGTCGGCGGTCGCGCGCGTGGACTATTTCGACATCGACCGCACCGACGCAGCCCGCGAATGGAACTACACCGTCGGCATGAACTATATGCCGTGGAAATACCTGCGCATGCAGTTGAACTATACGTTCATCCACTATTGCAACTACGGGCTTGAAAACACAAATTCGCTGAACGTGATGGTTACCGCCATGTTCTGACGGAGCGGGCTTGAAAGAAAAGACGACCTTAAAGACTTTGATGCCTTTAAGGTCGTTTTCGGTTATTTCCCGTCGCTCCTGCGCCCCTCCTTTTCGCGCTGCCGCCGTTCGCGCTTCGGATTGTGTACGCCCTTGTCCTTGCCGTCGGGTTCGCGGCTCGCACGTATCGTCTGCTGGCGGAACCGCTTGTTGCGGTAGTCGTCGTAGACGAACGTATGGTTGGTGTGGTTGCGCCACGGGGTATCGCCATTCATCACCACCTTGTAACATGCGTACAGGTCGTACTCGCCGAACCGCTCGGGCAGCGCGGCGACCTCGACCCATCTGCCGTTCTCCTCGATGCGGAACACGGCTTTCCCGACGTCGTAGTATACGTCGAGCGCGGGGATGTAGTAGAATTCCGCCAGTTCGTATCCGACCGGTCCCCAGTCGGGTTGTCGTTCGATGTTGGTTCGCTGCGTGGTCTGTGCCTCCGCCGCGAGGGCGAGGATGCCGAATGCCGCCGTCAGAACGGCGGTAATAAGTCGTCTGTTTTTCATAACCCTATCCGATTACGGTTTTCCCGAGAGAGCGTTTCCTGTTCGGCTGCTCGTCGGGAATCATCTTCTCTATCATGCCCGAAAGTTTCTCGTTCTGCTCCTGCAAACGGTCGATGCAGTCGCGGTAGCGTTCGGTAATCTTCGTCTCCTGACGGACGAACTCGGTCATCATGCGTATCAACTGCATGTTCATTTCGCTCAGCCGTCGTTCGATGTCCGCATCCGTTCCGCCGCCTTCGGAGGATTCGTTGCGCGACATGCTGCCTTCGCCCGTCATCAGCCATTGCAGGTTGAGGTCGGGGAATTTCGCCGTAATCACTTCGAGACGCCGCGATGTGATGTTGTTGCGGATGTTGGAAACATAGGCGTTCGGCAGTCCGCACTCGATTTCGAATCGTCGTATCGACATTCCTTTCGATGCGATGAATTCGATTAGTCTGCTTTTCAGGTTTCTCTCCATAGTTCGAAAAATGTCTAATTTTTTATTGAAAGTTTGTATTATTTAGAATAATATTCTATATTTGTATCAGAAACATATAAATCCAATCTAAATAAATACAAAATTAAACAAAATGTATAGAAATTCAAACTAAATAGAACATTTTTTGCCTTTTGTGCTATTTGTCAGACCAAATTTTTAATGACTATGAATATGGAAAATTTTAACACTGAAAAATTTACGACACCCGATGTGGTAAAACTTACCGATACATCGAATCATGGCATTATGTCGATAATGTTGTCGCGTGCCGCAGTCGGATTTCTTCTCAAAGGACGCAAGTTCATCTATTGCGGGGACAAATGCACGGAGGTAAACGAAGGAGACATATTCATCTACGATGCCGGTCTGCACTACGAGGAGAATGCGGTGTCGCAGAGCGGGACTTACGAGCAGATTACGTTCTACGTGTCGCCGTCGTCGTTGCAGCAGATTCTGCTCGGGCTCAATTCCAGTTACGGTCTGAACTACACCAACCGCCATTCGTGCGAGAAGTGCCGCACGCAGAATTTCGTTGCGATGCGGGCGAACGACACGCTGCGCGATTTCTTCGCGAGCGTGAACCAGTCGTTCCGTCAGTCGGGATTCCAGCACAACGACGTGAGCCAGCGAATCAAACTCAACGAGTTGGTGTATCTGATTCTCGCCGACGCCGACAACTGTCTGAAAAGCAAGATTCTCGCCAATGCCGATGCCGTAAACGGGCAGTTCGCGATGGTGATATACAACAATGTCTTCAAGGACATTTCGCTCGAATCGCTGGCGCAGATGACAAACCGTTCGCTCACGTCGTTCAAGAAGGAGTTCAAGCGTCAGTTCTCCACGCCGCCCCACAAGTGGTTCATCGCGCAGCGGCTCGACCGCTCGAAGGTACTGCTGCTCTCGACCAACAAGACTATATCGGAGGTCGGCATGGAGTGCGCGTTCTCCAATATTTCCCACTTCATAAAACTGTTCAAACACCGTTTCCACGATACGCCTGCGGTATTCCGACAGAAGCGGGTGCTGGTGCAGCAGACCGAAAATCGGGAGCCCGAAAAAGTAGAGGAGAAGGAACTCGTGGCTGTGGAAAAGTAGCGGCGGTTTGGCAGAGTAAAGTCATTCTTAAAGTCCTTAAAGACCTTAAAGTCGTTAAGGACTTTATTTTAGACGATTACATACAATTTTACACTAACGGTGTTTCCAAGCCGTGTTTCTTCGCGAGTTCCGACAAAAGTCCCCCGCACAGGCGGGGGATTTAGGGGGTGGGTAACATCTGTATACGCGGCTTTGCCGCGAGAACCACAACCGTCGTGGTTCCGAATACATTCCATAAACTTGATTCGGTGTAAAGTTGTATAAGTTACCTTATTTTTCCGCCTTCCGTTCGCCGAGAGCAATCATGATGTTGCGGGCATAGACGACCGCTCCGGTGAGTTGCCCGAGCAGATAAGCCCACTTGCTGCGGATGACGGCGTAGGGTATTATCAGCAGCGAACCGGCGAGACTTATTATCCAGAAACCTATCGGCAGTACCGATTCACCGCGCCGGCTCGAATATATCCATTGGTAGATGAAACGTATCGAGAATACCGCCTGCCCGACGATGCCGTAGACGAAGAGTGCGACCGGAATGTCGGCGTCGACGAACAGCCGTGCGACGGTCTCGTCCCAGCGGAAGACCAGCAGCCATATCCCCGCGACTATCGGCAGTCCGAAAAACAGCACTCTCAATGCGGCGTGCATCTGCTGCCACGACCCCTTGGCATGGAGATTCCAGATGTAGATGTAGTACGCGACCGCCTGTCCGAGAATGATTACGAAGTCGCTGCCCAGCCATCCGTAGACGCACAGCAGGAACGATGCCGCCATGCTCATCTGCCAGAATATCACGGGCGACACCACCTTGTGCGCCCGCTCCGACATGACCCACTGGACTATCATCCGCCCCGAGAAAAGCCCCTGCGCGAGCAGTCCTACCGCCTCTATCGCCAGACGTTCCATCATTTATCGAGATTGCCTTCGCCGACGGTGTAGTTGATGTAGCGTTTCGCCATCCAGCGATAGCCGAAACAGTCGTTGAACGGTCCTACGAGGCGGTTCCACAAATGGTATTTCGATACGCCCTCGATGCGCGGGAAGTGGCGCACCGCGGTCTGGTGTACACGCCCTCCCTCCTGCAACAGAATCAGTGCGGGCAGGAAACGGTGCATGCCGTTGAACATCGGTATGCGTTTGGCATAATCGGTCCACAGTATTTTCAGCGGACATCCCGTGTCGTCCACTCCGTCGTGGGTGAACATGCGGCGGAAACCGTTTGCGATGCGCGACTGCATGCGCTTGAACGCGCTGTCCTTGCGTCCCGCACGGATGCCCATCGAGAGTTGATGGTCTTTGAGATAGGGTATGAGCAGTTCGAAATCCTCGGGCGTGGTCTGCAAGTCGGCGTCGATGTAGCCGACGTAGCGCGAGAATGTCGAATCGAATCCCGCCTTTATGGCTGCGCTCAAACCGCGGTTCGCGACGAACGAGATGAAGAACATGTCGGCGTTGCGCGCGCAGATTTCGCGAATCGCCGCGAGCGAAGCGTCCTTCGAACCGTCGTTCACGAAGAGTACGCAGCAGCGCAGGCTGCTGTGCGACAAGTATTCCGCCATGGTCTTTTCGACGCGCGGCAGGCTCTCCTCCTCGTTGTATACGGGTACGATTATGGTCAAATCGTAATTTCCGGTCTTATTCATTGTTATCCTTTTTGTTTGCTCCTATTATCACTATTCTGTGGTTGCCGACCTCGGCTGCGACTTCCCTGCCCGAGAGCCATTCGGCGAACTCCTTGTCGCGCCGCGGCTGCCGGTCGTCCACGAAAAGCACCGTCGGTCGCTCTGCGGCTTCGAGTTCCGCCACCGACTCCATGCGGTGCGGCACGCTGCCTAAAAATACGTCCATGTTGTCGGCGTACTTGATTTTGTAGTGGGCGTACTCGCCGATGCCGAGCGTCCGCGCCTTCTCGCACAGACTTTCGTAGCCGAGATACGGATTGAAATACGGAATCGCCGTCGTGGCGAGCGCGACCGTGGCGACAAATGCCCACGAAGCCGTTACCGCACCTCTCGACGCCTTGTCGTGCAGCACGTCGCTCAAACCCCAGATGCCGCCTGCGGAGAGTACCGTTGCCGACGCATAGATGCAGAACAGCGTCCATGCGGGCATTTCGCCGAATTTGCCGAAGTGCAGGACTATCGGCACGGCGACGAGCGCGGCGGCGAATACGACGCACGGAAATGCGGCGGCGAACTTGACGTACCGTCTGTTTTCGAGCCGGCGCATCCACATCGCGCACAGATAGACGACGAACGGATACATCGGAATCAGGTATATGTCGAGTTTCGCGCTGACTGCCGACAGCATCGCGAGCGTTGCGGATATGGTGGCGATGAAGAACCGTTCGGTGTCGGTGCAGACGAATTTCTTGCGCAGTCCCGCAATGAACGTCGCGATATAGAGCAGCGACCACGGCAGCATCACGAGCGGCAGGCGCACGATGTAGAACCACAGCGGTGCCTTGTGATGGAACGAATCGATGCCGCGACCGACCGTCTGGCGGAACAGCAGGTCGGAGATATACTCTTTGCCCCCTTCGGCGTAGACCGCACCCCACCAAGCGGCGCAGAGGAGAACGAGGATGCCCAGTTGCCGCCAGCCGAAGTAGCGACCGAACGTGCGCAGTTCGCGTTTCCATGCGAGGAATGCGGCTATCGATGCCAGCGGAATCATCACTCCGTAGGGACCCTTTGTGAACAGTGCCATGAAGATGTAAACAGGCAGCAGCCACCTTTCGCGCGGCGCGGCGATGCCGTTGTACATTCGGAAGAAGGTGTAGAGCGACAGCACGATGAAGAATGTCATCAGCATGTCCATGCGCAGTACCATTCCCGCGCCGATGAACATTCCCGTGGTGGCGAGCATCATGTCGGCAGCGTAGGTGTTCGGGTGGTCGCACTCCATGCGCATCCAGCGGTTCATCACCGCCATGACGCCTACCATCGGCAGCAGGCTGAACAGCCCGACGAACCACATGTTGAAATCACCGAACAGCAGTTTCGACAGCATCACAATCCACAGATACAACGGCGGCTTGTCGGCGTATGCCGCGCCGTGGTTGTAGAACGTGAACCACGTGCCGTTGTCTATCGCCTCCTGGGCGATGCTGATATATTTGAGTTCGTTCGCGACCGTGTAGTCCCTGACGAGAAACGGCAGCGAAAGCAGCAGCAGAATTATGACGTGTCTTGGCTTCATGTCGCACGCGGAGCATCTCCGCACAATCCTTATTATCGACAAATTTACGACATATTGATAAATTCGGCAAATAAAATCGACGGTTTTATCGCTCCCGCAGTGCGGCGGATGCGAATAAATGCGCGAACATAACGCGCGATTTATTTGCTTCTGCGCCCGTCTTGTATTATCTTTGCCATGATAAAAGGATATTTCATTGCCGGTTGCCGCATTCGGGAACGGCAGTGGCAAACATGGAGAATATGGATAATCTTAAAACTCAATTCGCAGGATTGGCTTTGCGCAATCCCATTATAGTCAGCAGTTGCGGTCGCACGGCGAAAGCCGAAAACAACAGGGCGTTCGAGGAGGCGGGAGCGGCTGCCGTCGTCCTGAAATCGCTGTTCGAGGAGAATATATCGCTGCAAGCCGACTCGATGACCGACGGATTCGGGCATACCGAAGCCGCCGACTACATGCATGGCTACCTGCGCTCGAGCATGCTGCACGAGTACATCGAACTGATTCGCGAGAGCAAGCGTCTGTGTACGATTCCGATTATCGCGAGCATCAACTGTTACAGTGCCGGCGAGTGGGCGAATTTCGCGGAAGTTATCGAGAAGGCTGGTGCCGATGCGCTGGAACTCAACGTTATGGACATCTGCACGGCGAAAGAGTATGCCGCAGGCGATTTCGAGCGCAAGCATATCGAGATTCTCGATGCCGTGCGCAAAATCGTGAAGATGCCGGTTATCGTCAAACTCGGCTCCAATCTGTCGAATCCGGTGAACCTTGCCGAACGCCTCTACGCCCACGGCGCGAATGCGGTCGTGCTGTTCAACCGCTTCTATCAGACCGATATAGACATAGAGAAGATGGAATATTCGTCGGGCAGCGTGTTCAGTGCCGCGACCGACCTCGCCGCTCCGCTCCGCTGGACGGGCATCGTATCGGCGGCGGTACGCAACGTCGATATTGCGGTTTCGGGCGGTGTGCATGACGGCGCGGCTGTCGTCAAGTCGGTTCTCGCCGGCGCATCCGCAGTCGAGGTTTGCAGCGCACTGTACCAAAACGGCAATGAATGGATTGGCTCGACGCTCGAATATCTCGCGGGCTGGATGCAGTTGCATAACTTCGCGTCCGTGCAGGAGTTCCGCGGACGTCTGAATGCCGCCGACCCGGCACACGCTTCGCGGCTCGAACGCACGCAGTTCCTCCGCTATTTCGAGGCTGTGAAATAGATTACGGACGGGAGCGGGGCATGTTGCAGCCCCGCTCCGCCCGCTTTTTTCGAGATTTTTCGAATAAAAGGGCGGCAAAAATTTGATAAATGGATTTTTTGTGCTATTTTTGCACCGCTTTAATAAGCAAAATGCTGTTGTAGCTCAGTGGTAGAGCACTTCCTTGGTAAGGAAGAGGTCACGA
>CAJMKE010000024.1 GCA_905213895.1 uncultured Alistipes sp.
ACACAAGGATTTTCAGTCCTTTGCTCTACCAACTGAGCTATGGCACCATCGTTTTGCAGTCTGCGGGTAAAATCCCGACTTCCGATTGCGAGTGCAAAGGTAAACAAAAAAAATGAAATTGCAAATGTTGTAGGAATTTTTTGTGATTATTACTTATTCGGATACGTATTTGTCCATCGGCACCGTGCGGAATTTGGCAAATATATTGTTTTGTCGTTTCCGTTTGAAACAGTATATTTGCTGTCCGAAAAACGAAATTCGCTGAATTATGTATTGGTTGATGCTTATTCTGGGTCTCGCCGTACTGACGGTGGGGGCTACATGGCTGACTAACGGTTCCGTGGCGGTCGCCGAGAGATTGCGCATGTCCGAATATCTTATTGGACTTACCATAATTGCGGTCGGAACGTCGCTGCCCGAACTGACGGTGAGTGCGGCATCCGCCATTGCCGGAAATCCGGATGTCGCGGTCGGAAACGTCGTCGGCTCGAATATTTTCAATGTATTCGTAATTCTCGGAATCTGTTCGTTCATCGCTCCGCTGCTCTTTACCCGCGAAAACATACGCCGCGATATTCCGATGTGCATCGGTGCGTCGCTCGTCCTCGCGTTCATGATACTCGACAGCCGCATTTCGCGCATCGAGGGCATCGTGATGCTGATTCTCTATATCGCCGTGGTGTATGCCTCGTACCGTTGGGACCGCAATAGCGCGGAAGCGAAGAAGACGCAGGAGAGCACCGGCGCGAAGTTTTCGTGGGGAGTATCCGTCGTATCGATAGTTCTCGGCTTGGCGGCACTGATTTACGGCGCACACCTGACGTTGAAGTCGGCTACCGAAATCGCCCGCGGTTTCGGAATCAGCGAATCCGTCATCGCCATCACCGTACTGGCGGGCGGAACGTCGCTGCCCGAACTCGCATCGAGCATAGCCGCTACGCTGAAAGGGCATGGCGGGCTTGCGCTGGGCAATATTCTCGGCTCGAACATCGCAAACATACTGTTGATTCTCGGCGTCTGCTCGATTATCGAACCGCTGCCGGTAACCGACATCACGAAAACCGACGTAGCGATGCTCGTCGGCTCGTCGGTCGCGGTGCTTCTGTCGGCTCTCGTAATCGGTCGCCGCAGAATTACCGTCTACGAGGGTGTCGCGTATATCGCGATATACGCGGTCTATGTATGGCATCTGATAAAATAGAGGGACTTTAAGGTCATTAAAGACTTTAATGCGCTTAAAGTCATTGTGATTTTGGCAGTTTGGAGAATTTTTGCTATGTTTGTAAAACTTTAATCCATACTCCCATGAAAAAATCATTGCTTTTAATCGTATGTGCGATTCTCGTCGCATCGGCTTCCGCTGCCGGCGGTGCCGACAAAGATAAGGATGAGATGCCGAGGTATCCGCGTTCGACTGCACGCGGTTATTTCGGAATGGTCGAAGCCGGCGAAGGTTTCGTAACCAATTCCTCGGGCATATATCGCACATCGCTTCATGTTATTAACGGCTATCGCATATTCCCGCAGTTGTCGGTCGGTTTGGGAGTCGGCTTGAAGATGTTCCACGGCGACCGTCCGGCGGTCTTGAAGGATTTGGGAGAAGACTATCTGCATAACGGCAAGACGGAGGTCTCGCTGCCGCTGTTTTTTCATATCAGGACGGATATTCTGAAAAATGCCAAATCCACTCCCTATATCGCGTTGAATGCCGGTTATAACTTCCCGCTGAACAAGGGCTTTTTCCGCGGCTATCTGGTCGAACCGACGATAGGCATCGGGTTCGGTACCGGCAAGAACGGAAACCAATTCAATGTGGGCGTCGGCTATCAGATGCACGAAATCAGATATAAAGTACTTAAAACAGAATATAGCGGTTATGGCGGTTATATCCGTCATGATAAATTGGTGGTCGAGAAAGATATGCACGGAGCGATAAGTATCATGCTGGGATTCATGTGGTAATCGCTGTTGAGAAAAAGAAAAAGGACGATTCTGATGAATCGTCCTTTTAAGTAGCGGGAGTGGGACTCGAACCACACGACCTTCGGGTTATGAGCCCGACGAGCTACCAACTGCTCCATCCCGCGATGTATCTTCAAACCTTTCGGTATCGGTTTTTCGCGTTTGCAGGTGCAAAGATACTGCAAAAATATTGCAAATCCAAACTTTCTCACGAAAAATATTTCGCGGACGGTGCAGACGGGCGGCAGCGGGGAGGGACGGTATCCTTAAAGTCCTTAACGACCTTAAAGACTTTAAGGACTTTACCTCCTCACAGGATTTATTTCACCACATTCTCCATCATCCATTTCGAGCGCGCTTTCCACTGTTCCGGATAGGTGTAGTGGCGCGACTGCGGCACGACCATGCGGCTTTTGGGCGAAGTGATGGAGTTGTATGCGCCGACGACGGAGGTCGGGCATACGACCATATCGTTGTAGCCGAACGAGAAGAATACCGGTACGCTGATGCGGCGCGCGAAGTTCACTACGTCGTAGTATTTCACCGTTTCGAGGCGTTCTGGCGTCGCGAGTTTCTTGTTGCGGAACATGTAGGGCCATGCGTTGCCCTGGTCGTGGAGATAACCCGTCAGGTCGCACATGGCAGGGTAGAACGCCGCCGCGCATTTGACTTTCGGGTTGAGATACGCCGTCGTCAGTGTCAGTGCGCCGCCCTGACTGCCGCCGGTAACGCCGATATGGTCTGCATCCACGAAATCGAGTTCGGCGAGAAAGTCAATGGCGCGGGCGCAGCCGAGGAATACGCGCTTGTAGAAATAGTTGTCCTTGTCATCGATTCCGGCGAACCAGTAGTCTATCAGCGAACCGTTTTTAAGGTCGGTGTAGAGCGACTCGTCGGGCAGTACGGTCGGGATGCCGTGGATGCCGACCTCGAACGTAACGAATCCCTTCTCCGCCTCCTCGTAGAAGCCTTTGCGCGAACGGCAGCCGGCACCCGGTACAATCAGTATCGCAGGGCATTTGCCTTCGATTTTGGCAGGTACGCAAAGCGTGCCGTATATGCGCGAACCCTTGCGGAAACTCTGGAAACTTGCCGAATAGACATTCACTTTCGAGGTGCATTTCTCGGGAACGAGCGTCAGTTCGGGCAGCATGTCGATTTTGCGGTTGGCGGCGAGTGCCTTCTCCCAGAACTCGACGAAATCATCGGGCATCACGGTTTTAGGCTCGATGCGGTCGATGTCGAATCCCGCCGTCGCGCACTCCTCGTATTTGCGTCCGTCCACGGTCGCCCATACGCGGCAGCGCAGGAAACCAGCCTTTTTCATCGTGTATCCGCTGATTACCGTCGTGCCGTCTTTCAGCACCATGTCGCCTTTCTTAATCGGTGCGAGCATATCTTCCGATATTTCGTAGTGGATTTTCGCATCGGCTACGGGGCAGTGGCTCGTCGTGACGGATACGCTGAATTTCGGCTTTTCGCCGCATGTGTAGAGCCAGTCGCTGTGGTCGGGCGATACCGCGACCGTAACGAGCGTCTGTTTGGGTTGTGCCGTGGCGAGCGATACCGCAACAAGCACGAACAACGCGAGGAGATTGAGTTTTTTCATTGCTTTTCAGGTTTTGTGTGAATTTTTTACAAAGATATGCGTTTTGCGGAAAATAATGCGCCGGACGGACTATTTATTAGGTTCGGAATGCGACCGATGCGAAATTTTATTACATTTGCTATGTGAAACTTTCATTGATAATAGCGACATACAACCGCGCGCCGTATCTTCTGCGGACGTTGAAATCGGTTGTCGGGCAGACTGCCGACCCGTCGACGTGGGAGTGCGTGGCGGTGAACAACAACTCGACCGATTCGACTGCCGCCGATTTCGCACGTTTCGCGGCGGCGCACCCGCAGTTCGACTTGCGTATGGTAGATGAATCGAAACAGGGGTTGTCGAATGCCCGCAACTGCGGAATCCGCAACTCGTCTGGCGAGATAGTCGCGATTATCGACGACGACGAAACGATAGTCCCCGAATACGTAAGCACCTATATCGGCTTCTTCGAGGCGCACCCCGAAGCGTCGGTTGCGGGCGGCGGCGTGATTCCGTGTTACGAGAACGGTCGTCCGAAATGGATGTCGACCTATCCCGAACGGATGATAGCCAATCCGATAGATTTGGGCGGACGGGTGCGCGAGTTTCCGAAAGGCAGGGTCCCTGCGGGCGGCAACATGGCGTTCCGCCGGAAGGTGTTCGCCTGTTTCGGGATGTTCGACCCCGCGCTGGGACGCAACGGCAAGGCTCTGACGGGCGGAGAGGAGACCGACCTTTTCGCGCGCCTTCGTGCCGGAGGAGAGAGGTTGTATTATGTGCCTCATGCGGAGATATTCCACCATATTCCGGACGAAAAACTCACCCGCGAGAGGTTCGACCGGCAGAGTTTCGATGTCGGGCGGAGCAAGTATATCCGTGCGGCATCCAATGACGGTGTGCGGGCTTTGCTGGCGGACGAACGGCGGAAAAGAGTGTTTACGTTCGTGCTGGCGGCATATTATCTTCTGACGTTCCGCCCGCGAAAAGCCGAATGGCTGATAGCCATGCGCCGCGGCATCAGTGCCGGAATCGCGGCACAGGCGGAGAAAGATAGGGATTAGCCCTTAAAGATCTTTTCTATTTGCTTGGAAAAATCGCTCTGACGAATATTTCGGTTGCGCCCTGATGTTTGGAGGTGTACTCCTTAGCGGCGCGGCTTGCTTCGGCAAGACGGTCGGCATCGTCGCGAAGCGGGATGAACCACTCTTTCAACGCTTCGTAGGAATCGACCGATTTCGCCGCCCCGAGATTCACCAAATCGCAAGCCTCCTTGAATTTCGTGTAATTCGGTCCGAATGCTGTCGGCAGCCCGAATGTAGCCGCTTCGAGCGTATTGTGGATGCCTACGCCGAATCCGCCTCCGATATATGCCCAGTCGGCATAGCCGTAGACCGATGCCAGCAGACCGACCGTATCGAGTACGAGTACCCGGCTTGCCGCCAGAGCCTCGTCGGTCGCCTGCGTGTAGCGGACTGCACCGCCGACGGTGTCGTTCAGTATCTTGGCGATGCGCGATTCGTCCATCTCGTGCGGAGCGACGATGAATTTGATGTCGGGATTGTCGTTGATTAGTTTTTGGAGAATCTCCTCGTCGGGACGCCATGTAGAACCCGCGACGAAAAGCCGCCTGTCGCCCTTGAACTTCTCTATGGCTTCGATGCGCTTGGCATTCGCCGCGATTTGAGCCACGCGGTCGAACCGTGTGTCGCCTGCCACGATGACGTTGTCGTAGCCTAGTTCCGACAGCAGAGCCTTGGATTCGTCGTTCTGTACGAAAAGCGTGTCGTAGGTTTCGAGCGCGTTGCGCCACATCTCGCCGTAGGGACGGAAGAACACCGAATTGCGGCGGAATATGGCTGAAACGATATAGGTTCTGATTTTGCGCCGGCGCAACTCGCCGAGCATGTTTATCCAGAATTCGTATTTGACGAAAATTGCGATTTCGGGCTTTACGATGTCGATGAATTGCCGTACGTTGGTCGGACGGTCGGACGGCAGGTAGAAAATATAGTCGGCACCCGCGTAGTTCTTGCGGATTTCGTATCCCGACGGCGAGAAGAATGTAACGAGAATCTTGTATTCGGGTCTTTCTTCGCGTATTTTCTCGATTATCGGTCGTCCCTGCTCGAATTCGCCGAGCGATGCCACGTGTATCCACACGATGCGGGCTTCGGAATCTATGGCACTGCGCATGCGGTCGAACAGATTCTTGCGACCGTCGCTCCAAAGTTTCGCTTTCGGATACCACGCAGAGGCTGTTTTAATAGCCGTTTCGTATGCTGCGATGCCTATATTGTAAAGCCACATCAATTCTTTGTCTTCTGAAAACCTCGCAAAAGTAGTATTTTTTGTCTTAAATCCAAAATTACCAACCGTATTGCATGGCATTTTCTACATATCGAACATCAGATGCACCGTCGGGGGCGATTTCGACGGCAATCAAATCGAACTGCAATTCCAGCGTCAGATGTCGGGCGGCGATGTATGCCGACGCCGCCTTTCGGAGTGCGCGCGCCTTGTCTTCGGTTATCGCATCTTCGGGCGTCGTGAGCGAACCCGTATGCCGTGTCTTGACCTCGACGAAATGGACGGTGTCCCAGCGGGAGGCGATGATGTCGATTTCGTATCTGCCGTACCGCCAGTTCCTCTCCATTATCAGAAAGCCGTTGCGGCGCAGCCAGTCTGCGGCGACCCGTTCGCCGAGGTCGCCGCGTTCGCGGGTGAATGACATGGTGCTATACTTATATTATAATAATAAATATGCTGACAATTACAGTAGGAACGAAAGGTCGTCGCCCGCCTTTACCTCGAACGGTTCGATGCCCTTCTTGAAAATGCGCATCGGTCGCGAGCCGATGAGTTCCAGCCTGCCGTTTTCGAGGCGCAGCATGCAGCCCTCGCGCAGTCCGACGACATAACGCCGCGGATTGGCTTCGATGTATTCGAGTATGCGCTGCTCGCGGGTTTCGCCGGCGTGTCCCTCGGGATTGGCGTCGAGATAGTGCGGGTTTATCTGGAAGCGCACCGCTCCGATTGCCTTGAACGACTGCGGTTCGACAATCGGCATGTCGTTGGTCGTGCATATCGTCGGACAGCATACGTTGCTTCCCGCCGACCAGCCCACGTAGGGTGTGCCCTCCTTGATTTTGCGCAGTATCGCCGTCATCAGCCCCTGTTCCTGCATCTTTTTCGCCAGTGCGAAGGTGTTGCCTCCGCCGACGCAAATCGCCTCCGCCTCGCGTATCGCCTTTCGCGGGTCGGCGGCGCGGTGTACCGAACGCACCCTGATGCCTATTTCGTCGAAGCGTTTCTGTACCTTGCGCTCGTATTCGTCATACGAAAAAGTTACGGCTGCATACGGTACGAACACGATTTCGCACACTCCTTGCAGGTGTCTGCCGATGTTTTCGACGGGGTATTTGAGGTATTCTTCGCCCGCATTGGTGGAGTTCGAGATGAGTAATAATTTCATGGTTTTGTATTTATTTGAAAATCTGTCTGTTATTATTCGCCGTCGGAGGGCGGATTGTAAATTATTTACTTTATTATGCCAAAGATAATAAAAAAGTGTTATTTTTGCGCGGTATTGCTTCGGAAAAAGTGCGTACAATCGGTGCGATTCGGCGAGTTTTCCGAGCGGTATTTTGAAAAGAAAGTTTATTGGAAAAGAAATAATTTACAATCAATAAAGTTTAACTAAAAATTGAAAATTATGTCAGAAATTCAGGAAAAGGTCGTTAAGATCATTGTCGACAAATTGGGAGTTAAGGAGTCGGAAGTAGTTCCGGAAGCAAGTTTCACCGGCGCACTCGGTGCCGACTCGCTGGATACCGTAGAGTTGATTATGGAACTCGAAAAGGCTTTCGATATTACTATCCCTGATGAGGATGCAGAGAAGATTGCAACTGTCGGCGACGCCATCAACTATATCGAGGAGCATAAGAAATAATCATTTGTAAAACATCTGCATTTCGACAAACTTTACATTTATATTTTTCGCAATACGACATCATGAAACAGCAAAGAAGAGTAGTAGTTACTGGTATAGGAACGATAAATCCGTTGGGAAACGATATCAACGAATATTTCGGGAATCTCGAAAACGGAGTAAGCGGAGCGGCACCGATAACGCATTTCGATGCAACCAATTTCAAGTCGCGTATTGCTTGTGAAGTAAAGAACTACGACTGGACCAAATATTTCGACCGCAAGGAGGTTCGCAAGTACGATTTGTATGCGCAGTACGCTCTCGTGGCTACTGCCGAGGCTGTCGCTGACGCCAAAATCGATTTGGAAACCGAGAATCTCGAACGCGTCGGCGTAGTGTGGGGCTCCGGCGTAGGCGGAATGGAAACGTTTTATGAAGAGGTAATGGGTTGGGCTGCCGGTAACGGAATACCGCGGTTCAGCCCATTCTTTGTACCGAAGATGATTTCGGACCTCGCCGCGGGACACATCTCAATCAAATACGGATTCATGGGTCCGAATTACAGCGTGGTTTCGGCATGCGCTTCGTCCAACAACGCGATGATTGACGCGCTCAATCTCGTGCGCTGGGGCAAGGCTGACATGATTGTAACCGGAGGTTCGGAGGCACCGGTAATCATACCGGCAGTCGGCGGATTCTGCTCGATGCAGGCTCTTTCGACGCGCAATGACGACCCGCAGCACGCATCGCGTCCTTTCGACAAGGACCGCGACGGCTTTGTAATCGCCGAGGGTGCGGGTGCGCTCATTTTCGAGGAGTACGAACACGCAGTGGCTCGCGGAGCCAAGATTTACTGCGAGGTTGCCGGCGGCGGCATGTCTGCCGACGCGCACCACATGACTGCGCCGCATCCGGAAGGAAAGGGCGCGATAATATCGATGCGTACCGCATTGGAGGATGCGGAGGTCGCAATCGACGAGGTCGACTACCTCAATACCCACGGAACGTCCACGCCGCTCGGCGACATCGCCGAACTGACGGCTATCAAGGAGTTGTTCGGCGAAAATGCCTACAAGATGAACATCTCGTCCACCAAATCCATGACGGGACACCTGCTCGGTGCGACCGCAGCGGTGGAGGCTCTTGCCTGCGTATTCGCCATCACGAAGGGTATCGTTCCTCCGACAATCAATGTCGAGAATCTCGACCCTGCTATCGACGACAAGTTGAACCTTACTCTGGGCAAGGCGCAGAAACGCGACGTGAAAGTTGCCATGAGCAACACGTTCGGTTTCGGCGGACACAACTCGACTGTCGTTTTCCGCAAGTTGTAATTAACCGTCTGCGCCCGTGTTCGGTTTCGTGATTCGTCCGATAAAACGGAATTTCGGACGCGACAGAGGATATTACCGTATGATTGACGATATGTTCGGCTTCCTGCCGAACAACGTCGAATTGTACAAACTTGCGTTGATACACCGCTCCGCTTCGGTCGTCGCGGACGGTCGCAGCATCAATAACGAGCGTCTGGAATTTTTGGGCGACGCCGTTATCGAGAGCGTTACGTCGGACTATCTGTTCATCGAGTTTCCCGATTACAACGAAGGACAACTTACGCAACTGCGTTCCAAACTCGTTTCGCGACAGTCGCTCAACGCCATTGCACGCGAAATAGGGCTGGACGAGTGCGTTATCTGCAACGGTTCTGCAAGTGCGTCGCAAAAGCATATCTTCGGCGATGCGTTCGAGGCGATGATGGGCGCAATCTATCTCGACCAGGGCTACGATTTCGTCAATCGCCTGCTTATCAATTCTATCTATCCCAACCACATGTCGCTCGACGAGGTGGACGAGTCGGAGACCGACTTCAAGAGCCGCCTGATAGAGTGGGGACAGAAACATCATCACACCATAGTTTTCCGCACGAAGGGCAACGGCAGCCAGTCCGGAGCGCAGCATTTCCGCTCGGTGGTCATCATCGACGGCATCGAGGTCGGACACGGACTGGGCGAATCCAAGAAGGAGGCGGAACAGTGCGCCGCAAGGTCGGTGTCGCACGAAGTCAGCGACGAGGAGTGCGCACGGCTGCTCGACAAACTCGACCGTTTGGGCAAATAGGTCGGGAGTCATGAAATCCATTCGCGATAAGATTGCATTGCGCGGTGTCGGGGAGTTGTCCGATGCCGAACTGCTCGCCGTCGTTATCGAGGATGAGACGCTCGCCGGAAAGATTATCTCCGAATGCGGCTCGCTGTCAGGTATCGTCCGTATGGAGTTGCCGCGACTGCGCATGATTGAGGGGCTGGGGCTGCGCAGGGCAGAAAAAATCGCCGCATCCGCCGAACTGGGACGCCGTCTGGCTGCCGCCGAGGCGCAGAATGTCGATTCGATTGCGACGAGCGACGACATAGTCCGCATTTTCCGACCGATAGTGGAGGGACTGTCCCACGAGGAGTGCTGGGTACTCTTTCTCACCAATTCCAACCGTATTATCGAACGCCAGCGGATAAGTCAGGGTGGCGTGCAGGCGACGATAGTCGATAACAGACTGATTGTCAAACGCGCGCTCGAACTGCTTTCGACGCAAATCGTTCTCGTGCATAATCATCCGTCGGGCGCGGCTGAACCGAGCGACGCCGACATCGCACTGACACGCAAGGTTCGCGAGGCGGCGGCTCTGTTCGATATCCGACTGCTCGACCATATCATCATCGCCGGCTCGGGCAGTTACAGTTTCCGCAGCGGCGGACTTTTGTAGCGTCCGCGCACTCTGCGTAGACAGCATCCAATCTATTGTCGGATAATCATATCGTTGCACAAACGAAAAATTATGCCTATATTTGCTTGGAATCAATCCGAATCTTAAAACTTTTCTGCTATGGCGGTACGGACGATAGACAAATTTCAGGTTATGGCGCAGTGCGTCCATATAATTCGGCGGCAGTTGCGCAATACGCGCAATCCGAAATTGCGGGCGGCACTCGAAGATGCGGCGGAGCATTTCGGCGCAATCGGCAGGGTGGAGGAGTACCGCATGATTGTCTATGCCGACTGTATCTACCTCGTGCATGACGATTTCAAGAACGAACCGAATCTGAAACTGTCGAAAGACGGCAAACTCTATATTGGCAAACTCGATATGTGTCTGATATTCAACGACCGCAAGTGTATCCGCATTCACGGCGACGGAACTGCCGACTGCGGATGGTCGATGCACGGTTTCATGACGGGCGAGTGCATCACCGAGCGTGTCGAATACGAAAACGGCAATGAGAAACGCTTCTGCTACGACGAACAGCCGCTGCCGCCATATCTGCGGGACGGAGCGAGAGTGAACAACGACAATTCGCTCGGATTCTTCGGTCGGGTCAGACATAACCGCACGATTGGACGCAAGGATTTTCTGTTGGGACTGCTGTCGCTGCTTGCGGTTTATTATGTAGCGCTGATATTTGCTGCGTTGGCGGGCGGTATCGGTGCGGTTATGACTGCAATCGTCGGTGTGCTTGTTTTCGTGTTGCTCGTAATGCTCGTCGCGAAGCGTATCGGCGACATCGGATATTTCGGCGGTACGCGTGTCGCGCTGGTTCTGCTGACATTGTTTCTCCCGATAATGTTCATCGTCCTGCTGTTCGTGCCGACGAAGGTGTTGAGCGACGCAGAGTATGAAGCCGACAAGGCTCGCTGGCAAAAGAGGGTGGACGAAGGCGAACGCGCGCTGGCTCGCCGCTGCGATACTGCCGATGCCGACATCGACTGGTTCCGCATTACTCCGGAGGTAAAGTCTCTCGCCGACAGACTGACCGGTCGGACGTCGGGAACGCTGTCTCCGTCGTATCCCGACCGCTGTCCGGACGACGACAGAGCCACCGAGGAGGAGATGCGCCGCCGCGAAGAGGATGAGCAGGCGGAACGCGAACGCATGGAGCATCGTCGCCGCGAGGAGGAAGAACGGATGCGCCGCGAAGATGAAGAACGCGACCGCGAGCAGCGTCGGGATGCAATCCGTTGCGAGATAGACAGCCTGCGCAGCGAATTGTCGCGCGAGGAGTCGAAGTTGAGCCGCGCCCGAAGCGAATACGACAGGGCGAAGCAGCAGGCGGATACATATCTTTCGTATGCACGCAGTACCGACAGCGAGTCGATTCGCCGTGATTACGAGCAGAGTGCGGAGGGATATTTGTCGGATGCGCGGTCTGCCGAACGCGACATGTCGGACGCCGAACGCAATATCGACGATTTGCGCAACCGGATAAATTATCTGGAAAGCGATATGCGTAGCGTGTAGCGGCGGATAATGTAATGCGAAAACGGGTAATGAACATTGTGTCATTACCCGTTTTCTGTCGCTTATGGCAGTTATAGTTTCGTCCGGTCGTCGGTTGCGACGTTCAGATAGTCGCGGATTGCGGCGACGTATTCGTCGAACGCCGCGATTCCCTGCTGGGTGATGCGGCATATCGTGCGCGGCATTTTGCCTTTGAATGTCTTCTCGACTTCGATGTATCCCGCCTTCTGCAACTTGTCTATCTGTACGCTCAAATTACCCGCCGTCGCTCCCGTCTGCTCGCGCAGGTAGACGAAGTCGGCACTCTCGACACCGATGAGTATCGACATCACGGCAAGCCGCAATTCGGAGTGCAACAGTGGGTCTAACGCTTTGAACATCTTTTGCTTTTTCTGTTTTTATAGTTCAGGATATGCCCCGGAATGACGAGCATTGCGAAGAATATCGCCGCAAAGATAAGAATATCCGTCGAAATATATGCAGCCACCCCCTCTCTGCCGACCTCCTCGACTGTCGGCTGGAATTGGCGCATTATCGGGAAGACGAACGAAATCAGTATGGCTGCAACTCCTCCCAGTGCGGTTGCGAAATTACGTATGATTATTCCCGTTATGGCGACGCCGGTCCCTACCAGCATGACTACCGAGAACAGCAGCATCGTGTGCGAACCGTATATTATGTTGCCGCATACCGCTGCCAGAATGGAACCTCCGAATACCGTCCACACGGCGTCTATGCTGCGGTCGATGTACGATTTGGGTGTATGCTCCTTTTTACGGCAGAACAACCACATCAGGGTATGCCCGATTATCGGAATAAGCCACCATGCCAGAACCCAGTAGCGGTTCCATGCGAATGTTATTGCAGCATATTCGAGCATCGAGATGGCAATCGACGTATAGCCCCAGATAAGGAACGGGCGTCCCGAATTTTCTGCCAGCCGTTCGCGGGTGTCGTTTATCATCGACGTTATGAGAGCGAGGCTCTCCTGTTCGTTGAGTTTTTTCTCCTCCATGATTTTTGTGTTTTAATCGGTTCAACAATCGAGCAGATAGTAGGTCCATTGCAGCGCGACGCTGATTCCCCATGCGCCGATAACCCACAGCACCCAAGGGTATGGGGACGTGAAGTGGTTCACGACCGACAAATATCCGCAGATTATCGCAAAAGTTACGCTTCGGCGAATCAACTCCCGAAGACGGGTCTTGCGCTCTTCGGCTTTCTGTACATTGGCATCAGTTTCCATGACTTTATGTTTATATGTTAGGTGATATTCGGTTTCGTGTCCGATTACGGTGTAAATATAAAGTAATTTATAATATAAACCAAATAAAACGGAGATTTTTTTGCAAGGGGGGATATTTTTTAGGGTCTTTAAGGACTTTAACGACCTTAATGTCCTTAAAGCCGTTGTGGCGGTCGGCGGTAAAACGCCGCCGTTATTTTCGTAAATCGAAATGTTTTGCTAAATTTGTTGCAAAGGCAGAAATATTGAATATATGTCGAACAAAACCGCAATAAAAACTTTTATCGCCATGTCGCTTCTATCGTTTCTGGGTTGCGCGCCGAAGACCGCACCCGCATATCCGCAGGATGTAATTACGGCAGCCGACGGTTCGCCGATAACCTTAACCTTCTTTCAGCATGCGTCGCTCGCCGTCGATTGGCTCGGTCGCCGCATATACATAGACCCTGTGGGGGAGAGTGTCGATTGGGCGAAACTGCCCAAAGCGGATGTAATTATGATTACCCATTCGCACTACGACCACTTCGATTTGCCGACGGTCGAGACGCTGCGCGGCAAAGATTGCGCGATAATCTGCGACAAGACGACTGCCGAGGCTTTCGAACACGACTGCACAACGATGCTGCCGGGGGATACCGCCGTTCCGTTCGAGGGGCTGTCGGTAAAGGCGGTGCGCGCCTATAATATCACCGATGGGCATACGCAGTTCCACCCGAAGGAGCGCGAGGATTGCGGCTATGTACTGACGATGGGCGGAACGATGCTTTACGTTTCGGGCGACACCGAGGATAACGACGACGTAATGTCGCTGCGCGGAATCGACATCGCTTTTCTGCCCGTGAACCAGCCTTACACAATGACGGTCGGGCAGGCGGTGCGCGCTGTCAAGGCTATTCGTCCGAAGATATTCTATCCGTACCACTACGGGCAGGTCGAGGAGAAGACCGATATCGACCGTCTGGTGCGCGAACTCGACGGCGTGTGCGAAGTCCGTGTGCGACCGATGGAGTAGCGATGCAGGGAGGAAACTTTAAGGATTTTAAAGTCTTTAAGGTCCTTAAAGTCCCTAAAACAGTTCATCGCAACCCTATCCATACCGCATCGGGCAGCCTAACCAGACATTGTTCGCGCGCCATATCGTTCGGATTGGTGCCGGGAACGCCTTGCGGTATCGGCTCACCGAGTGCTTCGAACAGTGCGACCCAATATTCGGGCATCGTCCCGTCCGCCGCGCGGAAATTCATCGGTCGGGCGGTGAATATCGGATTGCCGTTCTCGTCGCGGTAACTATCGTAGACGAGTTCGCTGCAATACATCCGTCCGTTGTCCGGCATGAAATAGTGGTCGTAAGGCTCGCCGATATGCCGCTTGGCGTTGGCGATGAATGCCGCGGTGTCGTATTCCCCGTCGAGTCGCATGACTGTTACCGCAGGATTTCCCGATTCGTCGTGCGTCGCCGCGGCGAGAAAATCATCCAGCGTGATTCGCTGAACTCCGTTTTCCGATGCCGCTTCGATGACATAGATTCCGTCCTCCGCAACCTCGATTATCGCTACGTGCGAGAAACTCTCTCCGCTCTCACGGGCAGTCGCTGCATCGATAGCCTTTGCCGCCGCGCTTTTGCCGACCGATTCGAATATCAAATCGCCGTTTCGCAACTCGTTTCCGTCGGTCGCGCATCCGCCGATTGACATCAGTATACCTATATATATTATATAGGGGAGAAATTTCGCCTTTTTCATCCGTTATTTTCCTGTCGCTTTTATTTCGCTTATACTCTCTTTCGCCGATTTGTCTCCGTTGGCTGCCGCTTTCTCGAACCACTTCACCGCTTCGTCGATATTTTTGTCCACGCCCTCTCCGTATCGGTAGCAGCGACCGATGAGATAACAAGCCTTGATGTTGCCCTGCTCCGCCTCCTGCAAGAGCAGTCTTGCCGCCTCCGTCAGATTCTGCGGAACGCCTTTGCCTTTGTACAGACACTCTGCCCAACGGAACACCGATGCCCGATGCCCCTGCTCCGCAGCCTTGCTGTACCATTTAGCCGCTTCTTCGAGGTCGCTCTCGACGCCGGTTCCCTTGGAAAGGATGTTGCCGAGATAATGTTGGGCGAACTTGTTGCCCTGCTCCGCCGCCTTGCGATACCACATCACTGCCTCTTCGGGATTGCACTCGACTCCCTCCTTTCCCTTGATGTAGATGTTTCCGAGATAGTACTGTGCTTTGGCATGTCCCTGCTCGGCTGCCTTGCGCAGCCAGTATTCAGCCTTTTTGAAATTTCTCGGACAGCATTTGCCGGAGTAGTATATGTCGCCCATGCGGTATTGGGCATTGGTGTAGCCCTGCTCCGCAGACTTCTTGAACCAATACGCCGCTTTTTCGTAATCCTTGTCGGTGCCTCTGCCGTAGTAATAGGCAAGACCGAGGTTGTGCTGGGCGGTGGCATTGCCCTGCTCCGCGGCTGCCGTGTATAACTCCAATGCCTTTCCGTAATTCTTCTCGCCGTTTTCCCCGAGTTCGTTTATGACGCCCAACTGATTTTTTGCATGTATGCTTCCGTTCTCCGCAGCCTTCCGATACCACATATCCGCCTGTGCCATGTCTTTTCTCGTCCCCAGACCGTAATAGTACATGTCGCCGATTCTGCCGAATGCAGTCGTATTGCCTCTCTCCACTGCTTTCAGATACCATTTCAACGCTCTCGCATAGTCCTGCGGAACACCGTAGCCGTTGTAAAATATGTTCCCGAGGTCGAGGCAGGCGTTTCTGCTCCCGTTGTCCGCCGCTTTCTGATACCACCTCACTGCTCTCGCATGGTCCTGCGGGACAGATTCTCCTTTGAAGAACATGTCTCCGAGTTTGACGGCGGCTTTTATGCTGCCCTTGTCGGCTGCCTGGACGAATAATTTTACCGCCTCCTCGATGTTTTTGTTTACGCCTTTTCCCTCCTCGTAGTACTCACCCAGACGAATCATCGCCGGCATGTACTCCTGCTCCGCCGATTTTTTGAGCCATTGGAACGCTTTTTTGTCGTCTTGCGGCACTCCTTCTCCCTTTTCGCAGCAGACAGACATCAGGTATTGACCCTTCTTGTCGTTCTGCGATGCCGCCTTGCGATACATTTTTATCGCTTTTTTCATGTCTGCCGGCACGCCTTTGCCTTCGTGGTAGCATATTCCCAACTCGGTTTGTGCCGAACTTATGCGTCCCGCAGCCTTGCGATACCACTTTACCGCCTCCTCGTAATTCTGTCCGATGCCGTTCCCGTAACAAAAACACTGTCCGACCATGTATTGTGCGAACGGGTATCCCTCCTGCGCCGACTTCATCAAAAGAGGAAATGCGGCGACATAATTCTTCGCGTTGTACAGATTCGTTCCCCGTCTTGCCAACTCTTCCGGTGTCAATTCGTCCTCTTGGGCGAAGGAAACCGAGGCGGCGAACGCAAAAATCAGGAGCAGTAGAAGTCGTTTCATAATATAATAAGGTTATCGTTTGTTTCAAAGATAACATATTTTCCCGGATAAATCAAGTCCGGAACGCGTCTGTTTTCGTATGCCGGCAGAATGTCCGAGAGGTCATGGCTACGACCGATTGCGGTGTGCAGCCGCAATCTCGCCTTCGGAAACAATGGAAAGCCGAAAAAATGTTCCGCGACAAACTTCTGAAACATAACCGACTGCGAAATCTGGTCGAAAAAATGCAAAAAATAGTTATTAAAATATTTGCAGATGTCGTTTTCTTGCCGTTACTTTGCACCCGCTTTCACCTCCTAAGCGGGGTTGAACAAGCGAAAAGGTTCTTAAAAAAGTTTTGAAATTTTTTGAAAGAAAAATTTGGAGGTTTCAAATAAACCTCTTACCTTTGCAACCGCTTTCGCTAAAAAATGACAGCGATTGCGAAAAGGTTCTCAAAAAATATTTCAAAATATTTTTGAAAAAGATTTGGCAGATTCGAAAATAGTGCTTACCTTTGCACCACTTTCCGCTCTGAAAAATCGGAAACCGAAAATAAGAATTTTGGACTACGGTCTTAAAATAAAATTACGTTCTTTGAGGATATTGAGCAGCTAAAAAGTTTTTCCTTCTCTTTAAGAGAAGATTTCAAACAATACCTTTGAGATTAGAGCTAAGATTTATATTCAAATTTTTACAATGGAGAGTTTGATCCTGGCTCAGGATGAACGCTAGCGGCAGGCTTAACACATGCAAGTCGAGGGGCAGCATATAAATTGCTTGCAATTTATGATGGCGACCGGCGCACGGGTGCGTAACGCGTATGCAACCTACCTGTAACAGGGGGATAACACCGAGAAATTGGTACTAATACCCCGTAATATTACGAAGGGCATCCTTTGTAGTTGAAAGTTCCGGCGGTTACAGATGGGCATGCGTTGTATTAGCTAGTTGGTGAGGTAACGGCTCACCAAGGCGACGATACATAGGGGGACTGAGAGGTTAACCCCCCACATTGGTACTGAGACACGGACCAAACTCCTACGGGAGGCAGCAGTGAGGAATATTGGTCAATGGACGCAAGTCTGAACCAGCCATGCCGCGTGCAGGAAGACGGCTCTATGAGTTGTAAACTGCTTTTGTACGAGGGTAAACGCAGATACGTGTATCTGTCTGAAAGTATCGTACGAATAAGGATCGGCTAACTCCGTGCCAGCAGCCGCGGTAATACGGAGGATCCAAGCGTTATCCGGATTTATTGGGTTTAAAGGGTGCGTAGGCGGTTTGATAAGTTAGAGGTGAAATACCGGGGCTTAACACCGGAACTGCCTCTAATACTGTTGAACTAGAGAGTAGTTGCGGTAGGCGGAATGTATGG
This sequence comes from uncultured Alistipes sp., assembly GCA_905213895.1. Taxonomy (GTDB): domain Bacteria; phylum Bacteroidota; class Bacteroidia; order Bacteroidales; family Rikenellaceae; genus Alistipes. Next base: position 17,846 of record CAJMKE010000024.1, read on the forward strand.
TGTAGCGGTGAAATGCTTAGAGATCATACAGAACACCGATTGCGAAGGCAGCTTACCAAACTATATCTGACGTTGAGGCACGAAAGCGTGGGGAGCAAACAGGATTAGATACCCTGGTAGTCCACGCAGTAAACGATGATAACTCGTTGTCGGCGATACACAGTCGGTGACTAAGCGAAAGCGATAAGTTATCCACCTGGGGAGTACGTTCGCAAGAATGAAACTCAAAGGAATTGACGGGGGCCCGCACAAGCGGAGGAACATGTGGTTTAATTCGATGATACGCGAGGAACCTTACCCGGGCTTGAAAGTTAGCGACGATTCTTGAAAGAGGATTTCCCTTCGGGGCACGAAACTAGGTGCTGCATGGTTGTCGTCAGCTCGTGCCGTGAGGTGTCGGGTTAAGTCCCATAACGAGCGCAACCCCTACCGTTAGTTGCCATCAGGTCAAGCTGGGCACTCTGGCGGGACTGCCGGTGTAAGCCGAGAGGAAGGTGGGGATGACGTCAAATCAGCACGGCCCTTACGTCCGGGGCGACACACGTGTTACAATGGTAGGTACAGAGGGCAGCCACCCAGTGATGGGGAGCAAATCTCGAAAGCCTATCTCAGTTCGGATTGGAGGCTGAAACTCGCCTCCATGAAGTTGGATTCGCTAGTAATCGCGCATCAGCCATGGCGCGGTGAA
>CAJMKE010000025.1 GCA_905213895.1 uncultured Alistipes sp.
CGGCAAGGCTCTGCTGTTCGAGAATACGGGTAGCGAATTTCCCGTCGCAACGAATCTCATGGGTTCCGAACGCCGCATGGCTATGGCTCTGGGCGTCGAACGGCTCGACGACCTCACCGAACGCATCGACGCGCTCGTAAAGCAGGCTGTTTCGCCGAAAAACGGATTGGCGGACAAACTGCGGATGCTGCCGCTGTTAGGCGAGGTCGCGCAGTGGTTCCCGCGTCTCTCTTCGCGGCGCGGCGAGTGCCAGCAGGTAGTCGCAACGGGCGACGAAGCGTCGCTCGCAGCACTGCCGATACTCGAATCGTGGGCTTGCGACGGCGGACGGTTCATAACGCTGCCCATGGTGAATACCGTAGACCCCGATACTGGAATCCGCAACGTCGGCATGTACCGCATGCAGATATTCGACGACCGCACGACCGGCATGCACTGGCACCGCCACAAGACCGGCGCGCGCCACTACGACGCCTACAAGGCTCGCGGCGAGCGCATGCCAGTCTCCGTCGCACTCGGCGGCGACCCGATTTACACCTACTGCGCCACCGCACCGATGCCCGACAATATGGACGAGTACCTGCTCGCGGGATTTCTGCGCCGCAAACCGGTGCGGCTCGTCAAGTGCCTGACGAACGACATCCGCGTACCCGCCGACTGCGATTTCGTAATCGAGGGTTACGTCGATACGTCGGAGGAGTTGGCTACTGAGGGGGATTTCGGCGACCACACGGGCTTCTACTCGCTGAAAGATTCATATCCCCGCTTCCACGTTACGGCAATCACGCACCGCCGCGACGCTGTCTATCCGGCTACCGTCGTCGGCATTCCCCCACAGGAGGATGCAAGCATCTCGAAGGCGACCGAACGCATATTCCTTGCTCCGATAAGGCTCGCTCTGCAACCCGAAATCGTCGATTTGACAATGCCCGAAGCGGGAACGTCGCACAACATAGCCGTCGTTTCGATACACAAACGCTACGAGGGGCAGGCGACCAAAGTCGCCCAGTCGCTCTGGGGCGCGGGGCAGATGATGTTCAACAAATATCTCGTCATCGCACCTCACGACTGCAATGTCCGCTCCGCCGACGAACTTGCCGCCCTGCTTCGCGGCTGCGACCCGCGCAAAGCGGTCATCCGCGGTGAGGGCATCTACGACGTTCTCGACCATGCGACCGCCGAATGCGGTTACGGCGGCAAAATCGCGCTCGACCTGACATCCTCCGACCGAAGCACGGAGCAGCCGACCTGCCCGACGGCGATTTCGCTGCCCGACGGCATCCGATGCCGCACCGATTTACTCGGAAAGTGGAGCGCACTGCTGCTGTTCGCATCGCCCGATGCGGATGTCGATATAAAACGAATAATAGCCGAGAACGGCATTACCTGCAATTTCGCGGCGATACTCGACCGCTCGGCAGCCGACCTGTCGGGCGAAGAACTGCTGTGGCTTGCAGCGGCGAACACCGACCCGCGACGCGACATCGCGCTATCCGACAGCGGCACGGTGATTATCGACGCCCGCCCGAAACCGTCGGGCAAAGCGGGCAACCCCGCCCGATGGCCCAATGTCGTAACGTCGTCCGAAGCGACCGTCGAACTCGTGGACGGCAGATGGTCGGAATACGGAATCGGCGGCTTCATCCCGTCGCCGTCGCGCCGCTACCGACGGCTCGCGCTGTCGGACAAGGCGGAATGGTAATCTCCCGACACCATGTTATCGCGTTCAAATATCCGTGGAGCGACACTCCTGGTCGCAATAATCATCGTCGCGATTCTCATCGCGGCATTCATCCGCCCGCGCGTACAGACATTCTACGATGAACGGGAGAGCAACGGCGAAATCTATACGCGCGACTCGCTTTTCGAGTTCGACCCCAACACCGTAACCTACGAGGAGTTGCGCGCCATGGGCTTCGCAAAGGATATAGCCGTCGGCATCGTGAAATACCGCGCCCGCGGCAAGGTGTTCGCCATAAAGGAGGATTTCGCGCTCTGCTACGGCATCACCGACTCCGCCTATCTGCGGCTGAAACCATATATAATCATCGGCGACCGGTTCGCCGCCAAGCCGCAGCCCCGCGCCACCGACCGTACACGCGACACGCTGCCGCGCGAACGCCGTTTCTTCCCGCGCCCGACCGAACCTTTCGGCATCGACACCGTCGGTTATGCCTACCTGCGCCGCATCGGCTTCTCCGCCCGTCAGGCACGCGCTTTGCTGAAATACCGCGACCGCTTCGGCGGCATCCGCGACATGGACGAACTGCGCGACTGCTATTTCATCGACGAGGATATGGCGGACACGCTCGAACGCTACGTCGTCTTCCCCGAACCCGACCCGCACGAGGGGTTGGTGGAAATCAACTCCGCCGACTCGGCGACACTGCGAGGCGTCGCTGGAATCGGTGCGAAGACAGTCGTCGCAATCATCGAGTACCGCCGTCTGCTCGGCGGATTCCGCTCGACAGACCAAATCGCGGAGTTGAAATGCGTTACGAAAGAAAATTTCGAGCGGATAAGCAAACAAATTTACTGCGATAGTTGTGTAATTTCAAAAATAGATATTAACTTTGCACCCGCTTCGGAGTTGGAACGGCATCCGTACATGACCCGCGAAGCGATTAACAGAATAACGAAACTCAGGAAATCGAAAGGAGGCTGGAATTCCGTCGAAGAGATGATTGAAGACGACATATTCGGACGCGAGCAGGCGACTGCGCTCGCACCCTATCTTCGCTTCGGCGACCGACCCGCAGATTTCGACTGACAACAACCGACTACGGCGGACGACATTACGGATTCGACAATCCGCCGCAAAACCGGAAAACTTTTCCGACCGCGCAATCCGGAACAAAAAAGTAGAACGAAAAATTAAAAATTGAGAATATTATGATTATCATGCCAGTTAAAGAGGGCGAGAACATCGAAAGAGCCCTCAAAAAGTTCAAACGCAAGTACGAGCGCACCGGAGTGCTGAAAGAGTTGCGCGCACGCCAGTACTTCACCAAACCGTCCATTGCAAAGCGCGAGAAGATGGCGCATGCAATCTACGTCGAGAAGATGCATCGCGAGGACGAGGAGTAACAAAGCAATGGCGTTTCGGGATTTCGGAACGCCTTTTTTATTTTTCATAAACTCAAAACTTAAATCATCATGACAAATCAGGGACAAACCGTTTGGGGGCTGGTCGTACTTGCGCTTATCGCAATCGCAGTCGTTTTGGCACTTATGTTCGGGCTGCCGATGTACAACGTATGGCAGCAGGAGATGAGCGGACGCGCCGAACTCGCCAAGGCGGAGCAGAACCGCCAGATAAAAATCGAGGAGGCGAAAGCGAATCTCGAAGCCGAGAAACTCAATGCACAGGCGGAAATCGAGCGTGCAAAGGGTGCAGCCGAGGCTATCCGCATCGAGAACGGCTCCATCACGCCGACCTATATCCAGTATCTGTGGGTACGTCAGCAGAACAACGTGCCTAACAAGGTAATCTACATCCCGACCGAAGCCAATCTTCCGATTCTCGAAGCGAAGAAATAGGGCGGATTAGGTATGACGTTGCTCATTAAGGACTTTAAGGTCGTTAAGGTCTTCAATGTCGCCCGCCGAAAATATTGAACGAGCGCAGACATCGTAAATGTCTGCGCTCGTTGCTTGAAAAAAGCGGCGACACGCCAAAAATACTCCATTCTCCCATAAGACAGGCAAAGCCCGTACTATTAAACAGCGTATCGCCGCAACACTTATAACAACCGCCCGCGAATCGGTCTAAACTCGAAGCCAGCCAGAATACCTAATGCCATTAAAGACTTTAAGGTCGTTAAGGACACAAAAGAACCCAACTCCTCCCCCTCTGCAACAACACAAAAACATCGTCCCGCTACAAAAAACAGATGTGATTTACTATGCGAAGATAACACAAAAAGGCGGAACTGCCAAATTTTCAGGGATTTTTTGGTCGCGGAGGGAGGGGTAACAGGCGACGGAAAGGCTGGCTGCGGAGAGAGATTAGTCGGGGCGGTTTATCCGCCCCGACTATCACTAATGACCCTAATGTCATTAAGGACTTTAAGGACCTTAACGTCGCGCAGCCGCCATTAATGCGGCTGCTACAAAAAGCGCGGGCGGATAAACCGCCCGCGCATCCTTAAAGTCCTTAAAGCGGCGGGCAAAATAATGCCCGCCGCGTGACCTTAAAGACCCTATCGTCATCAGGCCCGCCTACTTCTCTCCGAGCAACTCCGCGAGACAACTTTTGACACGCCCTATCGCAGAGATATTTACGCTGAACTCGCGCAGACCCGCATCGAGCAGTCTCTTCGTCGCGTCGGTATCCGACGCCAGTTCGCCACACATGCCGCACTCGATGCCCGCATCTTCGGCAGCCTTTATCGCAAGGGCGACAGCCGACGCGACGGCATCCGAATAGGGATTATAGAGATAGGCAACCTTCGCATTCGCGCGGTCGGCAGCCATGACATACTGCGTCAGGTCGTTGGTGCCGATGCTGAAAAAGTCGCATTCGGCGGCGAGCGCCGCAGCGATGAACACCGCCGCAGGGGTCTCGACCATCACGCCGACCTTCATTTCGCCGTCGAATGCCGCACCCTCGCGGAGCAACTCCGCCTTGCACTCTTCGAGCAGCGATTTCGCAGTGCGCAGTTCTTCCATATCGACAATCATCGGAAACATTATGCGCACGTCGCCATGTGCGCCCGCACGCAATATCGCCCGCAACTGTCGGCGGAACATGTCGCGCATGGCAAGCGAAACGCGAATCGCCCGCCAGCCGAGAAACGGATTCTCCTCGCGACCGAAATCGAGATACGGCAGAGCCTTGTCGCCGCCGATGTCGAGAGTGCGGATAATGAGCGGACGTCCGCCGCACGCCTCGGCAGCGGCAGCGTAGGCTTCGTACTGCTGCTGCTCGGACGGAGCCGACGCACTCTGCATATAGAGGAACTCGCTGCGGAACAGTCCGATGCCGTCGGCTCCTGCGGAGATTGCCGCGCGCACCTCCCCGACATCGCCCGCATTGGCGAATACATGTATCGGTCGTCCCGAGCCGTCGCGAAACGTTTTGACCGCCGACTCGTTTTCGCGCCGGCGACGCGCACGGTACTCCTCCGCGGCTTTATTGTAATGAGCGAGCGTCGCCTCGTCGGGAGCGATGACGACCTCGCCGCCCGAAGCATCGACGGCGAGCATGTCGCCCGTTGAAATCGCATCCGCAGCGTCGTGCAGTCCCACAACCGCCGGAATGTCGCGGTTGCGCGCGATGATGCAGACATGGCTGGTCGCACTGCCCTCCTTCGTAACGAAACCGCGCACACGGGTGAAATCTATCATCGTCATGTCGGACGGCGTAAGCGTGTCGGCGACGACTATATCGCCCTCCTGCACGCCATCGAACGGATTGCGCACGCCACCCGTAAGATTGGCGGCGATACGCGCGAATATGTCGCGGACGTCGGCTTCGCGGGCGCGCAGATACTCGTCGTCGATAGCGGCGAACATCGCCGCCGTCTCCTCGCCCGCCGCTCGCACTGCCGCAATGGCGGATTCGCCGCCGTCGATATGCGCCTCGACGCTCTCGCGGAGCATGTCGTCCTGCACCATTTCGAGATGGGCGGCGAAAATATCGTCGGTTTCAGCCAGTGCCGCAATCTGCACGATGCTGTCAGACAACGCCTTTTCAAACTTTTCGCGCTCCTGCCCGACCGAACCTGCCGGCTCGGCGGAGTCCTGCACCGTTTCGCGGACGACGACAAAAGCGCGACCTATGGCGATGCCGTCGGACGCACGGACGGAGGTGGAGATGCGTTTCATCAATCCTTGATGTTTTCGATGAATTCGACCACTCGCCGCAGGTTGCCCTGCTCGTCGCCGCCGTCGGCTTTGACCTCGAACTGCGCGCCCGATTTCAGACCGAGCGACAGAATCGAAAGCATCGACGAGGCGTTCACCGCCTTGGCTTCGGTCGCGAACGTGATTTTGCCGTCGAGCGACTTCACGAGTTTGACGAGTTCTCCCACAGGGCGTGCGTGCATGCCGTTGGGAGCGGAAAGCGTTACTTTCTGTGATTGCATGGCTTATTCTATTTTAGTACGTTCAATTATTATACGGACGTCATTCTGAGCGAAGCGAAGAATCTGTTTCGATAAATTCAGAATATTTAGATCCTTCGCTTCGCTCAGGATGACGAACCGGCATAAATGCAGTTATATTTGTCCTATTTCAATACATTCAATATTTCGTTTATGTCGGCGGTGGTTTTCAGCCGTTCGAGAACCTCTTCGTCTTCGAGAGCCTCGCTCACGCGCGCCAGCATCTCCAAATGTTCGTCGCCGACACCCGCGATGCCTATCACCAGTTGCGCCCGTTCGTCGCCGAACTCGACACCGTCGGGGAACTGAACCACGCTGATTCCCGTATGCTGCACCTTCGACTTGGCATCCGCCGTGCCGTGCGGAATCGCGACGCCGACCCCGAGGTAGGTCGTGGCGATTTTCTCGCGCTCGACCATCGCATCGACATATTCGGCGTCCACATATCCGTTCCCGGCGAGCAGGCGTCCCGCTTCGCGAATGGCAGTCCAGCGGTCGGCAGCCTTCGCACCGAGCAGGATGCACTTTTCGTTCAGAATCGGGAACTCGGTCGCCGCTGACTGCGTGTCGGCAGGCTTTTCGGCAACCGCTTCTTTCTGCACAGAAGCAGGCGTAGCGGCGATGCGGCTCAATCTGTCGTACAAATCGTCGAGGGCATTGTCTTGCAGGAAGTTGGAAATCTCGACGATTCGCGCATTCGGAGCGGACGCTATCGCCCGTTGGGCGAGAATGCTCTGGCACACGACGATGTCGGCATCGGAAGGAACGGCGTTCACCGACGAATTGGTAACGCTGACGGGCAATCCCAGCGGCTCTATGCGCTTGCGGAACCGCGTCGCGCCGAGCGCGCTCGACCCCATGCCTGCGTCGCAGGCGAAGACTATATGGCGGACATCGCCGAGCGGTTTTTCTGCGACGTTCGCGTTACGTTTCGCGGCGGCAGCGGCTTCCGCCTGACGCTTGTATGCGGGTTTGAACTTGTTCTCGGGCAGAGTCTCGTTGTCGCGCGACGCACGCCGCACGAAAGGTGCGGCGACGACAAACGACACGGCGGTCGCAATGACGACGCCGAGCAGGACGATGAACGTCTCGCCCTTCGGAGCCATCGCGAGTACCGAAATGATGCTGCCCGGGGATGCTGGGGCGATAAGTCCCGCGTCGAACAGCGAATAGAACATTATCGCGGCGGCGGAACCGAATATCGGAGCGATAATCAGCACCGGACGCGCGAGGATATACGGAAAATAGATTTCGTGGATGCCGCCGAGAAACTGAATCAGGGCAGCACCGGGGGCGGAACTGCGTGCCGCACCGCTGCCGAACGCCCAATAGGCAAGCAGAACGCCGAAACCGGGACCGGGGTTGGTTTCGAGCAGGAACATTATCGATTCGCCGAACTCCTTCGCCTGCGCGATGCCTATCGGCGAGAAGATGCCGTGGTTGATGGCGTTATTGAGGAACATCACCTTCGCCGGCTCGACGAAAACGGAGACGAGCGGCAGCAGATGACGCTCCATCATCGCCTCAACACCCGCGCTTAACAACATCGTAAGCGACGTAACGACACTGCCGATTGTGTAGTAGCCGAGTATGGCGAGCAGCATGCCGATGATGCCGACCGAAAAGTTATTGACGAGCATTTCGAATCCGGCACGTATGCGACCCTCGACGAGACGGTCGAACCGCTTCACGACCCAGCCCGCCAGCGGACCGGCAATCATCGCGCCGATAAACATCGGCACGTCGCTGCCGACGATGACGCCCGATGTCGCGATAGCCGCCGCGACACCTCCGCGTGCGCCAGCGATATTGCTTCCCGCCGTGTATCCTATCAGCAGCGGCAGCAGGTAGGTGAGCATCGGTGCGACGAGTTCGCCCAGCCGCTCATTGGGCCACCAGCCGCTCGGAATGAACAATGCCGTGAGCAGACCCCATGCGATGAATGCGCCGATATTGGGCATCACCATCGAACTCAATGCCCTGCCGAAATTCTGTATTCTGTCCCTTGTTCCCATAACAACACAACATTTGGTTCGCCTCGCCGCAACACCCGTTCCGCCGATTGAAAACGGCGGCATCCGACACAGATTTGCAACTGCCATACCAGCGGAAGCGGCGCAGGCTGCGTACATTCAACAAATTTAATGTTTTTTTCGTTGCCCGTCGCATAATCCGAAACAAATAATGAGATTATATCCGTTTTATCGAAGGTCCTTAACGACTTTAAGGACTTTAACGACCTTAAAGTCCTTAATGAGCCCTCTTCCGCTCGGGAAAATCAAAAGTTCTTTTGCTTTTCCACTCGCTTATTCGCAATTTGGCTGCGCCCAATATACTTCCGCTCGGCAATGCTCAAATAAATTTGGCATTCCCCTCGCTTATTCGTATATTTGTAAACAAACCTAAAACAAAAAACTATGACACTGAAATTGCATACGCCGAAAGGCAGCCACTACATCTCGCCCGACATAAGGAGGGTCGGGTGCCGTATCGAAAACGGATACGGCAAAAGTTCGTCGACCGGAGGCGACATCGACGACCCTACATTCGAAAATGAGAACGACGATTTCTGGGGCAACTAAACGGGAGGATACGACAATGAAAAGACATCTTTACTCGATAGCCGCAACGTTCGCGGCACTCGCACTCTGTTCGTGTTCCTCTTTCGAGGAGGAAGCCGTAACCATCGGCAACGGCAATTCCGAAACCGACGGCATATACTCGTTCCGTGCCGAAATGGCGACTTCCGACAGCCGCGCCGGAATCGACGGTTCGAACTCCGTCTGGGAGGAGGGCGACGATTTGAGCATAATAAAATTCGCGAACGGGCAAACCGCGCCCGAACTCGTCAGAGCCGCAGTTAGAAAAGGTTCGCTGTCGACGGACGGACGCTCGGCGATATTCGACTGCGAAAGCCCTATCGACTCCGAAGCGGAGCAGTACGCCATATATCCGTATCTGCCGACCGCAACCGGCGATGATTTCGCGGCAGGAAGCGAAGGTGCGCGGACATTCGCCATAGCACTGCCGAACCAGACTTGGAACGAAAGAGGTTTCCGCTACCCGATTCTGCTCGGGCAGTGGTCGAGGGATAACGACAGGTTCTCGTTCCGCAACCCGCTCACGGTATTGAATATAACTCTCAAAAAGCCTGCATCCGTCGACGGCGGACTGCATCTGGGCAACATCGTCGTGCGCGGAAACGACAATGAAAAGATGTGGGGTGCAGCCGAAATCGCAATGCCCGGCGGCACGCTCGGCTTTACAGCCGATGCACTCGACGCCGCCACGCTCGACTGCGGGAATGCCGAAATCACCACAGAGGGAACGGAATTCTGCATCTGTATCGCTCCGCAGAACTACCGCAAGGGTCTGACTTTCGCATTCGTAACCGATGCGGGAACGATGATGGCGACAGTGAAGGAATCGGGCTTGGACTATTCGGCAAAGGCAAATCATGTGATTGCGCTGCCGCCGATAGAATTCACCCGCGACACGAGCGGCATATCGACAGCCGTAGTACGCGCGACGGACACGACGATTGCCGTCGGCTGGACGGTAACTCCGTCGAACGTGCAGTATCTCGCCGAGATGATGCCGAACAGCGCATACGACTACACGACCGACATCGCAAAGAGATACAAAATCGAACTGTACGAAGATATCGACTGCAAAAACATGGTCGTCGGCTGGACGGTTAACGACTCGTCCAATTCGACGAATCTCGCCAAATACAAGAAGGATTATCCGCCGCGGTTCATATTCACCGACCTGAAACCGCAGACGACCTATTATCTTATAGTCCGCAATCTGACCGACAACGTGTCGATGCAATACCCTGCCGCCGTCGCCACGACCGCTCCCGCATTCACGGGACAAATCGCATCCTCCAATCCGTCGGTGGGCGACGTGATTCTGTTCGAGAATTTCGACAAGAATCTGTGGGGCGGAGATTTGCCGGCACGCGCACCGGGTTACTCCCGCACCGACCGCAGCAAAGCGACAGAACTCTACACGGCAAGAGGCGACAATCCCGACCAGACCGACAGCAACTACTACACGAGCGAGGCAGGGACCGAAATCGGTCTGTTCAACACATTGAAAGGCGTCGTACCCGCCATGGGACTCGACGAGTGGGGATGGATAGCCGACGACAACAAGACGGGCTGCATACTTTCGCGCGCAGGATATCTGAAAATCGGAGCCAGCAGCAAGCATGCATCGCTCATCACGCCGCAACTCGGCGCGCTCGCCGGAAAAGCCGCCGTCCGCGTTACGTTCAAAGCCTGTCCTTACGGAGCGACGACCATTACGGAAGCCGAAAAAGCGGTAGCCGTCAAGGTGTTCAACGACACGTCGATAGATGCCGCATCGCACCGGATAACCAAATATACCGAAGGCGACATTGCGACGCTCACGCTCGAAGGCGACCAATGCACGTGGAAAGAGTATTCGGTGGTACTCGAAGATGTCGAGCCGACATCGCGTATAGCGTTCTGCGGCAACCGCGCCGGAACCGGCGTACAGAGCCGTTTCCATATCGACGACATCCGCATCTCTGTCGAGAGCGTCAGCGACAATCTGCGCATCTGCACCGGACACGTCAAGGATACCGCCGGACAGCCCGTAGCAGGCGTCTGCGTAACCGACGGCTTCAACGTCGTAAAGACCGATGCCGGCGGAGCGTATTCGATAGGTATAAACGAGGATGCGGAGTTCATCTACTACACCGTTCCGGCAGAATACGAGGTGAACTACAACGACAAGGGCTACCCGTCATTCTACGCGCCGATAGTCGCCTCGACCGATGTCTACGACTTCACCCTTTCGCCGCTCGCCGGCGGGAAACAGACCGAATGGACGCTGTGCTGCATGGCTGACCCGCAGGTCAAGAACCGGTTGTGCGTCGACCGGTTTCTGAACGAAACCGCAAAAGACCTCAAATCGACTCTGCCTTCCCGCAAGAACGTTTACGGCATCGCCCTCGGCGACATCCTGTGGAACAGCAACGCGACGATGTGGGCGGACATGTATTCGGCAATGTCATACGCCAACACCGGCGCACACTTCTTCGCCGTAATGGGCAATCACGACTGGTACTCGTCGGACACCGATTCCGCACCTTCGGACGCTCGGTTCAAGGGTTATTTCGGACCTACGCGGTTCTCGTTCGACCGCGGCGACGTACACGTCGTAGGCATGAACAACGTAATAGCCAACGGTACGGGCGGCGGATGCTCGGGCGGCTTCACGCGGCAGGAATATTCATGGCTGACCAAGGATTTGGCAAACGTCGACAAGAACAAATGCATCGTTCTCTGCTGCCACATCCCGTTCCGCACCGGAAAGGCGGGAACATATCACTCCGAGTACTACAACGAAACGCTGAATCTGCTGTCGCAGTTCGCGAAAGCGTACATACTCATCGGACACTCGCACTACAACTACCACCATTTCCACACCAAAAACGGCAAGGAGATTCGCGAAATCATCCACACGGCGGCATGCGGACTGTTCTGGCAGGTCAAATGTTGCAGCGACGGTTCGCCGTCGGGATACGGGCTGTATGAATTCAACGGTGCGGACATAGCGAATTTCGTCATGAAGCACTGCGAATACGATGCCGACTATCAGATTCGCGCCTACGACGGTTCGGAGCGCATAGCCGGACAATACGTCAATCCGTACTCGTGGGATTACGAAAAAGGCTATATCGTGGCGAACGTATTCAATGCCGACAAGAACTGGAAAGTCGAACTGTACCAGAACGGAACGTTCGTATGCAACATGGCGGCGATTACCGGTTCCGACACCCGCACTCCGACGTCGATGAACATTTCATCCACATCCGCCGCCACGATAGGCAACAACCGCGACTGGTGGCTATGGTATCAGACCGTAGACCCGCATTGGGACAAGACCTGCCGCGACGGGCTGGGATGGCGCGGTCGCCCGACCGACAATTCGTACCAGAAGACGTCGGCGCACCTTTACAAAGGCAAATTGCGCACGGTGCCGACCGACATGTCCGCCGCCGATTTCGAGGTTCGCGCGACAGACCCTTACGGCAATGTCTACAAATGCACAAAACTGACCTCCTATACCGAAAGGGAGGCTTGGAGATAAATTCCGGCGAAACGAGGCTCGAAGAATTTGGTAATGATGCCAAAAATTTCGAGCCTCGTTTTTCATACATTGAGCGAATAAGCGAAGTCGCGCAACTCGTCGCGCGTTGAGAGCCTGACATATCTGAAATCGGGAGGCAGCGCGACCCACGATTCGAAATCGCGCAGATTCGTCGTCATTGCCTCCAAAAATATCGTCCCGTTTTCGAGCCGCTTGTCGAACAGCCCCCAGAGCGACGTTTCGGGACTGCACTCCTCGTCAGTCCTGCTGAACAGATAGACATCGCCGCAATGGAACGGATAATCGTCTGTGATATTCATAAAATCGCACGTTAAATCATATTGCAAATATGCATTTATCCCGCGAAATATGCAATACCGCCGATATCGTCATCCGTTCGATTTATGTTCGGATAAGTTTGAAATAGTATTTTCGGGCAGCCGCGCTGCGTTTTTTCGGAAATTTCCGACGAATTTCGTGTAAATCCATACCGTATTTTACACCTTCCCCAAACGACGCCCTCGGACGGACGGCTGAATTCGGACAGTCCGCCGACCCAAAAGTCTTTAAGGGCTTTAACGACCCTAATGACCTTAAAGCCGTTAATGATATTAGAGAGGGCTGGCAATTCACCCACTCTCACAGCCTTTTGTCTGCCGCTGTCCACCGACCTTAAAGTCTTTAAGGACTTTAACGACCCTATCGCCACTAATGTCCTCTTCCCTCTCAAAAAAACTCCGCGCAGACTTCACCAGCCTGCGCGGATATGACGGAATCTCCGCCAAAAATCCTATTCGGTCTCGACTTTCTTCTAAAAGTCGTAACCCTCTATCATCGACGCATAATCGCTCCAACCTGCCGCCGATTTATACGCATCAACCGAAGTCATCGGAACATAAATTTTTGCTGACGATGAAATGCCGTAAAGTGCATTCAATTTCAATGTCGGCGGGGCTGTTGGTTGGCAATATATTTTTGTTAATCTGCCACAATCTATGAATACATTCTCGCCGATTACTGTAACACTGTATGGTATAGATATATTCGTAATACCGTAGCAATATTCGAAAACCCAATTCCCGATAGAATTGATACCGGTAGGTATAGTATATTCCGTTAATCCGAACGTGGCAAAAGCAACTAATTTACCATTTGCAATTAAGCATCGATTATCGTCCGATGCGAATTTACCGTAAAATGTCGTTAGCCTGGGACAACGAGAAAAAATAGATTCTCCGATTACGATGACGCTATTGGGAATAGTTATATTTGTTAAATATGGGCAATGGGAAAACGCAAAATTCCCTATTTCGGAAACTCCGTCAGGAATAATGATATTTGTCAAATTTTCACAAGCATAGAATGCACAATCTTTAATTCTAGTAACGCAATCGGGGATAGTTATATCCACCAAGTTGACACATCGAGAGAATGCATAATTACCAATATAAGTAACACTATCGGGAATAATATATTCAGTCAGTCCGAATGGCGCAAAAGCAATCAATTCGTCGTCTACAATTAAACAGCGGTTGTCTTCCGATGCGAATTTCCCATAAAATGCCATTAAATTGCTGCAATTTTCAAATGCAGATTCCCCGATTATGATAACATTATTTGGTATTATCATGTTTATTAGACTCTCACAACTGATAAATGCGCTTTGACCTATTGATTTAACGTTGTCGGGAATTATGATATTAGTCAGTTTACTGCGATTTGCGAATGCCCATTCCCCAATTTCCGTAACATCCCCGTCGAAAGCAATCACACCTTTGCCGTTTTCATAAGTATTTGAGATTATGTTTGCACCAAAGCCGTTGGTTTCATATGGTTCGACAATTTCGCCGTTGCTCGATGTATACCAAATCTGGTTGGTCGGAATGCTCGTAACGACATTTATCGCCGACATCGACAATACGCCGTTGCGGATAACCTCAATCCTCTTCGATGTGGATTTCGTAAATATCTTTCCTTCGATGTCAGTAACGACAATCGTGAATCCTTCCGAAAATACGGTCGGCGAAACGACGAGCCAAAATTCCGTACACTCTTCTGCCGTCGAGCCGATGCGAACGCCGTCCCCGCAATCGAGCGTTACAGTATCGGTCGCCGAATCGGACATGGCTACTGTCGGATAATAACCGTATACCGCCGATACGGAAGCCTTTCCCGCAATCGGTTCCGATTTGTGTCCGCGTATCGATACATTTGCTATGGTTACATTGTCGCCGTAAAGTTTCAGTTTGATAAAACCGCCGACATTACGGAATTTGAGGAAATAATCATCACCATTTTCCGTAACAGCAACCATCGTATTGGCACCCATACCGAAAGAGTTCTCGGCATAAGTCTGCACAGCAGGCAGAGTAACCGTCAAGATATTGTCGTAACTGATTTTGTTGCCTTTTGCATAAGGATATACGGCATAGTTGCGTTCTATCTCCGACCCGGTAGCGAATGAACCGTCGGAAACCTTGACGAACGCTCCGCTGTTGTCTCCCGTTTCGCCGTCGAACGCATATTGCTGGTTGTAGGTTGTTGTAAATATCGATATCCGGTCGTCGGCATTCCATAGCAGACGTACTTTATCGTCGATATGGGTTCGTGTGTCTTCGTCGTCGAAACTTGCATGAAAAACAGGTGCGGAATCGTCGCGACCGACTTTTGCCGAGTCGGCAATGTCTGCATCCGTACACGATGCGACTGCCGATGCGATAACGGCAAGCATAAGTAATTTTTTCATAATCGTATAATTTTAAGTTTGCGGTTTATTACCAGTCAGTGTCCGAGCCGTCCCCCAAATCCGGATTTTCCGTTGGGTCGGGATTGGTATCTTTATTACCGGAGGAAAAAACACCCTGCTCCGAAACCATGATTTCCATGTCGATTATTGGCGGCAGGTAGGATGCGTTACAATCCTTATTCATAAGTCTTTGTATTGTTTTTTTGCCGCACCGACCCCATATTCGGCGATTCGTAATAAAAAGAAAGTGTGGAGTCGTTCGTTTATTTACCGATAGGCATTTGGCGTAGCCCGAGAACAAATAAACAATACCCCACACCGATATAGAATATATCGAACGATATATCTCTATACGCGGCGATGAGTGTTCGTACTGCTTATCCTTGTTCTCCCAAAATCGCCAAATTTTATCGGTAAGGATTAGCGAAACACTTTCACTAAACTAATATGTCCGCCGCCCCGCAGGACTGCTTCGCAAAGTTAGCGATTGTTTCCGAATACGCAACACTCTTTCGGGGTATTGTCGTGAATTTTAGTCGAATTTGCTCCCGCAAAGTTCCGCAAAACAAATTTCATTTCCAACAGACGGCTGTCTTGATGTGAAATTTTGTTTGTTGCAGATTGGCAGGAAATCGGGTCGCGAAGCCGCAAAAAGGTATCGATTCGACAGCAGAATCAAAAAAATTTTGTTATGATAAACATTTTTCCTGCGGAAAATTTTGCAGGGAATGGATAAATCGTTACTTTTGAGTTAG
>CAJMKE010000026.1 GCA_905213895.1 uncultured Alistipes sp.
CACAGGGGTGAACCTACTGGTGTTTGAGACCAGCGCGTCTACCGATTCCGCCATCTGGGCATGCTTATCGTGTAAGCAGGTGCAAAGATAATAAAAATTTCTATTCCGCAAACATTAAATCGGGCAAAATCGATTGTTTTAACGATTTATACGACTGCTACGATTCCGCGCCCCGATTCTTGCCCACCATATATTCCACCTTGTCGGCAATCATCTGCGGTGTGATTGCGCGGATGCAGCGCACGTCGCCCCACTTGCACGGCTTGTTGCCGTATGTCGAACACGGGCGGCACTCCATCTCCTGTTGCAACACTCCTTTCGGGTCGCAGCCGTATCCGAGAAATCCGAGTTCGGGATGCGTCGCGCCCCATATCGAGACCACCGGCGTCGCCATGAGCGAACATAGGTGCATCACCAGCGAATCCATCGAAACCACGCAGTCGAGATGCGAAATCAAATCTATCTCCTGCGCGAATTTCAGTTTGCCGAACAACGCTGTAACGTTCGGATACCTACGCTCCATCTCGACCGCGAACTCCTGCTCCGCGCCGCCGCCACCGTGAATGAACACGCGGTCATAACGTTCGGCAAGCAATGCAACAGCCTCTCGGCTCATGTCGGCGGGATAGGTTTTGCCGGCATGCGCCGAAAACGGGGCGAATCCTATCCAACGCCCGTTCTTTTCGCCGAACGGATTCGGACGCACAGGCTTCTCGGCAATCGGCGCAGGGTCGTCGAAAACGAAACCCAGCCGGCGGAAAACGTCGCAATACCTTACGACGGTATGTTTCAACGGCACCGCATCCGGCGAACTGTAACCGAGCCGGAACCACTTCTCCAACTTGCCTTTGCGGATAAACGCGAATTTCAGACCCGAGAGGGCGAGAAACGATGTCATCACTATCGACCGCAGAACGAAATGCGTGTCGGCGACGGCGTCTATCCCACGTTTCTTCACCTGACGGGCGAACTTGAACAGACCTTTCAACCCGTTGTGTTCGTCCGCGGTATCGAGGAACATGAAATCAACGTCCAAGCCGTCGAAGAACGGCTCGAACAACTTGCGCGTAGCGACTGTTACTTTAAGTTCGGGGTACGCCTTTTTGAGCGCGCGCAAGGCGTGCGGCAACATGGCGACATCCCCCATCGCCGAAACGCGCACAACCAATATATGTCGGGGCAGACTATTTGTTTGCTCCATAAAGCACCGGATTGAGCGACGGGTCGTTGTACATCTTCATCTGTTTGTAAGTCTTCATGTACTTACGCCCCGATTCGATGTCCTCAATCAACTCTTCGATAGCCGTGCAGAGGTCTCTCTGTTGCGAAAGCAGCACGTCGAGTTTCTTTTGGCAGGCGTCGCGATGCGCATCGTCCACATCGGTGCGGACGGTTTCGCAGTGCATGTGATATATTTTGAGAGCAAGTATCGACAGACGGTCGATAGCCCATGCGGGAGTCTCGGTATTGATGCGTGCATCGGCTGCGACCTTCACGTCCTTGTATTTGTCGAGCAGATAGGAGTCGATATACTCGACCATGTCGGTGCGCACCTGATTGGAGCGGTCTATGCGACGCTTGATTTTCAACGCCTCGACCGGATTTATCTGCGGGTCGCGGATAATATCCTCCAAATGCCACTGCACGGTATCCACCCAGTTCTTTTCATAAAGCAGGTGCTCGATGCTTCCCTGTGCATAAGGATTGAGCGACGGCTGGTCTACGTCGTCGAGTTTATGATAGTCGTCAATCACGCGTTCAAAAATTCCATTCGCTTTCTCGGTAAACATTTTCGGTCAGTATTTTTAGTTCAAATTTCTGTAAAAAAACGCTATCTTTGTCATAAGATATTACAAAGATAATGAAATTTTCACATAAAGCAATAGTGGCGTTGCTTTTCTCGCTCGTCATAATCGAAATATCGCATGCGCAGGTGCGTCAGACGCGCGAAGAGTACATAGACAAGTACAAGGCTATCGCCGTAGCCCACATGGAGCGATACGGGATACCGGCAAGCATCACCATGGCGCAGGGCATACTCGAATCCGACAGCGGCAACAGCGTGCTGTCCCGAAATTCCAACAACCACTTCGGCATAAAGTGCAAGAAGACATGGAAAGGCGACCGCGTCTACCACGACGACGATGCCAAGGGCGAATGTTTCCGCAGTTACCCGTCGGTCGAGGCTTCGTATCAGGACCACGCCGAGTTCCTCGACTCGTCGCCGCGCTACGACTCGCTTTTCGCCTACCCGTCCACCGACTACCGCAGTTGGGCGCGCGGGCTGAAAGCCGCCGGCTACGCCACAGCACCCGACTATGCGCAACGGCTCGTGAAGATTATCGAGGACAACCACCTCTACCTGCTCGACCAGGACGACGGCACGCGACGCTATGCCTCCTACAAGACATCGGGCAGCGGCGACGAGACGTGGTTCGAGAGCCACAGCACCGCTTCGTCCGATGAACTCGTGGACCCGAACGCCTTCCGTGTAACCATCAACTCGCACTGCGGCTACAACATATACCGCAACAACAAGACCTATTATATAATAGCCAAGGAGGGCGACACGTTCCGCACGCTCGGCACGACATTCCGCATTTCGGAGCGCAACCTCCGCAAGTTCAACGACGCCGCCAGGACATCGACGCTCGCCAAGGGCGACATCGTCTACATCGAACGCAAGAAGTCGCGCTGGGAGGGCAATGCGCTGCTGCACGTGGTTCGCCACGACGAAACCCTGCACTCGCTCTCGCAGTCCTACGGCATCCGCGAACGTTCGCTGGCAAAGATAAACTCCATCCGCTCCGGTCGCGACGTAAGCAACGGGCAGACAATCAGATTGAGGTAAGACAGGGTGGGACGCCCTGTGACGATAAAGTCTTTAAGGTCGTTAAAGTCCTTAAAGACTTTTATTATATGTCGCGGGATTAACTTCGCCGTCCGCATTCCGTTTTTTCTCGATAAATAGTTTATCCTATCAACTTTTTTCCTACATTTGTAACGTCTTGCACAGCAATATGCAGGACGAACATATTTGAAAGTGTTTTCGCACTGTCCTAATCTGAAAATGTGGAAGTTTTCAATAACAACAGGACAACGGACAACGCTCATTCCTTGTTTAGACTGTGGTCAGATACATTCAGTGTATCTTTTATTCCCACATCTATTCAGGTGTGGGGTATTGCGTCGTTTATTGTTGTTACAGGTCTTTCCACAACCTTCAGATTGATAAACGAAATCGGCTCCACACTTTCTTTATGATTAAAATCAGACGTAGCAGGAGTTGAATACGCCGACCAAATTTTATGAAAAATTTAATTGTTTTTTTTAGCATGACATTTCTAAATGTTTGCCATGCAGGAAATTTATCCAAAAACAGCCATGTTCCACGCTGCAAAAAGCCTTGCAATACCGGCAATGAAAAATATAGTCCTACTTAACCAACTTTTTAATTATTAGCCTTTATAATAACCTATCCAAACTTTTATCAAACAACAATAACAAATTCTATTAAAAATGAAAAAATGTATCATAAAAAGAATGTATGTCATTCTGAGTAGTTTTTCTATTTTCTCTATTTTTTTGTTCATGTCTTGTGGAGACATAAACAACTCTGATCTTTTTCAAGATATTGATAAACACAAAAATCCATCAAATTTCATAATAGGAACCTGGAAGCAAGAAGGAAGCGATGCACATTATTATTTATTGGAAAATGGTAATGGCTATTACGAATCATACAAAAAAAATGACGGCATTAACAAGCGAACTCTAAACTGGGAAATAAGAAGTGATTCGGTTTGGATTGAATTAGTTAAAGATGGTTATTTCCCATTAGCAAAAATAGGTTATAAGATATCGGAAAATTCTAATGCTACACAATTAATTAAAGGAAAGACAGTATATACAAAGATTAGTGATAAAGTAATTAATAAAGACTACAACTCAAAGCCGTATGCAAATTATATTAGGATTTTTGGTTACTATTATGAAGTTTCTAAAGTCGTTATGCGTTGTAATCACGGAACGGGAACATCTTCTAATTTCAAGTTTTTACTGTTTTATGGAGCAAACGAATCGATGACTCCTATTGGGGCTACATTTTCATACGCAACGCCATATTACGAAGGCATCAGTAAAGAATGGAATGATGGTTCCTATACAATTAAAAGCGGGTCTGGACATTGGACGTATGTCGGTTGGTATTGCAATAACGGCACGAATTCTGGTCAGTGTGAAGGTAAATTGCAAATAAAAACAACAAATAAAATAAAAAAGATAGATTTTAACCTTGACGATGGTGATTGTGTCGGTCATTGTGAGGGCAATTGGTATTATGAATAAGAGTTATTATCAAAAAAACTCCAATCAGCGGCAGATAAACCGTCACTATTTGTATATCATCTATAATATAAATAGATAATCCATACAATAATTTCACCAATTTTTCAGTACAATGCAGACAAATAATCATAGACAACCTATGACAAGTGCAAACAACAAAAAGAATTTCATCCGATTACTCATTGTCGATTATCACGAATCGCAGATGCTCAACAATTTTAAGCGTCTCATAATCCGTGAGTATGGGACAAGGATTTAAGAATGCGCACAGCGTTTTTTTGAGGTTTACAACAGAAATATCCAAAAAAATCGGGATATATAACGGTTGTTATATATCCCGATTTTTTTACCTACGCAGGAATATCAACGACCTTATTCGACGTAAAGATCCTAAAATCCTTAATATTTTTGCTGGGACGGGACTGCAAAATTAACTTCGCTTTGCTCCACTGCGTTGCGCACCGCTCGTTTTTCCCCATTGGGGAATACTGAAAATCAGAAAGAGATTGTAATCGACACAGTCGAATAACTTTTATTTGATGTGAAGCAACCTTGCAAATAAATTTGCAGTTGCCGCACATCAAATGAAAAAGCCACTCTGTCGAGTGGCGTAACAATCTCTTTCGGATTTGTGGGAGTTGAGGGATTTGAACGGCGGAGCCGTCGCAGGGCGACCTTTGAGAATAAACATATTATCGCCCTGCAACCCCACTCACAAAGAATCACCGACGAGCGATTCGGGCGACAGCAGAACTGAGTGAAGCGGATTTTGGGCGAATGGTGCGGAAAACTCGTTTTCACGCAACATGAAGCACAAAAAAGCGACGGATTAAAATCCGTCGCTGTCGCTCGATAATCAGTGGGAGTTGAGGGATTTGAACGGCGAAGCCGTCGCAGGGCGACCTTTGAAAATCAACATATTTTCGCCCTGCAACCCCGCTCACAAAGAATCACCGACGAGCAATTCGGGCGACAGCGGAACGAAGTGAAGCGCATTTTGGGCGAATGGTGCGGAAAACTCGTTTTCACGCAGCATGAAGCACAAAAAAAGCGACGGATTCTAATCCGTCGCTGTCGCTCGATAATCAGTGGGAGTTGAGGGATTCGAACCCCCGACCCTCTGCTTGTAAGGCAGATGCTCTGAACCAGCTGAGCTAAACTCCCGTTTCAAAAAAATGGCTTGGGACTGCAAGATTTTCATCCGATGCTGCTCTCGGAATACGCTATCCACAACTATATCCGTCGAGTAGCGGTGTTTCCGACAAATTTCTTTGCAACCCTCGCGCAAATGCGCCTGAACAAGGACTTGAACCTAGGACCCCATGATTAACAGTCATGTGCTCTAACCGACTGAGCTATTCAGGCAATTTTAAGAACCGTCGAAAACCCGTCGGGTTACCCCGCCTTGATTTTCGTGGTGCAAATATACGGCTATTTTTTATTCCTGCAAAACTTTTGCAAGAAAAATATAAAAAAATGTAACTTTGTAGTGTCATGAGAACGCATCGAATAATCTTTTGCACATTGACAGCCCTGTTCATCGGCATCCTCTCCGCCGCAGCGCAGTCGCCGCTGCGGTTCGACGAGACGGCACACGATTTCGGCACCATCGCCGAGGACGGAGGGGCGGTGGCGCACGCATTCCGCTTCACGAACGTCTCCTCCGAACCGCTGGTTATCGTGAACGCATCGGCGTCATGCGGCTGCACGAAAGCGGAGTTCTCGCGCAAGCCAGTCAAGCCGAACGCGACCGGCGAAATCGTCGTCCGCTTCGACCCGATGAACTACCCCGGCATGTTCGCCCGCAAGGTAACGATACTCACCTCCGCAGGTCGCCTGCCCGAGCAACTGACGGTATCGGGTCGCGTAACTCCGCGGATAAAGACGGTCGAGGAACGCTGCCCGCTGTCGGTCGGCGGCGGAGTGCGCATGGATGCCAACGCCCACGCCTTCGGCTATATCGAACACGGAAACCGGACCGGCAGCGCGTTCGAGATTGCAAACACGTCCGACAGGGAGGTGTCGGTTCGGATAATCCCGACGCAGGAGAGCGGTTTTCTCGAAATCCGCTGCCCCGAGCGGCTCGCTCCTCACGAGGAGGCTTCGGTGAACTTCGCATACGCATTAGCCGACGACTGCGCGGCATACGGTACGCTGCACGACGTACTCGCGATGGAGATAGACGGCAGACGTTCGGAATATCCGCTGACAATCAGCGCAATCGCGATAGACAACCGCGATATTTTCGCAGATAATGGCGAGCCGAAGGTCGAATTGTCGGAAAATTTCATTAGATTTGAGCCTTTGAAACGCAACGACCCGCCGCAGTCGAGGAGCATTACCATATATAATAGAGGTGAAGCCCCGCTACACATACGGCGAATCGAAACGGAATACGGAATCGTCGCGGCGGCTGTCGACGGCGACGGAACGATAGGAATCGGCGGACACGGCAAGATTACGGTTACGCTCCGTCCGAAAGGACGTTCGTTGGGACCGCTGACCGACCGCGTGAGGATAATTACCGACGACCCGCATTCGCCGATGCGCAGCGTGAGGGTGTCGGCTTTAATCGAATCCTTTTAAGGACTTTAAGGACCTTAAAGTCCTTAATGAAATGATAATGACAAAACAAACGGAGAAACCTATATGTTTGAAATAAGGGAGAAGCGGGTGCTTGCCGAGGGAATCTATCTCACCCGAGTGCATGCACCGCGCATAGCGAATTCAGCCCTGCCGGGGCAGTTCGTGATAGTTCGCGCCGACGCGTCGGGCGAACGCACGCCGCTGACGATTGCCGATTACGACCGCAACGACGGAACGATAACGATAGTTACGCAGGCTTTGGGCGTTTCGACGCGCAAAATCGTCGCGAAGGAGGTCGGCGACTCGTTCGCCGACGTGGCAGGACCGCTCGGACGACCGTCCGATTTCGTCAGGATGACGCCCGAGGAGTTGCGGCGCACGCGATTCGTGTTCATCGGCGGCGGCGTAGGCACCGCTCCCGTATATCCCCAAGTCAAATGGCTGCACGAACACGGCGTGAAAGCCGATGTCATAATAGGTGCGAAGACCGAAAAGATGCTCATCTACACCGAAGAGATGGCGGAAGTCGCCGCGAATCTGTATATCGCGACCGACGACGGCTCGAAGGGATTCCACGGTCTGGTAACGGCACTCCTCGAAGAACTGGTTGCGACCCGCGGCGAACACTACGACATGTGCGTCGCGATAGGACCTATGATAATGATGAAATTCGTCGCGCTGACCACGCGCAAACTCGGCATGCCATGCACCGTGTCGCTCAACGCGCTGATGGTGGACGGCACGGGAATGTGCGGCGCATGCCGCGTAACGGTCGGCGGCAAGACCCGCTTCACCTGCGTGGACGGACCCGAATTCGACGCCCACGAGGTCGATTTCGACGAGGCGATGCGCCGTCAGGGCATGTACAAAACGCAGGAGCAGCGTGCGCTCGCAATAGCCCGCGAACGCGAGGCGGGACACAAGTGTAACATAGGATTGGACAGATAGCGATATGGCGAACAAGATACCGCGCGTGCCGGTGCGCGAACAGAATCCGGCGGAAAGAGCCTCCAATTTCGAGGAGGTGTGCTACGGCTACGATGCCGGCGAAGCGATGCTCGAAGCGTCGCGATGCCTCAACTGCAAGAATCCGCGTTGCGTCGCGGCATGTCCGGTCGGCGTCAGGATTCCGCAGTTCATCGAGCGGCTCAAATCGGGCGACACAGCCGGTGCAGCCGACGTCATCGCCGCCGACTCGTCGCTGCCGAGCATCTGCGGTCGCGTATGCCCGCAGGAGACGCAGTGCGAGGGGTCGTGCATACTCGGCATCAAGGGCGAGCCTGTCGCAATAGGCAAACTCGAACGCTTCGTAGGCGACTGGCAACTTGCCAACGGTCATGCGTCGGCGGCTCCGACCGAAAAGAACGGTCGCCGCGTAGCCGTCGTCGGCAGCGGACCGTCGTCACTCGCATGTGCAAGCGACCTCGCCAAGTCGAGTTACGATGTAACGATATTCGAGGCTCTGCACGAACTCGGCGGAGTACTCGTATACGGCATTCCCGAATTCCGTCTGCCCAAACGAACGATTGTAGCCGCCGAAATCGATGCTGTACGGAAACTGGGCGTCAGGTTCGAGACCGACGTAATCGTCGGACGCACCGTAACTGTCGATTCGCTGATGGACGACGAGGGATACGACGCCGTATTCATCGGTTCGGGTGCGGGACTGCCGAGATTCATGGGCATCGACGGCGAAAATCTCAACGGCGTATTCTCCGCCAACGAATTTCTCACCCGCGCCAATCTGATGCGCGCCTACGACGAAGCGTCCGACACGCCGATATACACGGGAGAACGGGTGGTGGTTGTCGGCGGCGGAAACGTAGCGATGGATGCCGTGCGCACCGCAAAGCGACTGGGTGCGAAAGCGACCATAGTCTACCGCCGCAGCGAAAAGGAGTTGCCCGCACGCGCCGAGGAGGTACACCACGCGATGGAGGAGGGCATCGAATTCCGTATGCTCACCAACCCTACGCGCATAATCGGCGATGAAAAGGGCTGGGTACGCGGCATAGAGTGCATCCGCATGGAACTCGGCGAGCCGGATGCGAGCGGACGTCGCTCTCCGGTCGAGGTCGCAGGCTCGGAATTCACGATAGAGTGCGACGCCGTGATAATGGCACTCGGAACGTCGCCGAATCCGCTTATCGCATCGACCACCGACGGTCTTGACACCAACCGCCGTGGCTGCATCGTCGCCGACGAATCGGGTCGCACCTCGCGCAAAGGAGTTTTCGCGGGCGGCGACACCGTTACGGGCGCAGCGACGGTGATTCTCGCAATGGGCGCGGGACGCCGTGCGGCGGCGGCTATCGACGAGTATCTGAAATCGAAATAAAGAGAGACAACGCATCAAAACGAACGAGAGGTATGGTTTCCGCCATACCTCTCGTTTTTCAATCCGAATCGACGTCTAATCTTTCCGGGAAAGAATCGACGGTGCGGAATAGGTTCTCGAAGCGAGTTCCTTGTCAATCATGAACATTCCGAGTTTGTCGCCGCCGACCTGCTCCAACGAAGCGATGATGTCGGCTGCGTTCTCCTCCTCCTCGACCTGTTCGTCGACGAACCAGCGAAGCATGCCGAGCGCAGCATAGTCCTTCTCCTCCTCGGCGAGGGCATAGAGATTGTGAATCAGGGACGTAACCTTCTTCTCGTGAACGAGGGTATCCTTGAAGGCATCCAACGGCGAGTTCCACTCTGTCGCAACCTCCGCAATCGGAGCGAGTTTCACCTCGTTACCGCGCGAAAGCACGTGGTTAATCATGATTTGCGCATGGTCCTGCTCCTCGCGGAACTGTATCGCGAACCAGTTGGCAACGCCCTTGTGTCCTTTTGCGGCAGCGTTAACCGACATCGAAAGATAGAGATATGCCGACCACATCTCCGCATTGATTTGCGCGTTGAGCGCATCATTCATTTTCTTGCTAAGCATAATATTTGATATTAAAGCCTTTGTTCTTGCTTAAACCGTCTGCGAAATTAGCGCGAAAATTCGGGTTTCGCAACAAATTCCGGAGTTATTTTTCACGCATACCATCCGTCCGGTAACGGCAGCCGATTTCAATAGCCATTTCGCGGTATTTTGCGCCGGACGGGACGCGGCAAGTTGCATCGTCGCCGCAAAATACGGTATATTTGTATCCGAATATGCAACCGACGGCGAAATACGGCACAGCACTCAATCTCCTATTTCTGGCGATTATCGTCGTTGCGTACACCGGCAAGGCACTTCATCGCCACGGCGACGAATACTACGCCGATTTCGAGCGTACCGAGTGTACGGCTTCGGGGCAACCGAGCATCGCCGACGACTGCCGAATCTGCCATTTCAATTTCTTCCCGTGTCTGTATGCGGCAATTACGGTATTCACGCTCGCGACGGTACTGTTCGTCCGCTACATCGGCGTTCCGACGCCGAAGCGCATCGAGAAGCCGCACTACCGCCGCTCGTTGCGCGCGCCGCCTGTCGAACCGTCGGCAAATATGTAATTCCACGCCTGCGGCACGGTCGCAACGGCGCATACCCATTTTACCAACACCCCAACGATTCAACATGAAAAGACATATCATGGCGACTGTCGCCATACTTCTGTTCACGGCTGCCGCACATTTCGCGGCAGTCGGACAAAACCGCGCAAACGGCACCGATGCCAACGCATACGGGCATGTCGTAGACCGACACACCGGAGAACACCAACCCTATGTAACCGTTGCCGTCGTCGGCACGCCGATAGGCACGACCACCGACGCATCGGGGCACTATTTCCTGCACGACCTGCCGACGGGCGAAATCACAGTCGAGGTATCGGCGGTAGGCTACAAAACCGCGAGCCGGACGATAACCGTAACTCCCGACTCGACCATAGAACTCAATTTCGAACTCGAAGAGTCGCGCATCGCAGTCGATGCGGTGGTAGTCTCGGCGAACCGCAACGAGACGTCGCGCCGCGAGGCTCCGTCGCTCGTGAACATCATCGACGCCAAGATTTTCGACACCGCCAACGCCGCCTGCATCGCGCAGGGATTGTCGTTCCAACCGGGTGTGCGCGTCGAGGACGACTGTCAGAACTGCGGCTTCGCACAGGTGCGCATCAACGGTCTCGACGGACACTACTCACAGATACTCATCGACTCCCGCCCCGTATTTTCAGCCCTGACGGGCGTGTACGGACTCGAACAGATTCCGGCGAACATGGTCGAGCGCATCGAGGTCGTCCGCGGCGGAGGCTCGGCACTCTTTGGGGCTTCGGCTATCGGCGGAACGATAAACGTCATCACCAAAGAGCCGGTACGCAACTCCGCCCGGATAGCCCACTCCATCACTTCCATCG
Organism: uncultured Alistipes sp.; assembly: GCA_905213895.1. Classification (GTDB taxonomy): domain Bacteria; phylum Bacteroidota; class Bacteroidia; order Bacteroidales; family Rikenellaceae; genus Alistipes. The sequence goes on from CAJMKE010000026.1 coordinate 11,268, forward strand.
GTTGCAGCGGCAGTTACGACAACACCACCAATCTCAACGCATCGCTCGTAACGTCCAACAACAAGGCGGGCATCTACGTCTACGGGCAGAACCGCCACCGTTCGGGCTACGACCACGACGGCGACGGTTTCACCGAACTGCCCGTCATATCGTCGCAGACTGCCGGCATGCGCTCCTACGTCAAACTGGGCGCATACCACAAACTCTCGTTGGAGTACCACGCAATCAAGGAGTATCGCCGCGGCGGCGACAACATCGGCGAACAGCCCCACGAAGCGATGGTCGCCGAGCAGACCGACCACATGATAAACGGCGGCGGACTGAGTTTCGACGGTTCGACGTCGGACAGCAAACACCATTACAGCGTCTACGCCTCGTTGCAGAACACCGACCGCAAAAGTTACTACGGCGGCAACAAAGACCCCGACGCCTATGGAACGACGCACGGTCTCACGGCGGTAACGGGCGCGCAATACTCGTACCGCTGTCCGAAGATGTTCTTCATGCCGGCTGAACTGACGCTCGGAGCGGAGTACAACTTCGACGGAATGAAAGACCGTTCGAAAGGATACGACATGTACACGAACCAGAAAGTGCATATCGTCAGCGGATATTTGCAGAACGAGTGGAAGACCGTCCGCTGGGGATTCCTTATCGGCGGACGCATCGACAAGCACAACCTCATCGACCACGTGATTTTCAGTCCGCGCGTCAATCTGCGCTACAACCCGACCGCCGACATCAACCTGCGTGCGAGTTATTCGGGCGGATTCCGTGCGCCTCAGGCATTCGACGAAGACCTGCACATCTCGATAGTCGGCGGCGAGCGCGTCCGCATAGTCCTCGCCGACAACCTGCGCGAGGAGAAGTCGCACAGTTTCAGCGTCTCCGCCGACATGTCGCACACCTTCGGCAGAGTGCAGACCAATCTGGTCGTCGAGGGCTTCTACACTCTGCTCGACCATACGTTCGCACTGCGCGAACTCGCCGAGAAAGACGAGAGCGGCAACACAATCAAGGAGCGTTACAACGGCTCGGGCGCACGGGTAATGGGTCTGAATCTCGAAGGCAAGGTGGCGTTCATGCCGTGGTTCACATTGCAGTTGGGCGTAACCGTCCAGCAGAGCCGCTATACCAAGCCAGAATATTGGAGCGAAGACGAAGAGGTCGCGCCCGTCCGCAAGATGTTCCGCACGCCGAACACCTACGGTTATCTGACGGCATCGGTGAATCCGCTGAAAGGGTTCGAAATCGCACTGTCGGGAACCTACACCGGGCGGATGCTCGTACAGCATATGGCAGGTTCGGGCGTCGAACGCGACGTGGCTGTCATGACTCCGCGGTTCTTCGACCTCGGGGCGAAAATCGCCTACGACATACGCATCTACAAGTCGATGATATTGCAGTTGAACGCGGGTATTCACAACATGTTCAACGCCTATCAGCGCGACTTCGACCAAGGTGCAGACCGCGATTCGGGCTACGTCTACGGACCGTCGCTGCCGCGCAGTTGGTATGTCGGGGCGAAATTCAGTTTCTGACGGCAGGCAAAGCGGTTCCTTAAAGTCCTTAACGGCCTTAAAGACTTTAAGGACTTTAAAGATAATGTTGCATAATTTTAGAATAATAGTTATATTTGACTAAAATTCCGAAAATATGGGAAACTTGACATTCACTATGATTAAGCCCGATGCCGTTCGGGCGCACAAGGAGGCTGAAATTCTCAAACATCTGACCGACGCCGGATTCCGCATCGTCGCGCTGCGCATGCACAGAATGTCGCGTGCGGAGGCAGAGAAATTCTACGCCGTCCACAGCGATAAACCTTTCTTTGGCACGCTCGTAGAGTTCATGACGTCGGGACCTGTCGTAGCCGCCGTTCTCGAAAAGGAGAACGCCGTACCCGAACTACGCAAGACCGTGGGAGCGACCGACCCTGCCGAAGCCGCAGAGGGAACGGTGCGCCGGCTGTTCGGCACGAACAAGACGATGAATGCCATCCATGCGTCGGACAGCGACGAGAACGCCCGCTACGAATGGGCTATACACTTCGCGGACGACGACCTGATGTTGCAATAGGTCGTTCATATATCGATTATGGTCCGATACGCAATTTTTATGACCCGAACTCCGTTTACGGTATGAAGATTGTACTTTAATCCGACAACTGCGGTGATTCAACTGCAAGCCGCAGTGAGGTTTCTTCATTTATTTAAGTTTGGGTTAGTAGTTTTAGGGACGCAAGTCCCGAGGTAGGCGGCAATCGAGACGATTCCCGCCTATTTTTGCAATATTACGGCAAGGTTTTTAATGTCCTTAAAGACCTTAACGAAATCGCCGACCGACAATACGCACTGTGGTTCGGATTTTGCGAAGACGAACAATACTAAAACTTCTACAAACATTACGATTATGACAACATCTGCTGTACAAACATTCACGCTCAAACCGCTGCCTTACGACTATACAGCGCTTGCGCCGGAGATTTCCGAGGAGACTCTCCGCTATCACCACGACAAACACACTGCGGCATACGTTGCCAAACTCAACGAACTCGTCGCCGGAACATCGTTCGCCGAAAAGTCGCTCGAAGAGATTATCCGCACCGCCGACGGCGCGATATTCAACAATGCCGCGCAGGTGTGGAACCACAACTTCTACTTCGAGTCGCTCACTCCGAATCCGCAGCCGAAACCGACCGGCGCACTGCTCAAAGCGATAGACCGCTCGTTCGGCTCGTTCCAGGGGCTGAAAGAGCATATCGCCAAGCACTGCACCGCATTGTTCGGTTCGGGCTGGGTATGGCTCGTGCGCGACCAGCACGGCTCGCTGGCGATAATGGACGGCTACAATGCCGACAACCCGCTTCGCCACGCGCTCACGCCGCTGCTCTGCCTCGACGTCTGGGAACACGCCTACTACATCGACTACCGTAACGCCCGTGCCGATGCCGTCGGCGCGCACTGGAACAGAATCGACTGGTGCAGGGTCGAAGACCGTTTCAGCCGCAAATAGAGCGGTCGGGACATAAGAAACGGGCAGGAACGGTTTCGTACCGCATCCTGCCCGTCGTATTTACTGCCGCACGGACTATTTCTCCGGCTCGGCTACGCCTTTGAGTTTGATGAACGGAAGGTTCTCCTTCGCCCACTTGCTGACCTCGCTGAAACGGTCGCAGCACATCGCGTCGCTGCCGAGAGCCGCTCCGAGGAAGAAGTCCTCGACGGTGCTGCCGGGCCAGAGCGAAACTATCATGCCGAGTTTGTGGGCGAGTTTGATGGTCTTGCGGGTCGTGCCGTCCATCTTGCAGCCTACGCGCTTGATGCCCATCTCGTATGCCTCC
>CAJMKE010000027.1 GCA_905213895.1 uncultured Alistipes sp.
GCGGGGAGAGCAAGGCAAGCGGGGAGAGCAAGGCAAGCGGGGAGAGCAAGGCAAGGGACTTTAAGGACTTTAAGGACTTTAAGGTCGTGGGGAGGAGCGGCGGAGGCTGTGTACAGTAGCAAAAAAAGCCACGGATATTCTCCGTGGCTTTCAAACGATATTGCAAGTTCGCTACTTGTTCGCAGTGAGGAACTCGACATCCGATTTGAGACCGACAACGAGATTGTCGTACTCGCGAAGACCCGTACCGCCAGGGATAAGGTGTCCGCAGATGACGTTCTCTTTGAGGTTCTCCAACGGGTCGACCTTCGCCTGAATGGCAGCCTCGTTGAGAACTTTGGTCGTCTCTTGGAAAGAGGCGGCGGAGATGAAACTCGAAGTCTGCAATGCCGCACGCGTGATACCTTGGAGTATCTGATTCGACGTAGCCGGAACGATAGGACGCACCTCGATGAGTTGCAGGTCGCGGCGTTTGAGAGCCGAATTCTCGTCGCGCAGTTTGCGTACCGAGATAATCTGTCCCGCATGAACCGCCGTGGAATCGCCCGCAGACGTAACGACAACCTTGTCGTACAACTCGTCGTTCACATCCATGAACTCCCACTTGTCCACTATCTGGTCTTCGAAGAAGCGGGAATCTCCCGGGTCCTCGATTTGAACCTTGTTCATCATCTGACGCACGATGACCTCGAAGTGCTTGTCGTTAATCTTCACGCCCTGCATACGGTAGACCTCCTGAACCTCGTTCACGATATACTCCTGAACGCGCGTAGGACCGAGGATACGCAAAATGTCGCTCGGCGTAATCGCACCGTCGGACAACGGCATGCCCGCCTTGACGTAGTCGTTCTCCTGAACGATAATCTGACGCGACAGCGGCACGAGATAACGCTTGATTTCGCCCGTCTTCGACGTGATGACAATTTCGCGGTTACCGCGCTTGATTTTGCCGAACGTAACCTCACCGTCGATTTCGGAAACGATTGCCGGATTCGACGGGTTGCGCGCCTCGAAGAGTTCGGTTACACGCGGCAGACCACCGGTAATATCGCCTCCGCTCTTGCCTACGGCACGAGGAATCTTGATGAGGATGTCTCCGACACGTATCTTGGCGTTGTCCTTGATGACGACGTGAGCCGAAACCGGCAGGTTGTAGGATTTGACCTCCTCGCCCGACTTGTCCACAATCTTGATGACAGGGTTCTTGGTACGGTCCTTGGACTCGATAATCACACGCTCGGACATACCGGTCTGCTCGTCGCGCTCCTCGCGGTAGGTAACACCCTCGATGACGCTGTCGTAAACAGCCTTTCCGTCGAACTCCGAGATAACGACCGCGTTGTACGGGTCCCACTCGCAAATCATGTCGCCCTTCTTGACCTCCGCGCCGTCAGCCATGAATATGGTTGCACCGTAAGGCAATGCGTGGGTATAGAGGACGATTTCGGTCTTAGGGTCGACGATACGGAACTCCGACTGACGCGAAATCACGATGTCGATAGCCTCGCCCTGCGAATTCTTGCCCTTGACGGTACGCAATTCGTCGATTTCGAGACGACCTTCGTATTTGGAAACGACATTTGTTTCGACTGCCGAACCACCCGCAACACCACCGACGTGGAACGTACGGAGTGTCAACTGGGTACCCGGCTCACCGATGGACTGTGCGGCGATGACGCCGACCACTTCGCCCTTCTGTACCATGCGGGCGGTGGCGAGGTTGCGTCCGTAGCACTTCGCGCACACGCCGTGGCGCGATACGCAGGTGAGTACCGAACGTATATCGACAGACTCGATAGGCGACTTCTCGATTGCGGCGGCAATATCCTCCGTAATCTCCTGACCGGCTGCGCAAAGCACCTCGCCGGTGAGCGGATGGATAACGTCGTTCAGCGCGGTACGACCCAGAATGCGGTCGTAGAGCGTCTGTACCACATCGTCGTTGCGCTTGATAGCCGTAGCCGTCAGACCGCGCAGCGTACCGCAATCCTCCTCGGTGATGATGACATCCTGTGCCACATCGACCAGACGGCGGGTGAGGTAACCTGCATCGGCGGTCTTCAACGCGGTATCGGCAAGACCCTTACGCGCACCGTGAGTGGAGATGAAGTACTCCAACACCGAAAGACCCTCCTTGAAGTTCGAGAGAATCGGGTTCTCGATGACCTGCTGACCGCCTTCGACACCGGATTTCTGCGGCTTCGCCATCAGACCACGCATACCCGACAACTGACGAATCTGCTCGCGCGAACCACGCGCTCCGGAGTCGAGCATCATGTATACCGGATTGAAGCCGTCCTGGTCCTTGGTAAGCGTATCGACCACCTCTTTCGTGAGTTTGTTGTTCACGTTCGTCCAAACGTCGATAATCTGGTTGTAACGCTCGTTGTTGGTGATAAGACCCATATTGTAGTCTTCCATAATGGCGTCCGCCTTCTCGTAACCTTCGTTCACGAGTTTCTCCTTCGACTCAGGAATAACAACCGCGTCGAGGTTGAACGACAGACCGCCCTGGAATGCCATACGGTAACCGAGGTTCTTGATGTCGTCGAGGAAGTTAGCCACCTTGTCGGCACCCGCCTTCTTCATGACGTTGGCGATGATGTCGCGCAGGGATTTCTTGGTGAGCAGGTCGTTGATGTAGCCGACCTCCTCCGGAACCACCTGGTTGACGAGGATACGACCGACGGTAGTGTCTTTGAGCACCTGTACCGGATTGCCGTTCTCGTCCAAATCGCGGACAAGGCACTTCACGTTGGCGTGGATGTCCACACGCTTCTCGTTATAGGCGATGATTGCCTCCTCCGGACCGTAGAATACCAGACCCTCGCCCTTGACACCCTTGCGCGGCTTGGTGATATAGTACAGACCGAGCACCATATCCTGCGAAGGCACAGTGATAGGCGCGCCGTTGGCAGGATTGAGGACGTTGTGCGAACCGAGCATCAGCAACTGCGCCTCCAAAATCGCGGCGTTGCCCAACGGCAAGTGAACCGCCATCTGGTCGCCGTCGAAGTCGGCGTTGAACGCCGTACATGCCAGCGGGTGCAACTGCATTGCCTTGCCCTCGATGAGTTTCGGCTGGAAAGCCTGAATACCCAGACGGTGAAGCGTCGGGGCACGGTTCATAAGCACCGGATGTCCCTTTATGACGTTTTCGAGGATACCCCAGATTACAGGGTCCTTGCGGTCGATAATCTTTTTCGCCGACTTTACGGTCTTGACGATTCCGCGCTCGATGAGTTTGCGGATGATGAATGGCTTGTACAACTCCGCCGCCATATCCTTCGGAATACCCATCTCGTGCATGCGCAACTCCGGACCTACGACGATTACCGAACGTGCCGAGTAGTCCACACGCTTACCGAGCAGGTTCTGACGGAAGCGTCCCTGCTTGCCCTTCAACGAGTCGGAGAGCGATTTGAGCGGGCGGTTGCTTTCGTTCTTCACCGCGTTGCTCTTGCGCGAGTTGTCGAACAGCGAATCCACAGCCTCCTGCAACATACGCTTCTCGTTGCGCAGGATGACTTCCGGAGCCTTGATTTCGATAAGTCGCTTCAAGCGGTTGTTGCGGATGATGACACGACGGTAGAGGTCGTTCAAATCCGACGTTGCGAAACGTCCACCGTCGAGCGGAACGAGCGGTCGCAACTCCGGCGGAATGACCGGAATGACGTCGAGCACCATCCACTCGGGCTTGTTCTTGCCCTGCGACGCACGGAACGACTCGATGACGTTCAACTGTTTGAGAGCCTCGCTCTTGCGCTGCTGCGACGACTCCTTCGACGCGCGGTCGCGCAGTTCGTAGGACATCTTGTCGAGGTCTACCTCCTGCAACAGAGTCTTGATAGCCTCGGCACCCATCATCGCGACGAACTTGTTCGGGTCGTCGTTAGGCAGCGACTGGTTGCCCTTCGGCAGGGCTGCCAGCACGTCGAGATACTCCTTCTCGGCGAGGGTTTGCAGACGGGTGATGCCCTGTTCCGCAGCCGCACCGGCGTTGAGTACCACGTAACGCTCGTAATATATTATCGCTTCCAGTTTCTTCGACGGGATACCCAGCAGGTAGCCGATTTTCGACGGGAGCGACTTGAAATACCATATATGCACCACCGGAACGACCAGCGAGATATGTCCCATACGCTCGCGGCGCACCTTCTTCTCGGTAACCTCGACACCGCATCGGTCGCAGACGATACCCTTGTAGCGGATACGCTTGTACTTTCCGCAATGGCACTCGTAGTCCTTCACAGGACCGAAGATACGCTCGCAGAACAGACCGTCGCGCTCCGGCTTGTAGGTACGGTAGTTGATGGTTTCGGGCTTCAACACCTCGCCGCTCGACTGCGCCAGAATCTCCTCCGGAGAGGCGAGGCTAATCGAAATGCGGTTGTAACCGGTCGATGTATTGTCTTTATTTATTGACATAATATTTATACAGTTTTTCTATTTTATACCTACAATTACACTATTCGAGTTTGACCGAGAGTGCCAGACCGCGCAACTCGTGCAACAGCACGTTCATTGCCTCCGGAATGCCCGGTTTCGGCAGGTTGTCGCCCTTGACGATAGCCTCGTAGACCTTGGCACGACCGGTAACGTCGTCGGACTTGATAGTCAGAATCTCCTGCAAGATGTTGGCTGCGCCGAATCCTTCGAGCGCCCAGACCTCCATCTCACCGAAACGCTGACCTCCGAACTGCGCCTTACCGCCGAGCGGCTGCTGCGTGATGAGCGAGTAAGGACCAATCGAACGGGCGTGCATCTTGTCGTCAATCATGTGTCCGAGTTTGAGCATGTAGATGACGCCGACCGTAGCAGGCTGGTCGAAGCGTTCGCCCGTACCTCCGTCGTAGAGGTAGGTGCGTCCGCTGCGCGGAACGCCCGCCTTTGCGGTGTATTCGTTGATTTGGTCGAGCGAAGCACCGTCGAAAATCGGGGTGGCGAATTTCAGACCGAGTTCGCGACCCGCCCAGCCGAGGACGGTCTCGTAAATCTGTCCGAGGTTCATTCGCGAAGGCACACCCAGCGGGTTCAGGCAGATATCGACTATCGTACCGTCTTCGAGGAACGGCATGTCCTCGTCGCGGACGATTTTGGCAACGATACCCTTGTTACCGTGACGACCCGCCATCTTGTCGCCGACCTTCAACTTACGTTTCTTGGCGATATAGACCTTAGCCATCTGGATAACGCCCGTCTGCGGAAGTTCGTCGCCGTTGGTGAGGTTGTACTTCTCGCGCTTGATGTTGGCGTCCGCCTTCTTGACCTCAATCGTATAGTTGTTTACGGTACGCTCGATAAGTTCGTTGAGATGAGCGTCCGTAGTCCAGTTGCAGGTACCCAGATTGAGGTAGCCCACCGCGATTCCGCTCTTCTCGTCGATAGTCTTGCGGGAGATTTCGTCGAGCATCTTCTGCGAGAACTTGGCTCCCGAGCCGTAGAGTTCCACACCGAAATAGTCCTTGATGCCGATAGTGGTCTTGCCCTGAACGAGAGACCAGAGTTTCGACACGAGAGTCTTGGTGAGGACGTTCACCTCGTCGGCGAACTTGGCGTCGAGTTTGTCGAGTTGTACCTTCTCGGCATTGCGTCCCTTCTTGTCCACCTTGCCGGCGCGGCTGTACAGTTTCGTATCGATGACGACACCGTGCAGCGACGGCTGAGCCTTCATCGAGGCATCCTTCACGTCGCCAGCCTTGTCGCCGAAGATGGCGCGCAGGAGTTTCTCCTCCGGCGAAGGGTCGCTCTCGCCCTTAGGGGTAATCTTACCGATAAGTATATCGCCCGGATGAACGTTCGCTCCGATACGGATGATACCGTTGGCATCCAAATCCTTGGTCGCATCCTCGCTGACGTTCGGAATATCGGACGTGAGTTCCTCGACACCGCGCTTGGTGTCGCGCACCTCCATTATATATTCGTCCACGTGAACCGACGTGAAGATGTCCTCACGCTGGATACGTTCCGAAATCACGATTGCATCCTCGAAGTTGTAACCCTTCCACGGCATGAACGCCACTTTCAGGTTGCGTCCGAGTGCGAGTTCGCCGCCCTGCGTCGAATAGCCCTCGGTGAGGATTTGTCCCGCCTCCACGCGGTCGCCAGTCAGAACGACTGGTTTCAGCGTAACCGACGTATTCTGGTTGGTGCGGCGGTAGCGAGGCAGTTCGTAAACCGTAACCTCCGGTTCGAACGAGCATGTAATCTCCTCCGGAGTGCGGTCGTACTTGATTTTGATTTGCGTCGCATCGGCGAACACGACCTCTCCGGCACCCTTGGCTACAATCTGTATGCGGCTGTCGGAAATCATGTCCTTCTCGATACCCGTACCCACGATAGGCGATTCGCACGTGATGAGCGGCACCGCCTGGCGCATCATGTTCGAACCCATCAGCGCACGGTTGGCATCGTCATGCTCCAAGAACGGAATGAGGCTCGCCGCGATAGATGCAATCTGGTTCGGCGCGACGTCCATCAACTGTACGTCGGTATCGCGGACGACAGGGAAGTCCGCACCCTCGCGCGCCTTGATACGGTCGGGTTGCAGGAAGTGTCCTTCGTCGTCGAGCGGAACGTTCGACTGTGCGACGATTTTGCCCTCCTCCTCTTCTGCCGAGTAATATTTGATATGCGAGTTGTCCAAATCGACCTTTCCGTCGGTAACGGTACGGTACGGGGTCTCGATGAATCCCATATCCGAAATCTTCGCATAGACGCAGAGCGACGAAATCAGACCGATGTTAGGACCTTCCGGCGACTCGATAGGGCAAAGACGACCGTAGTGAGTGTAGTGTACGTCTCGCACCTCGAAACCTGCACGGTCGCGCGACAGACCGCCCGGACCGAGTGCCGACAGACGGCGTTTGTGCGTGATTTCCGCCAGCGGGTTTATCTGGTCCATGAACTGCGACAACTGGCTCGTGCCGAAGAACGAATTGATGACGCTCGACAGCGTCTTCGCGTTAATCAGGTCTACCGGTGTGAACACCTCGTTGTCGCGGACATTCATCCGCTCGCGAATCGTCCGTGCCATGCGCACGAAGCCTACCGAGAACTGGTTCGACAACTGCTCGCCCACCGTTCTTACGCGACGGTTCGACAGGTGGTCGATATCGTCGAGTTCGGCGCGGGAGTTGATGAGTTGAATCAGGTACTTGATAATCGCTATGATGTCTTCGCGGGTAAGGGTACGGGTTGCAGGGTCGATGCCCAGACCGAGTTTCTTGTTGATGCGGAAACGACCTACGTCGCCCAAATCGTAACGCTTGTCCGAGAAGAAAAGTTTGTCGATGACGTCGCGTGCCGTAGCGTCGTCCGGTGCTTCCGATGCACGCAACTGGCGATAGATGTAACGGACGGCATCGACCTCCGAGTTACACGTATCTTTCTGTAAAGTATTGTATATGATTGAGAAATCGACGCCCGACGGATTCTCCTTGTGGAGGATAATCGTCTTGACGCCGCTTTCGATGATGGCGTCGATATGCTCTTCCGAAAGGACGGTCTCGCGGTCTACGATAACGCTGTTACGCTCAATCGAAACCACCTCGCCGGTATCCTCGTCCACGAAGTCCTCGACCCATGTTTGGAGGACACGCGCGGCGAGTTTGCGACCCACCGATTTTTTGAGATTGGTTTTGGTAACCTTCACCTCGTCGGCGAGGTCGAATATATCGAGAATCTGCTGGTCGGTCTCATAACCGATGGCACGCAGCAATGTGGTAACCGGCAACTTCTTCTTACGGTCGATGTAGGCATACATCACATTGTTGATGTCCGTCGCGAACTCTATCCACGAACCCTTGAACGGGATGATACGTGCCGAATAGAGTTTCGTTCCGTTGGTATGCATGCTCTGACCGAAGAACACGCCCGGCGAACGGTGCAACTGCGAAACGATTACGCGCTCCGCGCCGTTGATGACGAAAGTACCGCGTTCCGTCATGTAAGGAATCGTTCCGAAATAGACGTCCTGAACGACTACACCGAAATCCTCATGTTCGTCGTCGGTGCAATATAGTTTTAACTTCGCTTTGAGAGGCACGCTGTAAGTCAGACCGCGCTCCAAACACTCCTCGATAGTGTAGCGGGGAGGGTCGATATAGTAATCGAGAAATTCCAGTACGAAGTTGTTTCTTGTATCGGTAATCGGGAAGTTCTCCTGAAACACCCTGTAAAGACCCTCGTTCTTGCGGTTCTCCGCCGTGGTGTCCATCTGGAAGAAATCCCTGAATGATTTGAGTTGTACCTCTAACAGGTCGGGGTAAGGCACTCTGTTCTTGACCGTAGAGAAACTGATTCTTGGTTGTTGTGTTGTATTGGACATGCTCTAATCCATTTGTTTTTTCGTATGAGTACTCATTGGGGAAAAACAACCCCGTGGCAGGTCTTCACTTTCCTGCCGAATGCCCTCAGCGTAAATATGTTACACTCCGAGAGCATCCAATATTCCAAGAACCGGACACAGCACAATCGGCACTTCCGATCCTTAGACCACAAAAGGCATAGTGCTTACACTGCAGTCGTAAGCACTACACCTGAGATGTCGGGTTTAGCCGAATAACCGAAATTATTTGAGCTCAACCTCTGCACCAGCCTCTTCCAAAGAAGCCTTGATAGACTCAGCCTCTTCCTTGGAAACGCCCTCTTTAACGGCCTTAGGAGCACCATCAACCAAAGCCTTGGCATCGCCGAGCGAAAGACCGGCAACGTCCTTAACGACCTTGATTACCTGCAATTTTGCCTGACCTGCGCTCTTCAAGATTACGTCGAAAGTCGATTTCTCAGCAGCCGCTTCGCCCGCAGCAGCAGGTGCAGCAGCAACAGCAACAGCTGCAGCAGCCGGCTCGATACCATACTCTTCTTTGAGGATAGTAGCCAATTCGTTTACTTCCTTAACTGTCAAATTTACCAATTCTTCAGCCAGTTTCTTTACATCTGCCATAGTTGTAATTTTCTTTATTAAATTTTGTTTTTAATTCGTTGATTAGTTGTTTCTTTCTTCGAGAGTCTTTACGAGACCCGCGATTTTCTGACCTGCATTGGACTGCAATGCAGAGATAACATTCTTCGCAGGGGACTGCAAGAGCGAAACGATGTCGCCGATGAGTTCCTCTCTGCTCTTGATGTTGCACAGAGTGTCCAACTGATTGTCGCCGATATAGAGGCAACCCTCCACGCTGGCGGCTTTCAGTATCGGTTTGTCGCAACTCTTGCGGAACTCCTTGATAAGCACCGCAGGGGCTTTGCCCGTAGTGGCGAACATTATCGAAGTAGGACCTTCCAGAACGTGCAGCAATTCTGCATCAGCCTTCTCCACCTTTTCAAGTGCCTTGCCGAGCAACGTGTTCTTGACGACAACGAGTTTGATGTCGTTCTCGAAACACTTGCGACGCAACGATGCGGTCTGCTCCGCATTCAGAGCCTCGATGTCGGTAAGGTAGAAATGAGGATACTCTCCGAGTTTGGCAGCGATGTTATCTATTACAAGCGCTTTTTCTTCCTTTGTCATCGTTTATCCTCCCTGATTATTTGGTTTCTACTGATTTGGAATCGATTTGCAGACCCGGACTCATCGTGGTCGAGAGATAGATGCTCTTGACATAGGCACCTTTCGCTGCCGACGGTTTGAGTTTGATAATCATGCCGAGCACCTCTTTCGCATTGTCTACAATCTGCTCCGGAGTGAAGGAGATTTTACCGATAGAAGTGTGGATGATACCGAATTTGTCCACTTTGAAATCGATTTTACCTGCTTTGACTTCATTTACCGCTTTGCCGACCTCCATGGTAACCGTACCCGTTTTAGGGTTCGGCATCAGACCGCGAGGTCCGAGGATACGACCCAAAGCACCGACCTTGCCCATCACGTTAGGGGTACAGATGATTACGTCTACATCGGTCCATCCGGACTTGATTTTGTCTACGTATTCGTCCAAACCTACATAATCGGCACCTGCCGCCTGAGCCTCCGCCTCTTTCTCAGGAGTACACAGTACGAGGACACGTACCGTCTTACCCGTTCCGTGAGGAAGAGTTACCACACCGCGGACCATCTGGTTGGCCTTGCGAGGGTCTACGCCCAAACGCACGTCGATATCCACCGAAGCATCGAATTTCGTAAAGGTAATTTCCTTCAGAAGAGCGGCAGCCTCACCGAGTTTGTAAGCCTTTTCCGGCTCAACCTTTGCGTAGGCAATCTTTTGATTTTTTGTCAACTTACTCATTTCTGTTCAAATTACATTTTAGGAAATTCTCCAACGACGTTGATACCCATACTGCGTGCAGTACCTGCCACCATACGCATTGCAGCGTCGAGAGTGAAGCAATTCATGTCAGGCATCTTGTCCTTGGCAATCTCAGCGACCTGCTCCCACGTTACCTCACCGACTTTCGAACGGTTAGGCTGTGCGGAACCCGACTTGATTTTTGCAGCCTCTTTCAACTGGATGGCTACCGGTGGCTGTTTTACAACGAAATCGAACGATTTATCGCTATAAACAGTGATGATGACTGGAAGAACCTTTCCCGCCTTATCCTGAGTACGGGCATTGAATTGCTTGCAGAAGTCCATAATATTGACTCCCTTGGAACCCAAAGCCGGACCTACCGGAGGTGAAGGGTTGGCAGCACCACCTTTAATCTGCAATTTAATAAATGCAGCAACCTCTTTTGCCATAATTTTCCTTGGTTTATTATTCTTTTTCTACTTGTGTAAAGCTCAACTCCATAGGAGTCTTGCGACCGAATATCTTCACCGAAACAGTGAGTTTCTTGGTCTCGTTGTTGACACTCTCAATGGTACCTTGGAAGCTTGAGAAAGGACCGTCCGTAACCTTGACGACCTCGCCTACAACGAATGGAATCTCCTGTTCCTCCTCCATCTCGCTTATCTCGTCGACACGACCGAGTATGCGGCTCACTTCTTGTGGACGAAGCGGCGTGGCATTCATCTTGCGACTGTCTTCCTTGGTATCGCCGAGGAAGCCCAAAACGTTAGGAGTATTGCGAATGATAATCGGAATTTGTCCAACTAATGCAGCCTCTACCAGCACGTAGCCCGGATAAGAAACCTTCTCCTTGGAGATTTTCTTTCCGTTGCGGATGGTATAGACCTTTTCGGTAGGGATAAGAACCTGCGATATGTACTCTTCGAGATGACTATGACGGATTTCGTTTTCGAGGTACTCTTTGACCTTACCCTCCTTACCGCCGATAGCACGGACTACATACCACTGTTTTTGAATATCGCTCATAAGACCGTAAAACGATTAACGACCCAGATTACCCAAAAACTTATAGATTCCCGCCATGATATTCTCGAACGACATATCCATAGCCAATACCACGATAGCGAAAATCACCGAAGCGACCATCACTACGATAGTAGAACTCTGCAACTGCGAAAACGAAGGCCACGAGACCTTCTCTACGAGTTCATTGTATGAGTTTTTAATATATCCCATAGTTTCCTTCTTTATTTCGAGCAGGAGCAGAGAGATTCGAACTCCCATCAACGGTTTTGGAGACCGCTATTCTA
>CAJMKE010000028.1 GCA_905213895.1 uncultured Alistipes sp.
TCATACATTTAAGTTTTATAGGTTAATAATCGTGTATCATATCTTTTATCCCATAACCCCACCGAGCCCGAACATCGGCATATACATCGCTATCAGGATAACGGCGACCAATATGCCCACAAGCAGAATCAGTATCGGTTCGAGGGCGGTGCCGAGTTTGCGGATATCGTATTTCAACGCCTCCGACAGTGCCTGCCCGCGATTGTTCAGCATCTCCGGCAGGCGGTTGGTTTCTTCTCCCACGCGCAACATAGCCGTCAGGCGATTATCGTACAGCGACCCGAAAGCCGATATGCTGTCGGCAAGCGAACGTCCGCGCTCGATGCCGTTGCGAATCTCGGCAAAAGACTTATTGTATGGATAAAACTCTATCACGTGCGATAGTTCGTCTATCGCATCGGTAAGTTGGATACCCGACGATGTAAGCAGATATAGCAGTTTGCAGAACTGCGACTGGTAATGTCGGCGCAATATGTTTCCGACGACCGGAATATACAAAAGTATCGTCGCGCGTACAGACCTGACGGTTTCGGTATTTCTGAATCTCCAATACAGCGCTCCGCCTGCCACAGCAAAAATTACGGCACGCAACGCGAAATCGGGAAACGAGCGCGAAACGGCAACCACCCACTGCGTAACGGCAGGCAAATCGCCGCCCATTCGCGAATAGACCTGTTCGAACATCGGCACGATAACGACGAGCATAAATGCGACGACGGCGACGGCGATACACAAAATCACTATCGGATAACTCACAGCCGACGAAATCATCTTGCGCTGCGCCGACTGTTCGCGATAGTAATCGTGCAGAAATCCCAATGCCGCTTGCAAACGTCCCGTATGTTCGCCGATACGCACGACGCCAGAATCGAGCGCGGCGAAGGCATTCGAACGCGTCATAGCCTCGGCGAGCGACACTCCGCCGACGACATCGTCGTACAAAGTTTGCAACAGATGCCGCATGGTACGCTCCGTACTGCCCGATATAAGCAGTGTAAATGCCCGAGAGAAATCGAGTCCGGCATCGAGCAGCATTCTCAACTCCTCGAACAGTGTCGATTTGTCGTTATCGTCAATCTTCTTCATATTCGAAATCGTGTTCTATCGAATCCGTTCTGCTGCGATAGTCGGCAGTTGCCGAAACCGGTATCGGAAATGACAGCGCAAGCGTATCCGAGATTTCCACGAACAGTGAATCCGCCGACATACGCATTCCTGAGATTCCGCGCATCAGCGTATCGCTGAAATTTTCTCGCCGGCATATCAACAGCGAATCGCAGGAGAACAATTCCTTCCGGCTGCCGTCTTTCCATATTTCCGCCTCGCCGTACTCGCCGCGAACGAGACTGTCGGCATATTCAATGAGTTCGTCGAGGCGGTAGAAGCCCTCTATCCGTTCGCCGAAACTGCGCAGACGCCGCGTACGTTCGGTATGCAATCTCGCAATGAGATTCAGACCGTCCATAACCGCAAGTATCGTTATGCCGGCGATAATCATCGTTACCAGCAACTCTACGAGTGTAGATGCCCGCAATTCACTCTTCATACTCCACTATTCTTCTATATTGCAAAACCCGTCCGCCGCATTTAATGCGGGCGCATACATTCACCACATTCAATCGCTGTGATTCGCCGTATCGTTCGACCGAAACCGAAATATCGCCCCACGGGAACTCCTGCGTATGCGACGTACCCGCGGGTGCGTCGGCATATCTGTCGAACATGCGGCGCATCTGCAATTCGGCGACTACGACATCCGTCGCCGCTTCGTCTGCAACGGTAATGCGGGCAAGCATCTCAATCGACGCGAAGAATACCGAAAGAAAAATAACCGCGGCAACGAGCGTTTCCACCAGCGACGAACCTTTCAATAGAGCCATACGACCTCCTTTCCGAGCGTATCGGCTTCCATCCACCGAGGTTGAGCCGTAACATCGTTTTCGAGAACCGAAGCATCGCAGACCATATCCTTATAGTATCCGTGCGGCGTATATATGTATGCGCGTTCCAGCACCGCCCTGCCGCTGACGATGCCCTGCAACTGCGCACGCCCCTCGACCCACAGCAACCCGCGGACACGAGCCGTTACGGATTGTTTGTACGACGGCGAAATCTGCTTCTCGGAAGGCGACGCCCGCACTATCGCATAACCGTTCACCGTGCTGCAATCGCCGAGTTCGGCGTACGACTCCGCATAGATTCCCGACGGATATTTCAAAGTGCAGCGTTTGCCTATCACGACCGTATCGCGGACGAATATCTGAGCCGACATATCCGTCCCGTCGGCAATCGATACATTACGGGCGCAGATAACGACATTCTCCATTCGGCACGTAGAGTCGATATGCAGTTCGTCGGCGTCCAAGCGGATATTGCCGTAAAGCCGGCAGTCGGACACGATCGCCGAACCGAGGCGCAGGCGCAATGTCGAATCCCTTACGAACGACACGCGCACACTGTCGGGAATCGGAGTATATTCGTCATCGGCGCCCACTTCGAGCAGCCGTCGGATATTTTCCGCTGCCGATTGTCTTATCGCCGGCATCTTTTCGTCCGAAATTCCGATGCGAGTTTGCGGAATGACGCTGCCGCAATATACTTTGTCGCGCATACGTCCGTATCGTAGTCCGTTGCACGGCAGGCGAAGCATTCCCCGCAACTCGCATCGTCCGGAAACCGTCAGTACCGAACCGTTATCGGCATAATAGAGCGTCGCTCCGTTCGCACGCTCTCCCGTAAGGCGGCACTGACGGAACACGGAATCGGGAGTGGATAGAAAAACTGCATCGTACAGTCCCCAAGGCTTAACGCTGATATGTGTATCGCCGTACGGCACGGAATCGTACAGCCGAACGAAATTTCCCTTTATCGTATCTGTCGCGTGCGGAGCGTTGCAATAGAGCGTATACGCCGATTCGAGATTGGCAAGGCTGGTGCGACGATACACAGCCCGCAACACCTTGCGGTTCTCCTGCTCCCAAAGCGCTATTATGCCCAGCATAGCGACGAGTATCGCCAGCGACAGAGCGATAACCGTCGGCAATACCCGTGCGCGCATACAGTACGATGTTTTCATACCGCCCGACTTAAAGAGTACGTAATCCCGTCCTTCTCGAAATAGAGCGAATCGGCATCCGCAGATTTCAACGCAAAACCGTCGGCGCACTCCCCAATCGTGAGTTCGTATCTGTCGTTATTCACATCCACGATATGCAACAATCGTCTGTCCGAGCGTACCGAACCGAAATATCGCAGCGAGACCTTTTCGCGTTTTCTTTTTATCGGACGCGCAGTCTTAACAACGGTCTTGGGTTTACGCCCCGACGCCCTTTGGCGTTCAATCCTGAACGGGTCGGAATAGTCGCACCTGAGAGTATCGGTTTCGTATGTCGTAACGGTTCGTTCGGTCTTCCGGTTACATACGACGGCTGTATCCGTCCGTTCGGGTGCATCGAAGAAAATGCGTTTGACGACAAGTCCCCAAACCACGAAAACCACCGCCGCAAGCAGGTATGTAGTCCATCGCGATTTCATCGGTCTTCATCATCGGTTATCGTCAGCGACAACACCGTTGTTCGGCTCGCGTAAGCCGTATTGAACGCTTCGACGCTCCATTCGTACTCTCCCGCATCCATATTCAGCCGGCAGCCGTAAGTCCTCGCGACGGAATCGGCAGCAATCAGCGTATCGGCGAGGATTCGCGCGGCGGAATCGAACGACGGTTCCACAAGAGTAAAGCGGTAACCCGTCGCACGTTCCACAGCGTACCAGCGGAACGCGACGTCGCCCGACGGGACATGCGCGCCGTTCGTCGGAGCGATAATATCGACATCGCGTTTCGAAATATCCGTTTCGAAGAAGTCGTCGCAGGCGGCAAGCATCGGCAGGCAGAAAAGAATAGCGAGGTATTTTTTCATCGGTTATCGGTTTTTATCAGTTGTTCCAGATAAAGCGTCGCTTCCAACCGGGCATTATCGCGCCCGTTCGGCGGAGATACGATGCCGAAATGCAGCGACACCGGTTTGCACGACGGGACATCGGTTTCAATCCGATATATCGTTCTCAATATCGAAGAGAATGTACCCGACATCGTAAGCGATGCCGTATGCACCTCGGCGGCGCCCAGCCTAAGGGTAACGGACGGAGCATAGTCGCCGACACTAACTCCGTTTTTCGCAGCGAAAGGCAGTATCACGGTAAGCAGTTCACCGCTCATAACTAGTTCTTTATTGTCGATGTAAAGCGGTGCTGAATCGGTCTTCGTCCGTCCCGACATTACGTCGATACGCCTTTCGAGCCGGCGGCACTCCGCAGCAAGTCTTACGGCATCTCCGATTGAAAGATACCACAATGCGACAGGTGCAAGAACGAACAGCGACACGAGCCGTATAAAACCGAGATATTTGCGCGGAACAGTCATAACCTCATCTCTATTTTGAATTCCATATCGCCGTCGCGCGTTCGGGTTATCGAGCGCAACTCCACCCCTGCGAACAACCGCTGTTCCGATAAATAGTCGGTAAGGACAACCACCGACGACGGTTCGGAGCATCTGCCCGTCAAGGCTACAAGGCGTTCGGTACGCTTCAATGCTTCGCCTATCTTATACCGTTTGGATAGAGGTTCGATATCCAGCGCAGTCAGGCGTATGCCGTTCGGAACGCCCACGCTTATACGGTCGCACATAACCGAATATTTCATCGGCAGCCGCCGCGCGAACGCGCCCGCCATACGGTCGTACTCCGCCGAAGATGCCGATGCCGACCGTCGTGCGGCATCGAGCGACGCCAGTTCCGCTTGCAATGCCTGCCCGCGGCTATCGTATCTGCTGCGGAATACCGTTCCCGCAGCAACGGCGACAAGATATGTCATAAGCACCGGCAGCATCGCACGTTTCGCTATCGACAGGCACAATGCCGACCCGCTGTTATCGATACGGAACACATCCCGCCACGCAACCGATTCGCGAAAGCGGCGCGCCGCCTCCGTCGGCGACAAATCGCAATAAATACGTTGCAGGACGGCATCATCGTTCATAGTCGGAATTGCCGCAGCGAACGCATCGCGGCGCATAAATGATATCCCATTATCCGTTTCGTTCCACACGAACTCTCCGCCGTCGGACTTTATTCTCGCCTCGGCGGAATCGCCGCGCAGCGGTCGCGAAATGACGCCGGCACCGGAACACACCGCAACCGTCGCATATCGTTTCGCCAATACGCTCAGCGGTTCTTCCGAGAGCAGCGCATCTCCGTTCCGACGACACAGAAACACTCTCTTATCGGTCGTGCCGTCCGGAAGAAAGCGGATGTCTACAACCGCGACACGTCCGAATATGTATCGCAGCAGGTTCATTCTATTACCGTCGGTTTGATGAAGATATTCAGCCGGCGTTCGATTTTGTTGTTCTTATGTTTGCCGAACAGCCATTTCAGTACCGGCACTCGGGCGATGAAAGGCAGTCCGCGGCTCGTCTTCTCGCGGCTGTTGCGGTCGATGCCGCCCAGCAGAACCATCTCCTCGTTACAGACCTTGACGATGGATTTGAAACTGCGGGTAGCGGTACCCGGAGGCGCATTCTTCTCCTCTCTCGCCGTAAACTCGGTCTGCGTAATCTCTATCTCCATAGTTATATGCTTGTCTTTCGACACGTAAGGCGTTACCTTGATATCGAGGTTGGCATCGACGCTCTTCCAAGTATAGGCTTCCGACTGGATAGGGTTCTGCGTACCGTAGTAGTTGTTCTGCACCTCCTTGTAATATTGAGTCTCGCCGCTGCTGAGCGACGCTTCATGTCCGTTCAACGTGGACAGTTTTGGGGTGGAGTACAACTTTATCGTCCCGTTCTCTTCCAGAAATTGCAGGCTCATATAGAAATCGGGAGCGACCTTGCCGAGATTCATCGACCCGAGACCGTTGAATCGCGAAATAAGGTTGTTCACCGACGACGAACCGAGCGTAACATCCAGACCCGGTGAAAGCGTTGCCGAAGTCTTCTTCTTGCCGAGTCCCATTTCGATGCCCGCCTCCTTGATGTCGTTCTTCTGCACGTCGGCTATGATAATCTCTATCGAGATGAGCGGCACGGGCTTGTCGATGGATTTCAGGAACGTTTCGACACGGAAGACATCACGCTGGTCGCCGCCGACGATAAGGCTGTTCAAATCGGCAAAGGTCTGTATCTGCAAATCCTTGCGGAGTACCGCAGGAATGATATCCGCGACCTTGTTCACCGAGCGGTATTCCATGGGAATCACACGAGCCGCAGTAAGCCGGTTCTTCTCCGCAGAGCCGAAAACGTATATGCCGCGTTCCTTATAGTACGTATACGGAGTGTTTTTCAGCAGCACTCCAAGCAGGGTTTCGAAATCGGTATTTTCGACATAAACTCCAGTAGTAAGGTGCACGGGTGTATCGAAATAGTAATTCAGATTCATCTGGTCGCACACATCCAGAATTATATCCTGTACGCTGCCGCGCGAAATATGCGCCGTGATACGGCTGAGCGAATCGACCCGCAATTCATTCTCCGTGAACTGACGGCGGCGGATAAACTGGCGCGAAGCGGATTTGCCGTCCGATTTCATATCGTCGTGATAAAGGCTCCACACGCCGTCCGCGTCCTTCTCCATACCCAATCCGTTTACGTCGGCGAGAGTACGCATAGCCGAATCGAACGGCATCTTGCGCACGTAGCCCGAAATCTTATACTCGTACAGTGACTGTGGAGCGATTACGTTGCGTCCCGACACCGCATTGATACGTTTGGCGACATCGATAAGCCGTTCCGACGTCAAATCGTAACTCAGCGTGGTATCGGCGGCATCATACGCGATATCGAGTTCCGGTTTGGGCTGCGGAACGACCGTTACGGGACGTATGGAGACGATATTGCCCAGAACGTCTATATCGAGGTCGTACTCACGGCACAGGAACATCACCACATCCGAAACTTTCGCCTTGGTGAAGTTGCACGAAACCGGAATACTCTCGACATTCCTGACCGACAGATTCACTTCGCCTGCCCGTGCCACGTTGCGCAGCAGTTCCGAAAGTTGCAGTTTGCCGACCGAGATATCAACCTCCTTGTCGTAGGACGGGTCTGTATCCGCAACCGCTCTCAATTTTGCGGCGATATCCGCCATACGTACCGAGTCGGGCTGCTGTGCCGACAACAGCAGCGGAACGGCGAGGCATATCGCCAAAAGTATCGTTTTCTTCATCTCCATAGTTCGCTTAGCAGTTCAACATCGGTATCAGTTCGTCGAGCGACGTTTCGCCGCGTCGGAACATATCAGTAACCGCGTCCCGCAACGACATTATTCCGCGCCGTCGCAGCATATCGCCCACATCGCTCCGCCCCTCGCGAACCGCCGCCGACAGTTCGTCGTCCATAGTGATAACCTCGTACACCGCACGGCGTCCGCTGTATCCCGTATAGAAGCATCGGTCGCAGCCGGTCGGTGCGTAGTATTTCGAAATCTTCAATTCGGAGAGTATTCCGCTCTTATCTTCGTCGTCTGCCACAGTTTCCCGCTTGCAATGCGGACACAGAAGTCGCACGAGCCGCTGGGCGACGGTGGCGACAAGCGTATTCGAAATCAGATAGGGATGTATGCCCATATCCTGCAACCGTGCGACCGCTCCCCACGCCGTATTGGTATGTATCGTCGAGAACAGCAGGTGTCCCGTTAGTGCGCTGCGTACCGCCATTTCTGCCGTAGCAGGGTCGCGCACCTCGCCCAGCATTATGATGTCGGGGTCTTGGCGCAGGAACGTCCGGAGCGCACCGGCGAATGTCAGTCCTATTTCCTCTTTGAGTTGCACTTGATTGATGCCGTCCATGGTATATTCGACAGGGTCTTCTATCGTAAGGATATTCTCCGAAACCCGATTCAGACGTCGCAATGTCGCGTACAGCGTCGTACTCTTGCCGGAACCCGTAGGACCGCAGATAAGCACCATTCCGAAAGGTTTGGCGATAGCGCGGCAATAATCCTCGTATTGTCTTGCCGAAAGCCCCAGATTCTTCAATTCGAGCAGTTCCGGATGTCGCGTAAGCAGTCGCATAACCACCTTCTCGCCGTATATCGACGGCAGTGTTGAAACACGGACGTCGAACTTCGCACCGTCGCGGTCGTACATGATGCGTCCGTCCTGCGGCAGGCGTTTTTCCGAGATATCCAGTCCCGACATAATCTTGATTTGGTTAATCAGCGGAGCATATTGCCGCTTATCGACGACGTAACGCTCTATAAGTTTGCCGTCGATGCGGAAACGTATGCGGCAGCGCTCCTCGTAAGGCTCGAAATGGATATCGCTCGCATAGCAGCCGAATGCCTCGCCGACAAGCGAAAGCAGAAACGCCGGACCCGTATCTATTTCGGCGGGGCGGCGGGCGGATGTCTGTTGAGATGCAGCATCCGAATGGTAATATTGTGCGAAAATCCGGCGGAACTCGCTCTCTTCAACCGGTTGCGTAGTTATCCGCCAGCCGTTCAGCACCGACAACTCCTCGACGGCACTCGCGCAATCCACGTTTTCGATACACAGGCAGCGCAAAACATCGTCGGTACGCTCGAACGGAATAAGTCCGTACTCCGTAACCTCGGCAGCAGAGAGCAGTTGGACTACCTCCGTAGGGATATGTTTTACCGCATCCATAGCATCAAGGCAATATGTATGACGAACGTAAACCCTGCGACGCCGACAAGCGGGACACTGCGGCGGTGCGAAACCAGTCCCCAGACCGCTCCGCACGCAAATGTCGCGATAAGGTAGATAACATACGGACGCATATCGCACGTCGGTGCGACAGCGACGAAGAACAGCGTATCGCCCGCTCCGAAACCGTATCGGAACAGGCGGCGGAAGCCATAGAATATCCCCAGCATCAATAGCATTGCACCGAGAATGCAGATATTGACTGCGGAATATATCGCAGCCTCCCGAAAACCGTATCTCTCCACACCGATTGTCATCGTACCGACGGCAAATGCCGCAAGCCATCGCACGTCGATTCTGCGCGTGCGGATATCGCTGCGCATCATCGCCGCAATCGGCAGAAGCGGCAGAAGGTATGGGAATACGGCTGTCATTCGTCAATCCTTTACCGTTTCCCGCAACTCCTTTCGCTCGTCTATCTCCCAGACGTTGAATACCCCGTCCCCGTCGAAATCGGTTATCGACGTTGCCGTAGCACGGAAACCGTGTTCCGTTGCCTCTACAATCTCGATAACGTAGTTCGCCTGACCGCCGTCGTTTACGAGCGTGGATTGCTCGAAACCTATTTCATCGAGCGACGACGAGTATTTCGAGTAGGT
>CAJMKE010000029.1 GCA_905213895.1 uncultured Alistipes sp.
GGGTATTGTCGTGAATTTTAGTCGAATTTGCTCCCGCAAAGTTCCGCAAAACAAAATTTATATCCAATAGCCGAACGTCTTGAACCTAAATTTTGTTTGTTGAAAATTGGGATAAATTGTTGCAAATTGTCGTGGGGCGGGTCGGATTGGGCTGCCCGCAACACACTGTGCCGTGCCGTATCGGGCTTTTTCTGCGCAATTATGGTCGCCGACATCGATTTGCTTACCGTCGGGCGCGATATTTGATTCGCGTACAGCGGAAAATCAAACATCGTTAAAACTATGAAAAGAAAAATCCTGATTCTTCTGGCTGCGGTATTGACCGTCGGCGTATGCGTCGTTGGCTATACCCAATCTTCCCGTTCTTCGAAATCCACCGCGACTTCCCAGGAGTCGCCGCGCGAACTCCAACGCGAAGCGCGTCATAAGGAGCGCGAGGAGCGTCGTGCGCAGCGTCTGGCGGAGTACGAACATTTTCTCGATTCGATTGTTCTTGCCCGCAATTTCCAGTTCAACCCGCAGAGCATGCAGCAGCAGCCGGCAGGTTCGACGCGAATTCTCAACAATCCGAATTACCTGCTTACCATCTGGGGCAGCGAGGTGGACGTGTGCCTGCCGTTCATCAAGGGCGTAACTCCGCCGTATTATCCGGTGCTGCTCAACTACACGCTGCCGTCGGTGATGCAGTACGTTACCGAGCAGACCCACGAGGGCTGGCTCGTAACCTTCTCTTCGACGCTATTTTCGGCGACCACCTATCAATTTTCGTTGGAAATCTATTCGTCGTCGGGCAGTGCGACGCTCACCATATCCACTCCGTGGTATCCTGATGTGCAGTACGGCGGCTCCATAACCAGTATCAATTAGCCATGACCAAACATCTGTTAGCCGTCGTGATGTTCGTTTCGTGCATCGCGACACTCTCCGCCTCGACATTGTCGCAGCGCCGTCCCCGTGCGGATTACGACGACGGACTCTCCGCCAAGGAGCGCCGCGAGATGCGTGCCGCCGAGTTTGCGGCGAATATCGATTCGCTCGTCAGTTCGCGCGACTATGTATTCTACCCGATAACCATGCAGAACGTTACACGGGGCGATACGCGATACGTTCTGGCGTACTATCTCTTTTTCAGGATGCAGAACGATTCGGTCGCCGTCCATTTGCCGTTCGAGTTCAACAACTTCGTCATCTATACCGAAAATTTCGATTCGCCGGTCGAGGGTTATGCCGCGACGCTGAACGACGGTCTGTGGCGGGTAACGTATTCGGTCGTGAACGAAGGCGAAAAGTGGGTCGTCGAACTGCTCGTGTCTAACGTAACGGGGCAGGCTCAACTTGCCATCGCCACTCCCGATGCGACAATGCGTTATGTCGGCACGATCGAACCCGACCGCAGCCGCCAGCCGAAGCGCAAACGCAACAGCCGCTGATTCCGCAACCGGTTACGGTGTCGGCTCCGACCTTAAAGTCCTTAAAGACCTTAACGACTTTAAGGTCTTTTTTTGCTTTTTACCTCGCTTATTCGTATCTTCGCCGCATAATGAAACATGAACTTATGACGGCGAAAATATATCTGCGCCGGGGAAAGGAGGAGTCGCTCATGCGGCGTCATCCGTGGATTTTCTCGGGTGCTATCGACACGGTGGAGTGCGACGGCGAGATAGCCGAGGGCGAAATCGTCGATGTCTATACCCGTGGCGGCGATTTCCTTGCCCGCGGACATTACCAGATAGGCTCTATCGCGGTTCGCGTACTGTCGTTTGAACGCGAGAATATCGATGCGGCGTGGTGGCATGCCAAGATTGCGAGCGCGTACGATGTCCGCCGCACATTGGGGCTGGTCGATAATCCGTCCACGACATGCTATCGCCTGATTCACGGCGAGGGCGATTCGCTACCGGGGCTGGTAGTGGATATCTACGGCACGACGGCAGTCGTTCAGTGCCATTCAGTCGGCATGTACCGTTCGCGCCACGAGATTGCCCGCGCCATAACCGAGGTCTACGGCGACAGTATTACCGCCGTGTACGACAAGAGTTCGCAGACCGTGCCTTTCAAGGCGAATCTGAATCCTACGGACGGATACCTGTACGGTTCGTCGCCCGAAAAGAATAACGTGGTGTTCGAGAACGGACACAAATTCCTCGTGAACTGGGAGGAGGGGCAGAAGACTGGCTTCTTCATCGACCAGCGTTTCAACCGCGAACTCGTAGGACGTTACGCCGCGGGACGCACCGTTCTGAATACGTTCTGCTATACCGGCGGATTTTCGGTCTATGCTCTGGCGGGCGGAGCGAAGGAGGTATGCTCAATCGACGCTTCCGAACGCGCCGTCAAACTCGCTGAGGAGAATGTCCGCCTGAATTTCGGCGACGGAGCGAACCATTCGGCAATCGCGTGCGATGCAGTCGAGTATCTCAAAGACATCGGCGACAAATACGACCTCATAATCCTCGACCCTCCGGCATTCGCCAAGCATCATAAGGTGCTGGGCAACGCCATGCAGGGCTACAAGCGGTTGAATGCCCGTGCGCTTTCGCAAATCAAGAGCGGCGGAATACTATTCACGTTCTCGTGTTCGCAGGCGGTGTCGAAGGAGTTGTTCCGCACGACGGTATTCACGGCTGCGGCTATCGCGGGTCGCAAGGTGCGGATACTGCACCAACTTACGCAGCCTGCCGACCATCCGATAAACATCTATCATCCCGAGGGTGAATACCTGAAAGGCTTGGTGCTGTACGTCGAGTAGATGATGCGACGCTCTGCGACGGCGGCATCGTATGCCGCGAACTTATAAATAGGACGAAATGCCACACATACCGCGACATACGCTGGATTACGACCTTACATCCGGAATCTTGGTCAAGCGTCTGGACAAGGACAGTGCGCCCGAAATGAAATCCTATCCTCATCGCCACGATTATTATATGATTTTGTTCGTTACGAGAGGAACGGTTGCCGTCTCGGTCGATTTCGAGGACGTTACGTTTTCGGCAGGCGAGGCGATTGTAGTATCTACATCGCAGGTGCATTTCCCCTCTTCGGCAACGGACGATGCGGAGGGATGGATGCTGGCTCTGGCTTCTGAATATTTTACTCCGCGCGAAATCGATGCGGCTGCCCGCTATGCGCTCAATACCGCTCCGATTGCGTTCGACGAAAATACGTCGGACGATATTGTGCGTCTGTTCGATATACTGTTGCGCCGCATAGGTGATACCTCGGTCGCCCAGCCGCTTGCATCCGCTATAAAATCGCTTGTATTTTCAGACATGACGGAGAACGGCGGGAAAAATACCGACCGATATATGACAATCGTAATTCGGTTGAAGAAGTTGATTGACGCGAACCTGAAATACGAAAAACGCCCGTCGCGCTATGCGGAGATGCTCAATATCTCCGAGGTATATCTGAATGAAGCGGTGAAAAAGGTAACGGGATTGAGTGCCGGTGCATTTATCCGCAGCCAGGTAGTGCTGTCGGCGAAAAGACAATTCGTATATACTTCGCTTTCCGCTTCGGAGATTGCTATCGAACTGGGTTACGATGATTACGCCTATTTCTCGAAACTTTTCAAAAAGGATACGGGCGTGTCGCCGACACAGTATCGCAGAAACCTTGAATAATACAAGTTCTTCCCTGCCAAGACCATTTCCGCCAGCCTTTTCGGTTGTAATTTTGCAACAAAAATTACAGGCGAATGAAAAGAAGGTTTGGCGGTAGGGTATCTGCTACCGAATTTATCGAGGTACGCTCTTTTCACGGGTGTATCGCGTGCTGGAAATGCGTCGAGGCATGTCCACGCAATGTGTTGGGAAAGGTTGAGGTTCTTTGGCACCGGCATGCCAAAATAATCGCTCCCGAAAATTGCATCGGTTGCGGCAAATGCGTGTCCGCGTGTCCCGAGCATATATTCACTCTTAAAAAATGATGCGTATGGATAAGAAGACCGAACTGCGCGTGTGCGACTGGTCGCTGCTCGCGATGACGGTTGCCGTACTGGTTTCGAGCATACAACTCGAAGTTACGGGCGGTCGCTCCTTGCCGTGGGTGTGGGTTCACGTGGTTGTATGCTCGCTGTTTATGGTGCTGATAGTCCGGCATATCTATCTACATTTCAGATGGCGGAACTGGAAAACCGGACTGTTCGGACGGTCGCGGCGTCTGACGAAATGGATGTCTGTATTCGGACTGCTTACGCTGGTAAGTGCCATAGCGGCGACAGTCCATTGGATTCTTACCGATACCCATACCGGCATCGGCGGCATACACGGAAAGATTGGACTCGTGTTCCTGATTTTGATTGTCGTCCACACCGCATATCGTATAAAGTTCTTTTGCCGGCGCAATAATCGCCGTTAGGCATCGATTCCATATTCCAGAACCATAAAAAAACGACCCCATAAGGATTCATGCCTTATGGGGTCGGTTTTTTTTGCCGTGTTATTAGTATTCCTCCTCGTTGAAGAAGAAATCTTCTTTCGACGGGTAGTCGGGCCAAATTTCCTCTATGCTTTCGTATATGTCGCCGTCATCTTCTATCTCTTGCAGATTTTCGAGTACTTCAAGCGGTGCGCCGGAACGTATAGCATAGTCAATCAACTCTTCTTTCGTGGCAGGCCATGGTGCATCTTCGAGTTTGGATGCGAGTTCGAGTGTCCAATACATAAATGTAAATTTTAAGTGTTCAATAACTAACCTCGGAGTCCCTTTCGGTACTGAGAGAATTATAGCCTGCAAAAATATACAAAAAATGTAAATAAACAAATTTTGGGGCAAAAAACTCTATGGTTGCCACAAAATTTCTTCGACCTCGAAAAACTCCGTCAGTACCCGCCCCAGTGCATACAGATAGTCCGACAGACGGTTAAGGAATATCAGTGCCGATGTGTCGATGTCTTGCGATTGCGCTGCGCGGATGGCAGCCCGTTCGGCTCGGCGGCATACCGTGCGGGATACGTGGCACATCGAAACTACCGAGCATCCCCCGGGAATCGTGAAATTGGTAATCGGCGCGATGCGCGATTGCAGTTCGTCGATGCGCTTTTCGAGCCATTCCGTCTGTTCGTTGCTTACGGGCTTCACCTTGTCCCGCCCGCCTTCTCCTACGGCGAGCAACGCCTCGACGCCCATAAGTATCGAGTTTATGCGGTGAATGTCAGCGACGTATTCGGCGTCCGCGCCCTTTTCAGCCATCGAGTCGCCTAAAAGCGCGAGAAATGCCGTCAGTTCGTCCACCGAACCGTAAGCCTCCACGCGTTCGTCGGTCTTCGCGACGCGCTCGCCGCCTATCAGAGATGTCTTGCCCTTGTCGCCGCCCTTGGTATACAGTTTCATAAGCGGAAATGCTGTTTCGGAAGTTTGTTGTTCAGTATTATCGTGTATCCGCGATTGTCCACCGATGTCGATTTGTGCGATTCGACTATCCGCCGGCACTCGTCGCGGCGTTCGCGATTGGCATACGGCGACATGATGACAAGTATCGTACCGTGCCGCTTGGTCGCTTCGTATGCTTCCGCCAGTTTTTCCACCGGATATTCGACCGTAAAGACGTTGAAGTCGGCACTCCCGTCGCCGTTTATGCCGAACGTCTTGCAGCAGCAGTACGACATCGCGTTTTGGAGTTGTACGGCGCGTTTGCGCACGACGCCTGCCGAAAGCAGCGTGTCGTACAGCGGCGCATTTTCCGAGTCGTAGAGTTTGCCGCACATGAATACCTTGCGGATAAGCCCGTATACGAACGGCGAGTGAATCCCGTAGCCGCGATAGTATTTGGCTCTCGTAATCTCGTCTTTCAGCAGCGACAGTTTGTAGAGCCGCTTTTTGATATTTCTTCCGCTTACCTTCATTATTTTTTCAGTAATCCAGCCAGATGTCCTGTCGAGAATGCTATTTGCAGATTGTAACCGCCGGTATTGGCATCCAAATCGAGTACCTCGCCTGCGAAATACAGTCCCTTGACCTTCTTCGACTCCATCGTGTATTCGTTCACCTCGTCGCAAGCCACTCCGCCTGCGGTAACCACGGCGTATTCGAACGGCGCATAGTCGGTAATCGGGAACACCCAGCCTTTCAGCACTTTAATCAGCCGTTCGAACTCCTTGTCCGTAACTTTGCTTATGTATATCTTCGAGTGTACGTCCAACTCCTTGCATATCGGCACTACGAGCGGTTTCGGCACGAGCCTGCGGACGAGTTCGGCGAATAGTTCGTCCGGATTCATCTCGGCGATTTCGCGGTGTATGCGGTCGTGCAGCATCTGCTCCGTGAGAGCGGGTTTCATGTCGATTTCCATCTTGACCTTGCGCCCGTCGAGCAGAGCATCCACCGCATCGCGACTGAGCCGCAATGCCGTCGCGCCCTCGATTCCGCGGTCGGAGAAACTGATTTCGCCGAACTCCTCGCGGACTTTTTCGCCGTCCACGAACAACGATACGTTTACGTTGCGCAACAGTATGTTGCGGATATATTCGTGCTGTGGATGCGATGTAACGAGCGGTGTCAGCGACGGTCGTACCTCCTCTATCGTGTGTCCGACGGCATCGGCGAACGTATATCCGTCGCCGGTCGAACCGGTGGCGGGGTAGGATACGCCGCCCGTGGCGATGATGACGTTCTGGGCTTCGACCTTGCGCTCGAAACCGCGCTTGTTGATGAATTTCACGCCGAGAACCCTGCCACCCACTGTTATTATCTCGGTTACGCGGGTGTTGCACTGAATCTCGACCTCGTAGTCGCGGCAGTAGAATTCAAGCGCGTTGGCGATGTCGGCAGCCTTGCCGCTCTCGGGAAACACGCGTTCGCCGCGTTCGGTTACGAGTTTTACGCCCATTCGCTCGAAAAAGCGCATCGTCGCACGGTTCGAGAACTCCGAAAATGCGACTTTCAGGAATTCGGCATTCGTCCTTACATTCTCTGCGAACTCATTCTCCGGTTTGGCATTGGTCAGATTGCACCGTCCCTTGCCCGTGATTCGTATTTTGCGTGCGGGCTTCTCCATCTTTTCGAGCAGCAGAACGCGCGAACCGTTCTTCGCAGCCGTTCCCGCTGCCATCATTCCGGCAGCACCGGCACCTATGACTATTACGTCGTACTTGGATTCGGTAGTTTCTATCAAATTTTCCATATATGCAACAAAGTTACGATTAAGAATCCACAAATGAAATTTTCTCGGCGGAAAAATGGATGCGGAGTTGTTCGAACCTGCCCGAAGTCGGATTTTGCGCCTGCTCCCAGCCTGCTTTCCTTAAAGTCCTTAAAGCCTTTAACGACCTTAAAGAGTTTAGTGCCGCCAACTATGGCGGCACTAAATCTACAAAGTAATTGCAATCTCCTCCAAGAACTCTTCTGCTTCATCTTCGGTCAGCGGTATCGGATGTTTCATGTGCGCCAGCACCGTGCAGTTCAGACCGACCACGACCCATGGCGGCAATACGTACATGTCCGGCACCTCCGTCCTCAAATACCTGCAAAATGTATTGTACTCTACCGAACAGATGTATTTACCAAAAAGGTCGTGTGCTCTCCTTGCGCACCGTGCGGAATTAGTCTTTTCGCAATAGATTTCGTGGATTTTCTGAGCAATCAGAATACGCCAGACAATGTCTTTGATTTGTGTCATAGTTTTGATAATTTTAATGTTGTGGCAATATTGCCGACATTAAATTATCGCGCTACGAACTATCTGCAAACCCGAATTTGTTGCTTTTTATCGGAAAATGTTCATGATGAATATTGTTTCTTCATTCTGCTTACGGAGTGTAAGGCATTCCGGAATATTTTTGGGTGATACAATAAAATGTTGTATGTATCTTTGTGCGGGAAAATCTGCGTATTTATTTTCAGGACTTTAACACTTCAAACTACCTTAAAGTCCCTAATGTCTTTAACGATCTTAACGCCGTTAAGTTTATTTAATAGGACGAACAATCCGCCCGCCCTCCCGCTCTTATATCCGCCGCCACCCACCGCCCTTAAATCCTTTAATGACTTTAACGACCCTAACGACCCTAACGACCCTAACGACCTTAAAGCCCTTAAAGCCCCTATCTCCCCTAATGTCCTCTTCCCTCTCAAAAACAATCCGCGCAGACCGGTAAAGTCTGCGCGGACAAGACGGAACTCCGCCAAAAATCCTATTCGGTCTTGACTTTCTTCTAAAAGTCGTAACCTACTATCATCGACCTATAATTTCGCCAACTCGTTTCCGAATTATAAGCACTAACCGATACCGTCGGAACATATATTTTTGCAGACGATGAAATATTACTAAATACATAACTATCTAACAATCTAGGCGGCGTTTTAGGTTTACAATAAATGCTTGTCAGGCTGATGCAATTTCTGAATGCATACCATCCAATATGAGTAACTCTGTATGGAAGAATAATGTCTGTCAGACTACTGCAATTGGAGAATGCACCTTCATCAATATCAGTAACGCTGTTGGGAATATTAATACTTGTCAGGCTGCTGCAACCGGAGAATGTATAATCCCAAATCCAATTAACTCTGGGTGGAAGAGTAATGTTCGTCAGACTACTGCAATTGGAGAATGCACGTTCTCCAATAGAAGTAACACTATTGGGAATGGTAATACTTGTCAGGCTGTTGCAACCGGAGAATGAAGGAGCTTCAATCGAAGTACCAGCGTCGGGAATCGTAAAGCTATTGAGTAAGATGAAAAAAGAGAAAGAAGAACCACTCGAAGTAATGCCATCGGGGATAATCAAATCCGTAAATAATTCACCATTCAAATATAAATTTGCCACACACCATAGAGGATTAGAACTACCACTCCCAAATTTTATCGCATACCACTTTGCAATATCGGTAATATATACGCTATTCAGGTCGCTGCAATAGAGAAATGCATCTTCTCCGATTGATGTAACGCTATCTGGAATAACAATGCTTGTCAGGTAGCTACAATCGTAGAATGCATAATCTCCAATCGATGTAACACTATTACCGATAGTGATTTTAGTAAATCGGGCATATTCGAATATGGAGGAACTCTTTAATTTATTCGGAATATTACAGTTAATAATGCATTCTCCCGAGCAACCCTTGAATGCGGACGCTCCAATTTTAGTAACGCCTTTACCAATAGTAGTGCTTTTCAGACTGCTGCAATCGTAGAATGCAGAATCTCCAATCGCAGTAACGCTGTCGGGAATGTTAATGCTCATCAGGCTGCTGCAATATTGAAATGCA
>CAJMKE010000030.1 GCA_905213895.1 uncultured Alistipes sp.
CAAGCCCCGCCTCGACTCCGACCCCCACACGCCCCACCCGCAGCGGCCCCGGACACCCCGCCGGCAACGCCCCCCGCCCATCGCCGCCCGACCGTTTACCCTCCCCCGCCGCCCGACCCTAAGGACTTTAAGGGCTCTGCAATCAGCACATGCAAATTTATTTGCATGTGCTGATTGCTTGCACTATCTTTACGACTGCGTCGTTTAGATAGGCTGCGCCTCGGCAAAATCAAATAGATTTGATTTTGCGCTCGGCTTGCACTATCTTTGCAGCATAATAGGTTAAACCGCTTCCGAAGTGCGAAAAGCGTTGTACATAATCTCGTTCCTGCTGTGTTGTCTCGCAATGCACGGATTGTCGTGCGGCGAATCGCCGCTTTGGGAGACTGCAAGGCAGGATACGGTCGCGAACCGCTCCGCACAGCAGTTCGAATGCCTGCGCCGCTGCAACCTCGACCCCGAGATGCCGTCGCCGATTGTCGTGCCGACTGCCGAAAGGTCGGTCGTGCAGGTACGCTGCGGCTCGCTGCGGACGCTCCATGCCTTGTCGTGCAAAACGAAATCGTCATCCGGTTCGTGCCGTAACGGTGCGGAACATCATATTTGTCGCCTTTCATCCGGCAGCCGCGCGACGGACTATTTCCTCCACGCGCTCTGCCGGTTACGTATTTAGCCCGCTGCGGAGATTATCCGCAGGTGCGCATCGCCGCATCGCAGGGATTCGCGGAAATCCCGTGCCTTATTGTTTAACAACTGAATACGTAAACGAAAAATGGATAGAATGAAATTCTGCGAGGAGTTGTATGCCTCGCATGGCGACGTGATAATCGCTCGCCGCAGGAGCGTGATTGCTCCTCTGTTGATTACGGTCGCCGGAGCGGCTCTGCTGGTTCTCAATGCGCTGCTGCCCGACGATGCCGAACTGGTGAATCTGCGTTCGGTGCTCGTGCTTGCGGGTGCCGTCGCGGCGATAGTCGGGATAGTGATGCTGTCGGCGCGGATGTTCGGCAGCGGAGTGCCGTACCACAAGGGCTGCCGCAGTTATCTGCGCGGCGAGGTGCTGATGTTCGACGAAAGCCGCCGCCGTCAGGTTCTCGAAGCGGTTGCCGCAGGCGATGCCGGCGCGCTGCTCGCCATCCCGCGGCGCAACGTATCGTCGGTATCGGTGCTTTTCTACTCGACGCCCGACGGCAGTTTCGTCGCGATGCAGCCGTTCGAGTATGTCGATTTGGAGTACCGACCGCTGGGTGATATTAAAGTAGTACGTTAAAATAAATATGGTAGTTACAAGCGAAAATTTTCTGCTCATCGTAGCGATTCTTCTCTTTATCGCGGTATTGGCGGGCAAGGTGGCGTACCGTCTGGGTGCGCCCGCCCTGCTGCTGTTCCTCGGCGTGGGTCTGTTCTTCGGATACAAACTGATACTGTTCGATTCGCCCGAACTGACGCAGTTCATCGGAATGCTGGCGTTGTGTATCATCCTCTTTTCGGGAGGTATGGACACCAAGTTCTCCGAGATACGACCCGTACTCGCCCCCGGAATAGTGCTTGCGACTGCCGGAGTGCTGCTTACGGCGTTCATCGTCGGCGGATTCGTCTTCCTGCTCGCCCCGTATCTGGGCTATGAGTTCACATTCCCGCTCGCGCTGCTGCTCGCGGCGACGATGTCCTCGACCGACTCGGCATCGGTCTTTTCGATACTGCGAACCAAGAAACAGGGGCTGCGCGAACATCTGCGACCGCTGTTGGAGTTGGAGAGCGGCTCTAACGACCCGATGGCGTACATACTCGTGATTCTGCTGGTGCGGATGCTCTCGCCGACGGAGGAGACGATGGGCATCGGGGCGAGCATCGGCATGTTCTTCGTGCAGATGATTGTCGGCGCGCTCGCCGGCTACGGATTCGGACGCGCCGCGGTGTGGACGATGAACAAAATCAACATCAGCAACGCTTCGCTCTATTCGGTGCTGCTGCTGGCGTTCGTGTTCTTCATCTTCTCGTTCACGTCGCTCGTCCGCGGCAACGGCTATCTCGCCGTCTACATCGCCGGACTGGTCGTCGGCAACCACAAACTCGTCCACAAACGGACGGTGGTGGCGTTCTTCGACGGCTTTACGTGGCTATTCCAGATAGTTATGTTCCTGACGCTCGGTCTGCTCGTCAATCTTGACGAGATGCTCGAATGGAACACGCTGCTTTTGGGCATCGCCGTCGGAACGTTCATGATTCTGATTGCGCGTCCTGCGGCGGTGATGCTCTGCATGGCTCCGTTCCGCAAGTTCTCGTTCAAGGCGCGGGCGTATGTGTCGTGGGTCGGTCTGCGAGGCGCGGTCCCGATAATCTTCGCCACCTATCCGCTCGTCGCGGGCATCGAGAGCGCGCAGACGATGTTCAACGTCGTGTTCATCGTAACGATAATCTCGCTCGTGGTGCAGGGAACGCTCGTCAGCGGAATGGCGAACCTGCTCGGCATGGCATACGAGGAGCCGGAGAGTTCGTTCGGCGATGCGTTGCAGGACAGGATGAAGTCCGATTTCTCGGAGGTGTCGGTGAACGAACAGATGCTCGCATCGGGCAATACGCTGAGCCACATTACGCTGCCCGAGAATACGCTCGTGATAATGGTGTGCCGCGACGGCGATTACTTCGTGCCGAAAGGGCAGACCGAATTGCAGGTCGGCGACAAACTGCTGGTTCTGTCCGACCGCAACGAGGAGTTGCAGACGCAGTATAAGGAGTTCGGGCTGGACGAGGTGATAAAGTTCTGATTGCGGTGCGTGATAACGGGCAATCTGCCGCGTTGTCTTCGATGTTCCGGCTTCGGTCATTTACGCGTAGTAAACTCCCTCGCCGGAAATCTCGACGCCTTGCATCTTACCCGTTCTGACGCACCGCGGTAATAGCAAAATCCGGCGGTCTTCCGAAAGACCGCCGGATTTCTTTAAGGTCCTTAAAGACTTTAAGGACTTTAAGGACTTTAAGGTCGTTAACGAGGGTCGTTCGGGCAGGTGCTTACTCCACCTCCCATGTGTCGCCCGAGCGCAGGAGGTCGTCCACGCAGCGTATCGGGCTCGAAGCCTTCACCTGCCCGACCTGCTCGGCGACCTTGGCGTCGTAGACGAACTCCTCCTCCACGTCGCGGATTACGCCTACCGCGACCGGATAGTCGGGATACTTCATCGCCGCCAGCATTCCGTGCAGCGTCGTGTCCTTCTCGTGGGCGTCGTGCGTCAGTATGTCATCTATCGTGTAGCCATCCTCACCTATGGTTACGACTTTCAGCCGCATGTTCTCGAACACCAGTCCGCGTTCGTTGTTCGCGCCGAAAGTCATCTTCTCGCCGTGCCGCAGCGTAATCGTGTTAGCCTGCCGCGTAGCCTTGTCGCCCGCGAAGTCGGCGTGGGTCTTGTTGTTGAATATCACGCAGTTCACCAACGCTTCGACAATTGACATCCCCTTGTGCTTCGCCGCGGCGACGAGTACGTCTTTCGTCAGCCCGACCTCCATGTCTATCGTGCGGGCGAAGAACGTGCCTTTCGCGCCTATGACGAGTTCGCCTGGGTTGAACGGATGTTCGATGGTGCCGTAAGGCGAGGTCTTGGTAATCTTGCCGAGTTTGGTCGTCGGCGAGTACTGACCCTTGGTGAGACCGTAAATCTCGTTGTTGAAGAGAATCACGTTGAGGTCTACGTTGCGCCGTATGGCGTGTATGAAGTGGTTGCCGCCAATGGCGAGCGAGTCGCCGTCGCCCGAGCATACCCATACCGAGAGGTCGGGGTTGGCGACCTTGATTCCCGTAGCCACGGCGTTGGCGCGACCGTGGATGGTGTGGAAACCGAAGGTCTTCATATAATATATGAACCGCGACGAGCATCCGATGCCCGAAACGAACGTGAACTTGTGGTGCGGCTTGTCGAGCGCGTCCGCCACCTCGGGCATCGCGCGCTGCACGGCGTTGAGTATCGCGTGGTCGCCGCAGCCCGGACACCATTTCACCTCTTGGTCGCTCTTGAAATCAGCCGGAGTGTATCTGTATTCTGCCATATTTAACTATTGTTCTGTCCGTCATGTTGAGCGGAGCGAAACATCTGTTTCAATCTGTTTTAGATTCTTCGCGTTGCTCAGAATGACGTCTTGTGTAAAATCGTATTAGAGTAAACCGTTGAATTTCTGTTTGAGTTCGGCTACCGTGAACGGCAGTCCCTCGCACTTGTCGTACTGCTCGAACGCGAATTGCGGGAAGTTCTGGCGCAGATAGGCGGCGAACTGTCCCTCGTTGAGTTCGCATACGACGATTCGGTCGAAGCGTCCGAAAATCTCCGCCACGCCCTTCGGCAGCGGGTTGATGTAGTTGAAGTGACACAGCGAAACGCTCTTGCCCTCGGCACGCAACTGCTGCACCGCGCTTTGGAGATGCCCTTTCGTGCCGCCCCAGCCGACAACGAGCAGTCTGCCGCTCTCGTCGCCCTCGACGGTCTGCCGGGGCAGTTCGTCGGCGATGCGCGCAACCTTCTCGGCGCGGACGTTCACCATTTGCTGGTGGTTCGACGGCTCGTAGGAGATGCAGCCTTTGAGCGCGTGCTTTTCCAATCCGCCTATGCGGTGTTCCAGTCCAGCCTTGCCCGGGAATGCCCAGCCGCGGGCGAGATTTTCGCCGCGCGCGTAAGGCATGAAGTCGCCCTCGCACTCATCGACTATCGGCGGCATGATTGCCGGATAGTCGCTCATCGACGGGATGCGCCACGGCTCCGAACCGTTGGCGATGAAGCCGTCGGTAAGCAGTATTACGGGCGTCATGTGTTCCATCGCGATTTTCGCCGCACGGAACGCGTAGTCGAAGCAGTCGCTCGGCGACGAAGCGGCGACGACAGCCATCGGACATTCGCCGTTGCGCCCGTAGAGAGCCTGCATCAGGTCGCTCTGCTCGGTCTTGGTCGGCAGTCCCGTCGACGGACCTCCGCGCTGCACGTCTACGACGACGAGCGGGAGTTCAGCCATGACGGCGAGACCCATAGCCTCGCTTTTGAGCGACAGACCAGGTCCCGAAGTGGTCGTTACGGCGAGGTTGCCCGCGTATGCCGCACCGATTGCCGTGCAGATGCCCGCGATTTCGTCCTCCGCCTGAACGGTCTTTACGCCCAACTCCTTGTGTTTCGCCAACTCTTCGAGAATGACGGTAGCAGGCGTGATGGGGTAGGAGCCGCAGAAGAGCGGACGACCGCTCTTTTCGCTCGCGGCGATGAAGCCCCACGCCGTCGCGACGTTGCCGTTTATCGAGCGGTAGGTGCCGCGTTCGAGTGCCGCCGGAGCGACGGTATAGGTGTTGGCGAACTGATGCGTGTTGGCTGCATAGTTGAATCCCGCGTCGAGAACGCGCTTGTTGGCTTCGGCGACGGCTGGATTCTTCCTGCCGAACTTGGTGTCGAGATAGTGCCGCACATGGTCGAGCGGACGGTTATATATGTAGAGGCATATTCCGAGTGCGAACATGTTCTTGCACTTGACCACCGACTTGTTGTCGAGACCCGAATCGGCGAGCGCGGTGCGCGTCATGGTCGTGATGTCGGGGACGACGACGTTGTAGCCGTCCAGCCCGAGTTCGGCTATCGGGTCGTCGGTCGCGAAACCCGCCTTGCGAAGCCCCTCTTCGGTGAGCGTGTCGCCATCGATGATTACCGTCGCGTCCTTTTTCAGCCACTTGCGGTTGGCTTTGAGAGCCGCCGGATTCATCGCGACCAGAACGTCGCAGTAGTCGCCCGGATTGGTGATTCGCTCCGAGCCGAAATGTACCTGAAATCCTGAAACACCCGCGACCGTACCCTGCGGCGCGCGGATTTCGGCAGGGTAGTCGGGGAAGGTCGAAGTGCCGTTGCCCGCCAGTGCCGAGGTTTCGGAAAAGAGAGTTCCCGTGAGTTGCATGCCGTCGCCCGAATCGCCCGAGAAGCGAATGACGGCATCGTGCAGACTTTCGTTAGGTTTTTCCATTTTGCGTTAAGAATGTACGAAGTTTTTAGGTTTATGTATTATGCAAAGATAATAAACAGTTTTGTTTTTCGGAGGAATTTCGCGAAAAACTTTCGGCGGCACCCGTTAGACCATAAGGCCCTTAAAGACATTAAAGTCCTTAAAGTCCTTAAAGTCCCTAATGCCCTACCTTATACTGTTCATCCTTATGCTTGCCTTGACGAGCGCGATTGCGCGGACGCGGCTCACCTCGACGTCCTTGTCGGCGTGGTGCGGATTCTGGCTGACGAGTTTGATGCACCCCTCGCGGTCGGATTTCTGGATGTATTTCACCGTTACGTACTCCTCGCCGTCGATGTCGATGGAGAGCAGGTACATGTCGCCCCAGAATACGTCGCCGATGTCGCGCAACTGCTTGTAAAGCACTATGTCGCCGCTTTTCAGCAGCGGGTACATCGAGTCGCCCACGACGTATATCGCACCGTCGCATTTGGGCAGGTTCGGGATATGGATGTAGTTCACCGGAACGCTCGACTCGCGGTCGTTGAACAGCGGCACCAAACCCGCCGTACCCTCGATGGAGTAGAGCGGCACGCTTTGCAGCGGCAGCGAATTGTCGGTGCGGTGGCGGAACGCGTTGGTGAGGTTCGGCTCGGCATTGAACATCTCTCCCTTGCCCGTCTCTATCCAGTCGGGATTCACGTTCAATTCCTGAACAAGAATGTTCCTGTTGCGCGACGACAGTCCGGTCTTGCCCGTCTCAATCATCGAAAGTGCGGTTTTGCCGATGCCAAGTCGCTGTGCGAGTTGTTCTTGTGTCAGTCCCAACTCTTTCCGTATCAGTTTCAGTCTACTCTCCATATAATTTCTATCGGAAAATATTATACAAAAATTGAACCTTGCGCGATACAAAATCCAAATATTGGATATATCTTTGCACTGCAAAGTTAAAAAATTTAATCCGAACAAACAAATAATTCAGTAATTTATATAAATCAAATGCCGGATTCGTCATTCTGAGCGGAACCGAAGGTGCAGCGAAGAATCTTTTTCAGATGTTTCGCTTTG
The DNA here is from genome assembly GCA_905213895.1 of uncultured Alistipes sp. GTDB lineage: Bacteria > Bacteroidota > Bacteroidia > Bacteroidales > Rikenellaceae > Alistipes. The sequence goes on from CAJMKE010000030.1 coordinate 7,033, forward strand.
CTCAACATGACGAATCGGGTCGGTGTTAAGCCGGAAAACGAAAACCGATAAATAATTTATATCCTATGTATTGTTTCAAACCCGAAATCTACGAAGAACTCTCCTACATCGTCCGCCGCTCGCTCGCCGATAACTGCTATTTCAGCGGCTGGGCGGAGGTTGCGGACGGCGACGTCGTATGCCGTCTGGTCGCTTCGCTGATAATCTGGCGGCGCAGGGTCGCCCCGCTGTCGGACGAACGCGACACCATCGTGAATGTCGTGCCGGTGTGGTGGGAGTGCCATACCTCCGTCGACGGCGCGGAAGTTGAGAACGACTTCGACTTCGAGGAGTTCCGCTGCGCCATGATTGAGGAGTAGCCGACCGTCCGCCGCCGCCAATCAGCCTTTCTCGGAGCGATGCCTCCCGTGCGGCGGCTGCATACACTCTTCGGGGGACGCCCGCCGTTCGCATCGGAACGCCGTCCCCCTAATTTTTTATCCTTAAAGTCCTTAACCCCGCGTTCGCGGTTTTTTCCTCCTTCGCGCCTCGGCAGTCCGGACAAGTTCGACTGCTCTCGGCTTGGCGTCGGTTAAAGTCTTTAAGGTCGTTAAAGTCCTTATCCTGAAAATTATGCCCAATCCCCCATTCACCGACTTCGCGCTCGGGGTGTATCCGTTCCTCGAACTCGAAAACTTTCACAAGACCTATTACCGCCTGCTCGAAGCCTTCGCCGAGGGTCGTGTGCGCAAACTCATCGTTACGATGCCGCCGCAGCACGGCAAAAGCGTCGGGGCGACCACGCTGCTGCCCGCCTACATGCTCGGTCTCGACCCCGATTTGCGCATCGCAATCGCGTCCTACTCGGCGTCGCTCGCGTCGAAGTTCAACCGCCGCGTGCAGCGTATCCTCGAATCGGAGGAGTATGCCGGGTTCTTTCCCGAAACGACAATCAAGCGCGGTTCGAAGCCCGCCAACTACGTGCGCACCGCCGACGAGGTCGAAATCGTCGGTCGCGACGGCGCACTGCTCTCGGTCGGTCGCGAAGGCTCGCTGACGGGCAACCGCGCGGACTGTTTCATCCTCGACGACTTGTACAAGGATGCGATGGAGGCCAACTCGCCCATCATACGTGAGAACTGCTGGGAATGGTATACGTCGGTTGTGCGCACCCGTATGCACAATGCGTCGCGCGAACTGATAGTCTTCACCCGCTGGCACGAGGAAGACCTGATTGGCGAACTGCGGCGGCTGGAACGGTGCGTCGATTTCCGCTCGTGGAGCGATTTGGACGACCTGCCCGCCGATGCGTGGCTCTACCTCAATTTCGAGGCTCTGAAATCGTCGCCGCCGACCGAAATCGACCCCCGCGGCGAGGGTGAGGCTCTGTGGGAGGAGCGGCACAGCCGCGAACTGCTGCTGTCGAAACGCAGGCTCGACGCCCTGAAATTCGAGTGCATGTATCAGGGGCATCCGTCGTCGCGCAAGGGGCTGCTCTACGGCGAGTCGTTCGCCGAATACGACGTTATGCCGCGGGACATCGTGCGCTGGGGCAACTATACCGATACCGCCGATACGGGCGACGACTATCTGTGTTCGGTCTGCTACGGCGTCGATACCGACGGCGTCGTATACGTCTATGATGCCGTCTATTCGCGCGAGCCTATGGAGGTTACCGAAACCCTCGTCGGCGACATGCTCCGCCGCACGCCGACCCGCTTCGCCGCCGTCGAGAGCAACAACGGCGGTCGCGGATTCGCGCGGACGCTGCAACGGCTCGCACCGAACGTGAAGGTCGAGTGGTTCCACCAGTCGGGCAACAAGGAGGCGCGCATACTCTCCAACTCGGCTACGGTGCTGCATTCGCTGCGGTTTCCGCGCGGGTGGCGGGAGCGGTGGGGCGAACTCTATGCGCACCTGACGACCTATCGCCGCCAGTTCCGTTCGAACCGCTGGCACGACGCGCCCGACGTGCTGACGGGCATCGTCGAACGCGAGATTGCAGACCTCCGCAGTTTCGCGGCGAAGCGGGTGAGGTTTATCGGAGGGTAGCGGGGGAGGACTGGGAGTTCTGGGAGAACTGGGAGAACTGGGAGAACTGGGAGAACTGGGAGAACTGGGAGAAC
>CAJMKE010000031.1 GCA_905213895.1 uncultured Alistipes sp.
GGTTGGTGTGGGTTGGTTTGGTTTGGTTTGGTTTGGTTTGGTTTGGTTTGGTAAACACCCTAATGACCTTAAAGTCCTTAAAGTCCTTAAAGTCTTTAACGTCGCGTGGCAAACATTGCGTTTGCCGCTTTAATGTCCTTAAAGTCCCTAATGACCCTAATGTCCTTAAAGACTTTAATATTGTTAAGGAATTATTCTTTTTCCGGATAGTTCATCGGAGCGAAGAAATCTCCCAAAGAAATTTTATAGAAATTACAGAATAACGAAATGGTTTCCAGAGAGGGAAATTTTTGAAGATTCTCATAATGAGAGATATGCAGGTGTGTATTTTCTATCAAATACTCCTGCGTATGGTTGTGTAACTCTCTGATTTCTTTCATCCGACGAGCAACCAAATCTCTTAATATGTTATCCCTCCGTTGCAACTATCTTATTTTTTCACCGGATACTTTATTCCTGCGAAAAAGTCTTCAAGAGCGATATTATATAATTCGCAGAATTTGGAAATTGATGTCAAAGTAGGAAATTTCGCTTTGCGTTCATAATCAGATATACCCAATCCAGTTTTGTGCATAACGTACTCTTTCGTATCATTATGCTGCTCCCTTATTTCTTGCAGCCGTCTGGCTATCAATTCTATCAATATAGGGTCTGTGGGTTGCACTTCAATTATTTTTTGACAAAACAAAAAATTATCCAGTATTTTTAGCAACACCATATGATGTTGTAAATTGTTTTTTCTTATATTTGCATCGTGAACCTTAACATATACAGAAATTATGCTACCTTTGCCATTGAATAATTCGGCATAGCCGACAAGACATAATATTATAAAGGGTAAACAACTCTTTATACCTCATGTAAACTTGGAGACCTCTTCGGAGGATGTTTAATCAAATGGTATAATGGTTGTCAGTCCCAGTTATGTCCTGCTCTTATTGAGAGCAGGGCTCGACTGGGCGCAGGACAGCATCCATTTGATGGTACTCCAAGACCTACATGAGGGGCTGCTAATGCGCCCTTTTTCTTTTTTCTACTTAAAGTCTTTAAAGACCTTAAAGACCCTAATGACCTTAAAGACTTTAACGACCTTAACCCCATTGCAACAGCGGCATTCGGTAATCGATAGTGCGGGCTTATAGCCCGTCTTATGGACAACGGAGACGAATGCCGCTTTTTTCAAGAACCGACCTAATAAACCATAAAACTATGATTTTCGACAAGACAGACATTCTCAAACACGACCTGAAACAGTTTCTCGACGACCTGAAACTCGACAGCCATTGGCTATATACACTGATGCACAACGCCTCTAAATCTTCGATAGTTATAATCCGTGAGGGCGCGGAGCGTCTTGACTTCGAGGATATGTCGGTTGCGGACTTCGAGCGGCGGTACGACGATTTCGACCCAAAAGAGGATGCTTTCGCACTGTGCATGCACCTTTACGACTTCAACGGCAAACCCAAACCGACGGACGATGAAGAAGATGACGACGAGCCGACGTTGGAGATGCTGTATGTGGAAGACCTCAAAGTCGAGAATATCATCGAAGAGTTCCCGCACATTTTGGCGCATATCTGCCGGCAGGCGATGTCGGAGGGCAATCCGCTGATTTCGGACGATGCGACAATGGCAAAGTACGGTTTTACGGACGCGGATGCGAAACGAATGGGCAAGCACATCGACGAAACCAACGCCCGTTTGATGAAGGAGTTTCGGGCGGAATACGAGAGGTTGAAGCGAATTGTAGAAAACGGGGTGTAATCATTAACGGCATTAGAGTCCTTAAAGTCCCTAATGACCTTAAAGACTCTAATGTCGTTAATGTCTTTCCTCCCTCTCCGCCTCTTTCTCCGTTTCTCTGTCGCGGCGGTCGAAGGCATCGACGATGTGTTTGACAAGTTCGTGGCGGACGATGTCGTGCTTGTCGAACTCGACGAAGCCGATGCCATCGATGCCGCGCACCGTTTGCATCGCGCGCACCAGTCCGCTGTCGCTGCGCCGCGGCAGGTCTACCTGCGTTACGTCGCCCGTAACGATGAACTTCGCGTTGCGTCCCATACGCGTCAGGAACATCTTTATCTGCGACATCGTCGTGTTCTGCGCCTCGTCGAGAATCACGAATGCGTTGTCGAGCGTCCGCCCGCGCATGTATGCGAGCGGTGCAATCTGGACTGTGCCGTCCTCCATGAACTTTTGGAGTTTCGCCGCGGGAATCATGTCGTTCAGCGCGTCGTAGAGCGGTTGCAGATAGGGGTCGAGTTTCTCTTTGAGGTCGCCCGGCAGGAATCCGAGTTTCTCGCCCGCCTCGACCGCCGGACGCGTCAGTATCACGCGCCGCACCTGTTTGTCGCGCAATGCCCTGACGGCAAGAGCGATTGCCGTGTAGGTCTTGCCCGAACCCGCGGGTCCCGTCGCGAAGATAAGGTCGCTGCGGTCGTAGAGTTCGACCAGTTTGCGCTGGTTTTCGGTGCGCGCCTTGACGACTATTCCGTTGTTGCCGTAGACTATCGCTTCGCGGTCGCCGCTCTCGGACTGCCTGCGGTCGCTGTCGGTAAGACCTCCGGCGAACGACTGCTCGACAACCTCCTTCGAGATATGCCCGTAGCGGTCGAAATAGTCGATAAGACCCTTCATGCGCCGCTCGAACCGCTCGGTTTCGCCCTTCGAACCGAGTACTTTCAGCGAAGAGCCGCGGACGATGATTTTAAGTTTGGGGTGCAGAGCCTTGATTTGCTCCAAATATACGTTTTTCGCGCCGTAGAGTTCGCGCGTATCCACATTCTCTACCGTTATTTCCCTGCTTACCGCTTCCGTCATTGTAGTTAGAACAGATAACCTATTTTGAGTTGAACGTTATGGGTCGATGTCTTGATGTCGAATCCTTCGTGCGACGCATCGTAGGAGACGAAGTTCGACGATTTGTTGAATCTGCCGTTGTAGCGCAGGTCGATGAGCAGATGCCGCAGCACGCACACGCTTGCCCCCGCCGTGTAGGAGAAGGTGGGGTAGATGCGACCGAACATCACCTTTTCTCCGCCGTTGTCCCTGTATGTCGGGTTGTCCATCAGCGTGATGACCGGTCCGACATTCAGACGCATCACCCAGAACCGCACCGAGAACAGTACCGGCACTTGCAGCGTCTGCGCCTTGATTCGCGAACTGAATTTCTCCGCCGGATTCCGCATCCGCATCGGCGAGTAGGTGTATATCAGTTCGGGTTGCAACGCGAGCGTCCTGCCGAATTTCAATGCCATGTGGAATCCCGCCGAAACACCCATCTTGGGGTTGATTTGCAGCGTCGGGAACGCCTGTGTGTCGTAGTTCAGCCACGGATACGATACGCCGGCGACGAATCCCCATTCGGTACTCAACTTCACTCCTCCGCCCTTGCGCTTTTTGCCGTCGTTGCGGTTTTCGGCTGCGGCGTCGCCTATGCCTGCCGCGAGCATGAGAGCGACGGTAGTTATTATCAACAGTGCCTTTTTCATAAAATTCGCTTTTTGCCGCCCGCATCCGGTTGCGGACGGTGCATATAACCCTCCAAAAATAGTGAAATTTTTGAAAATCCGCCGGCTTGCGGCTCTAAATTTTTTTGTCTGCGAATTTAGGATTATCTTTGCGTCGCACAAATTTTGGGATAATTATGAGTCTTGTTGCAATAGTAGGTCGCCCGAACGTGGGCAAAAGTACGCTCTTCAACCGTCTGGTCGGACAGCGGCAGGCGATTGTCGATGCCGCGGCGGGTACGACGCGCGATCGCCATTACGGAAAGACGGACTGGAACGGTCGCGAATTTTCCGTCATCGACACCGGCGGTTACGCCGTGAACAGCGACGACATCTTCGAGGACGAAATCCGCAAGCAGGTGCTGCTGGCTATCGAGGAGGCGGACGTGATTCTGTTCCTCGTCGAAGTTACCACGGGCATCACCGACCTCGACATGATGATGGCTGAGATTCTGCGCCGCGCGAAGAAACGCACCATACTCGTCTGCAACAAGGTGGACAATTACGACCTCATCTACTCGTCGCACGAGTTCTACTCGCTCGGTCTGGGCGACCCGATGTGCATCAGTTCGATGTCGGGCAGCGGAACGGGCGATTTGATGGACGAGATACTGCGTCATCTGCCGGAGGACTGCGAGGCGGAACACGAGGAGGACTTGCCGCGCATAACCATCGTCGGTCGTCCGAACGTCGGCAAGTCGTCGATGACCAACGCCCTGCTCGGCGAGGAGCGCAACATCGTTACCGACATCGCCGGCACGACTCGCGATTCGATTCATACGCGCTACAACAAGTACGGCATGGATTTCTATCTGGTCGATACCGCGGGTATGCGCAAGAAAGGCAAGACGATGGAGGATTTGGAGTTCTATTCGGTGATGCGTTCGATTCGCGCCATCGAGGCTTCGGATGTCTGCATCCTGATGCTCGATGCGCAGCAGGGGCTCGAATCGCAGGACCTGAATATCCACAATCTGATTGTCCGCAACCGTAAGGGTTGCGTTATCGTGGTGAACAAGTGGGATTTGGTCGATAAGGTTAACAACACGATGAAGGAGTGGCGCGAGTTCCTCGAAAAGCGGCTCTCGCCGTTCAACGACATTCCGATTATCTTCACCTCGGTACTCAACAAACAGCGTATATTGGAGGTTTTGCAGACGGCTATCCGCGTATGCAAGTCGCGCAGTCGCCGCATCCCGACATCGGAGTTCAACGATTTCATATTGCCGATAATCGAGGAGACGCCGCCGCCGTCGACGAAGGGCAAGTATATCCGCATCAAGTACGCGATGCAGTTGCCGACGCCGACGCCGCAGTTCGTCTTTTTCTGCAACCTGCCGCAGTATATCCGCGAGAACTACCGCCGCTTCCTCGAAAACGCGATTCGCGAACACTGGGATTTTTCGGGCGTCCCGATGCAGATTTATTTCCGCCAGAAATAGCGTCCGGTAGACGGGTTATCTTTGCAGAACATAGGTACTATAAGCAGAATAGGTAAAATAGACTTATTTTACCTATAATACCTATTCTACCTATATTGCCTTTTTGTTTATTGCCGATTCGCAAATTTTTCATAACTTTGAAAATTGAATGTATAAATTGCGAAATCTATGGATTTTGGTGATATAAAAGCCGCTGTTGCGCGTTTGCAGTCGCTCGTCGAGGGCTGGGAGAATGCGGGCGTAACGGAGTTGGAGCGCGATATTGCGCTCGAAGAGTTGCGGCGCATCTATTCGGAAATCCGCTTCGGCGGCACGGTTGCCGTGAACGGAAAGGCGGACGAGCCTGCCGCGGTTGTCGTTCCGCCGGTCATAACGGAAGAACCGGTGCGTGAGAAGAACGCGGCAGACGAAAACGAATCGGAAGAACCCGAAATAGAGGTCGAACTGATAATGTCTGACGACGAGGACGAACCGGCAGACGAGGCGTTGCCGCAGGAACAGACTGCCGAACCGACCTTCGAACCGGCGGCTGAACCGGAGACGGCATCCGAAACGGAGGAGGAAAACGTTCCCGAACCGGAAGCGGTGCAGACCGCCGATGAGACGAAAGTGTATGCAGATGAAACGGTTGGCGAAATAGTTGCGACAACTTATGACACAGCCGAAAATCACGCCGAAAATCACGCAGAAAGCCATGCGGAAAATCATGCCGAAAGCCGCAAGCCCGAGCAGTCGCTGTTCGGCGACGACGAGGTGGTGCTGCCGCGTTCGTCGCGCAGACGGGTGCTGATGTCGCTTTACGACGACGAAATACCGACCATGATTACGGAGCGTGCGGACGAGCGCAAGCCCGAACCGAAAACGAATCCCGCACCGGAGATAAAGTCCGAACCCGCGTCGGAAACTGCTGCCGCGGCGGAGAAACATGCGGAGGAATTTGCGGAAACCGATGCGCCGGAAACCGGCGAACCGAGAAATCCTGAACCGAAATATGGCGATGCGCTCGGCGATGAAATGCCCGAACCTGTCGTGATGCCTGCAATCGACGACGAAATCGTACTCGGCGACGTGCTGCGTGCCGATGTCCACACTTTGGGCGAGAGCATCGCGCGGGCGAAGGACATATCCGAAGCCGCTCCCGTGGCGTCTCTGCGGGCGGCGATAGGCATCAACGACCGTTTCCTGCTTATCCGCGACCTGTTCGGCGGCGATGCGGCGGCATACGAAAAGGCGATTGTCGCAATCGACTCGTTCGACAACCTCGACGACTGCATGGTGCATATCGTCGAGAACTATTCGTGGCGCAGCACGTCGGACGGCGCGAAACTGATTATGAATCTGATACAGCGTAAATTCCGCAAATAGAACATGTCGAAACTCTATATAGTCCCCACTCCGATAGGCAACCTCGACGACATAACGCTGCGTGCGGTCAAGGTGTTGCAGGAGGTCGATTTCATCCTCGCCGAGGATACGCGGACAAGTTCGTTCCTGCTCAAACATCTCGGCATCGAAAAGCCGCTGCGGTCGCACCACAAGTTCAACGAACACGCGACGGTCGGCATGCTCGCCGAAACCATCGCTTCGGGACGCAACGTGGCACTGGTGTCCGATGCCGGCACGCCCGGTATCTCCGACCCGGGATTCCTGCTCGTGCGCACGTGCATCGAACACGGAATCGAGGTGGAGACGCTCCCCGGGGCGACGGCTCTCATCCCCGCGCTCGTGCAGAGCGGATTCCCGTGCGACAAGTTCTGCTTCGAGGGCTTCCTGCCGCAGAAGAAGGGACGCATGAAGCGATTGGAGGAGTTACGCGACGAGGAGCGCACAATTATTTTCTACGAATCTCCGTTCAGAGTGGTGAAATGCCTTGAACAGATGGCGGAGGTGTTCGGCGCGGAGCGGATGGTGTCGGTGTCGAGGGAGATTACCAAGAAATTCGAACAGACGGTTCGCGGCACGCTTGCCGAAACCGCCGGATATTTCCGTGCGCACGAACCGAAAGGCGAGTTCGTAATCGTGCTTTCGGGCAAGGGGCTGAAACACCGCGTCGCCGAAGATGCGGAGGAGAGCGAAGAGTAACGTACAGTGGCTATGGGCGAAAGAATCGGCAGAGCGATACAGAGGTTGAGGACCGAGGGAATGTGGCTTTTCAGCCGCTCGGTCGCCGTATTGCCCTACTGGTTCCAGTATTACGTGCTGGCGGAGATAATCCGCGTCGTCCTGCGGTATATCATACGCTATCGCCGCAGACTGATAATCCGTCAGTTGTCGGACTCGTTCCCCGAAAAGAGCGGGCGCGAAATCGTGAAAATATGCAACGACTACTACGGCACGCTCGCCGAAATGGTCGTCAATACGCTTACGCTCGCCGGTATGAGCGACGCCGAACGCGCACGCCGCGTAACGTTCCGCGGCGCGGCGGATATGAGGGAGACGGTCGCGGGGCGCAATGTCGTCGTGCTGACCTCGCATTACGGATTCTGGGAGTACGATTCGTTCGCGTCGCTGTGGATGACCGACCATCATCTGGTCGTGGCGTACCACAGCATCAAGAACGAGGCGATGGACGATTTCTATATGCGTCTGCGCCGCACCGATTCGGTCGAACCGGTGTCGAGCAAACTTTTCATGCGCTTCTACATGTCGCACCGCGACGGCATCGACGGTCGTAATCTGCTCATAGGGCTTATCTCCGACCAGAACAGCCCGCCGCATGGCGATGTGCATTGGTATCGGTTCCTGAACCACGATTCGCTGTTCTTCGACGGCGGCGAACAGTTGGCGATGAAATTCGGGCTGCCGGTGTACTATCTCGAAATGACCCGCATCCGCCGCGGGTACTACCACGGCGAATACAAACTCATATACGACGGCAGCGAACCTGTCGGGCAGTACGAAATTACGGAACGTTACGTGCGGTGTCTCGAAAAGACCATCGAACGTCGTCCCGAATTGTGGATGTGGTCGCACAACCGCTGGAAATTCCGCCGCGGAGCCGACGGAACGGTAATCAGAGACAGAAGCAACGGATGAAAACCGCGGTAGTCATACTCAACTGGAACGGAGCCGACCATCTGCGCCGGTTTCTGCCGTCGGTGGCGGCTAATACGCCGTCGGCGGATATAGTCGTTGCCGACAACGGCTCGACCGACGGTTCGGCGGAGGTCGTGCGGAGCGGATTCCCGACCGTGCGGTGGATTGCGCTCGACCGCAACTACGGGTTCGCCGAGGGCTATAACCGTGCGCTGGGCGAATTGGACGGGTATGATGCGTTCGTGCTGCTGAACTCGGATGTCGAAACGCCCGAAGGGTGGTTAGAACCGCTGACAGCGGCTTTGGAGAGCGGCACTACCGTCGCGGTGGTCGCACCGAAAATATTGTCGTACACCGACCGCGACCGCTTCGAGTATGCGGGTGCGGCGGGCGGCTACATCGACTGGCTCGGCTATCCGTTCTGCCGAGGACGGATTCTGAACTGCGTCGAACGCGACGAGGGGCAGTACGACGACCGCCGCAGGGTGTTCTGGGTCGGCGGTGCGGCTTTGTGCTGCCGAGCCGATGTGTACCGTTCGCTCGGCGGACTGTGCGGCGAATTTTTCGCCCACATGGAGGAAATAGATTTCTGCTGGCGGGTGCAGTTGGCGGGCTACGGCGTTGAGGTCGTGCCTGAAAGCAGGGTTTACCACCTCGGCGGCGGTACG
>CAJMKE010000032.1 GCA_905213895.1 uncultured Alistipes sp.
TCTCTTGTTCAGAGATTTCGCACGCCATTCGGCGACCGCGGATTACGTATATTCAACGAAAATCCTTATTTTTGCGGAAATTCGATTCGTCATGCGATTACGGCAGGTTTTCAAACGGAATATTTTGTTTGCGGCGGCGGTGCTGTCGATAATTTCGGTATCTGCCGACACCAACAATTCCGCAATCGAAATGCCGATTGCCGATTCGGTCGCGACCGTCCGCGAACTGCCGCTGCCGAACATTCCACCGACCATGCGAAACCCGCGGGAGCGTGCCGCATATTTGCTGGCGCACTTTTGGGACGCGATGGATTTCGCCGACACGTCGGCAAGCCGCGACAGAGAGTTCATGGAGCAGAATTTCGCCAACTTCGCATCGGTGTTTCCCCACGCCGACACAACTGCTGTAACCGCAGCGATAGGCGGACTGCTGTGTCGCGCCGAAGCGGACAAACCGGCATACATGATGCTGGCGGAAATAGCCGAAAAGTATCTGTACGAACCGGACTCGCCGTTGTGCGACGACAGCCGCTACATGATTTTCCTCGAAGAAATACTGCACAGCCCCATACTCGACGAGTACGAGAAAATCCGTCCCGCATACCAACTGAATACGGCTCGCAAGAACCGTACCGGCTCTATGGCGGCAGATTTCGCATACGTCGGCAGGGACGGACGCAGACGGACGCTCCACGACACGGTCGGAGAAAATGTGTTGCTCGTATTCTACGACCCCGAGTGCGAACACTGCATGGAGGTAATGGCATCGCTGCGCGACGATGACACAATCGGAACGGCGGTGAGCGGCGGCAGGCTCGCAGTCGTCGCCGTATTCGCCGACGGCGACCGCGAATCGTGGAAACGGCTGCCGGACGTCATTCCCGACGAGTGGACGGATGCGCTCGACACCACCGGAGTTCAGGAGCGGGAACTATACTCGTTCAAGCAGTTGCCCGCCCTATATCTGCTCAACGAAGAAAAGCGGGTGCTGCTCAAAGAGTGCGACCTGCGGACGCTCTCGCAATCACTGGTTCAACGCTTCCAGAATACGCCGGTTGGCTCGGTCGATAATCGAGTTCTCCAATGACGCCAGATAGATTTGGGTGGTCTTCTCGGAGGTATGCCCCATACCCGCGCTGATTACCGACAGCGGAATATTGCGGTTGCGAGCCACAGTAGCCCAAGTGTGGCGCGCGACGTAGGATGTCAGCGGAGCATCGATACCCGCGAGTCTGGACAACTCTTTCAGTCTGCGGTTGTAAACGCCCAATGCAATCTGATACTCACGGAATGCGGTCGCCGGGTCGGACGAACCGATAAGCGGAAACACATAGGGACTGTCGCTCACGGCATGTTCGTAACGACCTATGATACGTTCGATGCAGGGTTCGATGCGGATGACAAGATTCTGTCCCGTCTTGCGGCGGAAATACTCTATCGTGCCGCCGTGGATATCGGATTTGCGAAGAAACGCCATATCGACGAACGCCATTCCCCTCATGCAGTAACTGAACACGAACAAGTCGCGTGTCAGGGCGAGCGAGGATTCCGAACCGACATCGAGACGTTGAAGCCGCAGTATGACACGTTCGTCGACGGCACGTTTGCGGGTGCGGTCGACACCCGTATAGACATTGCGGAAAGGGAAAGTCTGTTTCACGATACGACGCTCGACAGCCTTGTTGTAGACCGACCGCAGCACACGCATGTAAAAAGAGACGGTGTTGCGCACGAGGTTGCGCCGCCGAAGCCACTCGTCGTACTCCGCCACCACCCTTTCGTTCAGCCTGCATAGGGGGATGTCCCTGCCGAGGAAAGCGGCGAAACTGCTTATGGTGCGACGATAGTTGCGTGCAGTGCCGAATTTGCCGCACGAATCGAGTTCGGAAGCCGACCGCTCCATATATTCCAATACGCAGATGCGGCGGCGCGGTGTCTTAGATTTTCCGGATTTAACTTGAATTACAGTCATAATATTCGCTTTTTAATATCAATCGGCTGAAAATTAAAACAGAAATGTCATAAAAGTATGTTTCGGGAAATCAAAGAGCATGATAACATACGGTATTTGAAATAAAAACGCTATCTTTGCCGTGTAATAAAAGAGGAATAAAATGGGAAACAAAATCAACGACCCGATAGCACGATTGATGGGTCTGCGCTACAAGTCGCACCCTTGGCACGGAATCGAGGTGGGCGAGAATGCGCCCGAGGTGGTTACGGCATTCATCGAAATGGTGCCGACCGACACCGTAAAATACGAACTGGACAAAGTCAGCGGCTACATCAAAATCGACCGCCCGCAAAAATATTCGACGGTAATACCCGCGCTATACGGCTTCATTCCGCAGAGTTTCTGCGGCGACAGCGTAGCCAAATACTGCATGCAGCAGTGCAACCGCACGGGAATCACTGGCGACGGCGACCCGCTCGACATCTGCGTATTGACGGAACGCACCATAGCCCACGGCGACATCATAGTCAATGTACGTCCGATAGGCGGATTCCGGATGCTCGACGGCAATGAGGCGGACGACAAAATCATCGCCGTACTGCGCCACGATGCGACATACAACGGTTACAACGACATATCGGAATTGCCTAAAACCATCGTGAATCGCTTGAAGCACTATTTCCTTACCTACAAGGACATGCCGGACACCGACAACACGAAGCCGAAACGCGTCGAAATCATCGACACATACGGCAAGGAGGAGGCATACGAAATCATACGCCGTTCGCTCGAAGACTACAAATGCCATTTCGACGGACTGGAAGAGATTCTGCGGCACGTATAAAGAAGATTCGGCAGCGGCATTAAAGACTTTAAGGTCGTTAAGGACTTTAAGGACCTTAATGAAACGCTCCCCTCCGCAAAAAACAAAATTCCTCGGCAACCGAAAGTTGCCGAGGAATTTTCGTTACGGGCGACTGCGAACCGTTACGGTTTTTCCGCAAGCGAATAGTCATAGTCGCCGGTAATTTCGGTTGCCGTATACTCGTTGCCGAACTTGTCCGTCGCTACGACCTTGATGCTTGCCGAAGGATTTTTCAGCGTATATTTATAAATATGAAATCCGTTGGTCATGTAACTGTTTCTGCCTCCGCCGATATGTCCGCGACCGACCACTCCTGTATGATAGCCGATAGCCCAGAAATCCTGACTCGAATTGTTCGGCACGAGCGTCGGATTCGTAATGCTGTTGGGCTTAGAGCACGGCAGCGTCGTATCGTCGTATTTCTTGTTCGCAATCAAAGTCATATCGCCCGAGTACACGCCGTTCTCGTACACCTTGACCTTCCAAGAGGAGTCGGCATTGAAGACATTGGCAAGCAGTACGTTGCTGCCGTGCTGATACTGGTAGTACTCGTACTTGCCGCCGCATTTCATGTTGCCGCGGTAGAGACGGATTTGATAGTCGCGTTCGTTCATGCCGGCATTGACGCCCTTATAGTACCAGTCCTTCATCGTCGAACCGCTGATAGAATAGACCGCATATCCGTTAGGGCAGCCGTCGCCGTTGACGTTGGAATACCACCACGAGCCGCAAACAGCCGCATGAACATGCTCGTACATGCCGGACCTCGTAGGTTCGTTGCGCA